>JAEYTW010000057.1 GCA_023433835.1 Pseudomonadota bacterium | reverse complement strand
CCCCGGTAACCCGGGATTCCTGCGGCTTGCGGCCGGAATCCGCTTGCCCCCTCAACCGACGGGGGCGTAAAACCGGGCGATCCGGGGAAGTTTTGTGAATCGTTAAGGTGCTTTCGGTACACTGTTTCCGAAGCATCTGAACGGCCAAGCCAATCCGATATCGGTACACCGAACAGGCGGCGGGTGGGGCGCCCAGCGACACTCCGACCGACAATGCGAGGACGACGACGATGACCGACACGGCCAGCCAGACGGCAACCCGCAAGGACCGGGTCTATATCTTCGACACCACGCTGCGCGACGGCGAACAGTCGCCCGGCGCCTCGATGAACCTGCATGAGAAGCTGCGCATCGCCGAAGTGCTCGAGGGCATGGGCGTCGACATCATCGAAGCCGGCTTCCCGATCGCCTCGAACGGCGATTTCGAGGCGGTGAACGAAGTCGCCAAGCTGCTGCGCAACACCGTGGTCTGCGGCCTCTCCCGGGCCGGCCGCAAGGATATCGAGCGCGCGGCAGAGGCGCTGAAGCCGGCCAAGCGCGGGCGCATCCATACCTTCATCTCGACCTCGCCCCTGCACATGAAGTTCAAGCTGCAGATGGAGCCGGAGGCGGTCCACCAAGCGGTCATCGACAGCGTGACCATCGCGCGCAACCTGTGCGACGACGTCGAATGGTCGTGCGAGGATGGTACCCGGTCGGATCCCGACTTCCTGTGCCGCGTCGTCGAAAGCGCGATCAAGGCCGGCGCCACCACGATCAACGTGCCCGACACCGTCGGCTACACCCTGCCCGACGAATATGCCCGGCTGATCCGCACGCTGATCGAGCGCGTGCCCAATATCGACAAGGCCCGGATCTCGACCCATTGCCACAACGACCTGGGCCTGGGCGTCGCCAACAGCCTCGCGGCCGTGCAGGCCGGCGCCCGCCAGATCGAATGCACGATCAACGGCCTGGGCGAGCGGGCGGGCAACGCGGCGCTCGAAGAGATCGTCATGGCGATCCGCACCCGCGGCGACCTCCTGCCCTACGAGACCGGCATCCGCACCACCGACATCATGAAGGCCTCGCGCCTGGTGTCGGCCGTCACCGGCTTCGTCGTCCAGAACAACAAGGCGATCGTCGGGGCCAATGCCTTCGCCCATGAAAGCGGCATCCATCAGGACGGCATGCTCAAGCATGCCGGCACCTACGAGATCATGACGCCGGAATCGGTCGGGCTGAACCGCTCGACCCTGGTCATGGGCAAGCATTCGGGCCGCCATGCCTTCAAGACCAAGCTGAAGGAACTGGGCTTCGACCTCGCCGACAACCAGCTCGAGGATGCCTTCCGGCGATTCAAGGACCTGGCCGACCGCAAGAAGGACGTGTTCGACGAAGACCTCGTCGCCCTGGTCGACGATTCGCTGCACAACGCCCACGATCGGGTGAAGTTCGTCTCGCTGCTGGTCGTCGCCGGCTCGAAGGGGCCGCAGACCGCGGTCATCGAGTGCGAGATCGACGGCGTGGTCAAGGCGACCAAGGCGTCCGGCAACGGCCCCGTCGATGCCTGCTTCAACGCGGTCAAGGAACTGTTCCCGCACGAGGCGCGGTTGCAGCTCTATCAGGTGCATGCGGTCACCGCCGGTACGGATGCCCAGGCGGAAGTCACCGTGCGGCTTGAGGAAAACGGCAAGACCGTCAATGGCCAGGGCGCCGATGCCGACACGCTGGTCGCCTCGGTCCGTGCTTATATCTCGGCGCTCAACAAGTTGCTGACCAAGCGGGAGAAGACCGCCCCGGCGGCGATGACCGCCTGAGGCAATTGGGGATAAGTCGCCACGATCGGTTGACCGTGGCGCCGGAACCGGCTATCCCCCCGACCGCAAGCGCGCGGGCCGGGGGGATCGGGGTGCAGGGGATGCACCTGGGGCCGGCCGAATTGAGAATTGGGGAAGGTTTCAAACAGCTCGTCGCCGCAATGGCGTCGGGTTTGGGAGCAAGTTTCCTGCGCGCCGCCATCTGGGGGATGGCGATGTCAGCGGGCCGTGAAGGAAGTGGGACCTAACTGATGTTTTCGCGCTTGCTGGGCATGCTGTCGGCCGACATGGCGATCGACCTCGGCACCGCCAATACGCTGGTCTATGTCAAGGGCCGCGGCATCGTGCTCAACGAGCCTTCCGTGGTTGCGATCGTCAACCATCGCGGCAAGAAGCAGGTTCTGGCCGTCGGCGACGAAGCCAAGATGATGCTGGGCCGTACGCCCGGCAATATCGAGGCGATCCGCCCCTTGCGCGACGGCGTCATCGCCGACTTCGAAGTCGCCGAGGAGATGATCAAGCATTTCATCCGCAAGGTGCACAACCGCCGGTCCTTCGCCTCGCCGCAGGTCGTGATCTGCGTGCCGTCGGGGTCGACCGCGGTCGAGCGCCGCGCGATCATGGAATCGGCCGAATCCGCCGGCGCCCGCCGCGTCTACCTGATCGAGGAACCGATGGCCGCCGCGATCGGCGCCGGCCTGCCGGTGACCGAGCCGACCGGCTCGATGGTCGTCGACATCGGCGGCGGCACCACCGAGGTGGCCGTCCTCTCGCTGGGCGGCATCGTCTATTCGAAGTCGGTCCGCGTCGGCGGCGACAAGATGGACGAGGCGATCATCGCCTATATCCGCCGCAACCATAAGCTGCTGGTCGGTGAATCGAGCGCCGAGCGCATCAAGAAGCAGATCGGCTCGGCCGCCCTGCCGGAAGACGGCAACGGCCCGACGATGGAGATCAAGGGCCGCGACCTGATGAACGGCGTGCCCAAGGAACTGGTCATCAGCCAGCGCCAGATCGCCGAGAGCCTTGCCGAACCGGTCGGCCAGATCATCGAGGCGGTCAAGGTGGCGCTGGAACACACGGCGCCGGAACTGGCCGCCGACATCGTCGACAAGGGCATCGTGCTGACCGGCGGCGGCGCGCTGCTCGGCAATCTCGACTACGTGCTGCGCCATGCCACGGGCCTGCCGGTGACCCTGGCCGACGAGCCCCTGTCCTGCGTGGCGCTCGGCACCGGCCGCGCGCTCGAGGATATGAAGACCCTGGGTCACGTGCTTTACAATCCGATGTAAGGTACGGGCAAGGCACGGCGAATCAGCCAGACCGGTGAAAGGCCGGGCATGAGCGAGGGAGGGAGATAGCTTAAGTGCGTGTGCGCGGCGGCCGGATCACCCGCATCGCGATGCCGATCAAGGCGTTGGCGCAACGCTTCGCCTTCGCCCTGCTGCTTGCCCTGTCGCTGGCCTTGCTTGCCATGTCGCGCGCCGATTTCGTGTGGGCCGAGCGCGCGCGGGTCGCGATAATCGATGTTGCCGAGCCGCTGTTGGCGGCTCTGTCCCGGCCGACCCAACTCGCCCGCTCGGCGGTACATTCCTTCGAGGAGATGATGCATCTCCAGGAAGAGAATCAGCGTCTGCGCCTGGACAATCAGCGGCTGCAGCATTGGCAGCAGGTCGCCCTGCGGCTGGAGCAGGACAATGCGCTGCTGCGCCGCCTGCTGCAGGTCAATACCGACCCGCAGATGGCCTTCGTCACCGCCCGCGTGGTCTCCGAACCGGCGGGCGCCTTCGTGCGTACCGTGCTGGTCAATGCCGGCCAGCGCGACGGGCTGAAGCGCGGCGATGCGGTGACCGCCGATCTCGGCTTCGTCGGCCGGGTCATCGAGGCGGGCCAGCGTGCCGCCCGCGTCCTGCTGGTCACCGATCTGAACTCGCGCATTCCGATCATGGTCGGCAATGCGCGCAGCCGCGGCATCCTGGCCGGCGACAACGGGCCGATGCCGCGCGTCGAATACCTGCCGGGCAGCGCGCAGGTGTCGGTGGGCGACCGCGTGGTCACCTCGGGCGACGGCGGCCTGTTGCCGCCGGGCCTGGCGATCGGCGAGGTGGCGAGCGTCAGCGACAATATCGTCCGCGTCCGCCCGCTGGTCGATCTGGCCCGGATCGAATGGGTGCAGGTGGTGCGCTACGAACAGCCGCAACCGAGCCTCAATCCGTCGAAGTTCCTAGGCCCGCGCTGATGGTCGTCGAGACGGCAAAGCTGTGGCAGGTCCGGCTGCTCGGCCTGACCCCGGCGGCCCTGTCGCTGGTCGCCGTGCTGCTGGCCGCCGTGCCGTTCGGCCTGCCGTTCTTCGGTCCGGTCGTGCCGGGCTTTGCCGTCATGAGCGTGTTCTACTGGTCGATCTTCCGGCCCGAACTGATGCCGGGCTGGGCCGCCTTCATCCTGGGGCTCGTGCAGGATGCGCTGACCGGCATGCCGTTCGGCGCCACCTCGATCATCCTGGTGCTGGTGCAGGGCATCGGCCTGTCGCAGCGCAAGGTTTTCGTCGGCAAGTCCTTCGCCATCGGCTGGTGGGGCTTCGTGCTGATGGCGGGCGGCGCCGCCGCTGTTTCCTGGGCGATCGCCTCGCTCTATGCTCTGCATCTCTACGACCCCAGGTCGGTCGTCGTGCAGTTCGTGCTGACCGTGGCGATCTATCCGGCCGTGGCCTGGTTCTTCGGGCGGGTCGAGATCGCGGTGCTGCGCCGCGCCGGCTGATGCCGGCGGGCTTGTTTCGATTTTGAGGAGGGGCGGAGGTGCCAGACCGCCGCGACGCTGACCAGCAGAAGATGCTCACCCGCCGCACATTGCTGCTGGCGGGGCTGAAGGGCGGCTTGCTCTCCGCCTTGGTCGGCAGGCTCTATTACCTGCAGGTGCTGCAATCCGACCAGTACAAGGTGCTGTCGGACGAGAACCGCATCTCGGTCCGCCTGCTGGCGCCGCCGCGCGGGCGCATCCTCGACCGCTTCGGTGTCGAGCTGGCCTCCAACCGCCGCAACTATCGCGCACTGATCGTGCCCGAGCGCACCGACGACGTGCGCGAAAGCCTGGAGCGGCTGTCGGCCATCATCTCGATCGACGACAATCAGCGCGCCCGCATCCTGCGCGAGATTCAGCGCAAGCGTAAGTTCATGCCGGTGGTGGTGGCCGAAAACCTGCCCTGGGAGGATTTCGCCCGCATCAACCTGCAGAGCCCGGAATTGCCGGGTATCCTGGTCGATATCGGCGAAACCCGCGACTACAACTATGGGTCGTACTTTACCCATATCATCGGCTATGTCGGCGCGGTCAGCGAGAAGGAACTGTCCGAAGACGATCCGCTGCTCGAACTGCCGGGCTTCCGCATCGGCAAGCAGGGTATCGAAAAGATCTACGACCTCGACCTGCGCGGCAAGGCCGGCGACACCTCGGTCGAGGTCAACGCCTATGGCCGCGTGATCCGCGAACTGCACCGGCGCGAGGGGCAGCCGGGCGACGACATCGTGCTGACGATCGATGCCGAGTTGCAGAAGGCCGTCACCACGCGGGTGAAGGACGAAAGTGCCGCGGTCGTGGTGATGGACGTGCGCTCGGGTGAGGTGCTGGCGCTGGTCTCCAACCCGTCCTACGACCCCAATCCGTTCAATGTCGGCATTTCCTCCAAGGAATGGCAGGCGCTGAACAACAACAAGCTGAAGCCGCTGTTGAACAAGACCATCTCGGGAGTCTACCCGCCGGGATCGACGTTCAAGATGGTGGTGGGCCTGGCCGGGCTCGAGGCAGGGGCGATCACCGCCGATACCCGGATTTCCTGTCCCGGCCATTACGATTTCGGCGACAACCGCTTCCATTGCTGGCGCCCCGGCGGTCACGGCGCGATGACCGTGCATACCGCGATCGAGGAGAGCTGCGACGTCTTCTTCTACGAAGTCGCCCGCCGCATCGGTCCCGACCGCATCGCCGACATGGCCAAGCGCTTCGGCCTGGGCGAGCAGACCGGTATCGACCTGGCGAACGAGAAACCCGGCGTCGCGCCGACGCGGGCGTGGAAGAAGCAGGCGCTGAAGAAACCCTGGTACGAGGGTGAGACGATCAACGTCGGCATCGGGCAGGGCTATGTGCTGGTCACGCCGCTGCAACTCGCGGTGATGACCTCGCGGCTGGCCACCAACAAGCAGATCAAGCCGCGGCTGGTGGTGCCCGACGAGATGCCGGCCGAGGGCGTGCAGGCGGTCTCGGCGAAGGCCGGCGGCCAGCTGGTCAACCCCGCCTTCATCAAGATCGTCCAGGACGGCATGAAGGCCGTGACCGGCGGCCCCCGCGGCACCGCCTTCAAGTTCCGCCTGCCGCCGCCGATGCCCAACATGGCCGGCAAGACCGGCACTGCCCAGGTCCGCCGCATCACGATGAAGGAGCGCGAGAACAAGCGCCGCAAGGAAGAAGACCTGCCGTGGGAAGAGCGTCACCACGGCTGGTTCGTCGCCTACGTGCCGGTCGAGGAGCCCCGCTACGCCGTTTCGGTGCTGGTCGAGCATGGCGGCGCCTCCGGCGCGGCCGCCGGCGTCGCGCGCGACGTGCTGATCGAGACCCTGCGCCTCGATCCGGCCAATCGCCCGGGCCGGGCCCGGTTCGCGGCCGAAAGCGTCAGCCCTGAGAAGAAGAAGGACCACGGCTGATGCTGGCGATGTGGCTCGGCTTCGACGACCAGGGCGACCGCCTGTCGCTCGGCCGCAAGCTGTGGGAAATCAACTGGGGTTTCGTGCTGCTGGTCGTGCTGCTGGCCTCGGTCGGCTTTGCCGTGCTCTATTCGGCCGCCGGCGGCGATCTCGACCCCTGGGCCAGCCGCCAGATCACCCGCTTCGGCGTCGGTGTCCTTTTGATGCTGACCGTCGCGGTGATCGACATCCGCGTCTCGCTGCGTTTCGCCTATGTCTTCTACGCCATCTCGCTGGTACTGCTGGTCGCGGTCGAGCTGGTCGGCAAGGTCGGCATGGGCGCGCAGCGCTGGCTGCATCTCGGCGTGATCCAGATCCAACCATCCGAGCTGATGAAGATTTCGCTGATCCTGGCGCTGGCCCGCTATTTCCACGGCCTGTCGATCGAGGATGTCGGCCGCCTGCGCTGGCTGATCGTGCCGGTCGCGATGTGCCTGGCGCCGGCCGTGCTGGTGATGAAGCAGCCCGATCTCGGCACCGCGCTGATGCTGCTCTCGATCGGCGGCGCGCTCCTGTTCCTGGTGGGCGTGCGCATCTGGAAGTTTGCCAGCGTCATCGCGCTGGGCCTGGTGATGCTGCCGATCGCCTATGCCAAGCTGCATGATTACCAGCGACGACGGATCGAGATATTCCTCGACCCCGAGCAGGATCCGCTCGGGGCCGGCTACCACATCCTGCAGTCGAAGATCGCGCTGGGGTCGGGCGGCATGTTCGGCAAGGGCTACCTCCAGGGTACGCAGAGCCACCTGAGCTTCCTGCCGGAGCATCACACCGACTTCATCTTCACGACGCTGGCCGAGGAATTCGGCATGGCCGGCGGGCTGGTGCTGATCTCGCTCTACGTCCTGCTGCTGATCTACGGCTATGCCATCGCCTTCCGCTCGCGCAGCCAGTACGGCCGCCTGGTGGGTTTGGGCGTCACGGTGATGCTGTTCGTCTATTTCTACGTCAACATCGCCATGGTCTCCGGCCTGTTGCCGGTCGTCGGCATCCCGCTGCCGCTGCTGTCCTATGGCGGCACGGCGATGATGACGCTGATGATGGGGTTCGGCTTGCTCCTCTCCGTCTACGTCCATCGCGACATCGAGATCCCCAGGCGGATCGGCGGCATCTAGCAGCCGCTCTGCCGGTCACCTTTCCCGGGCATTCCGACAAGAATCGCCCGCAATGGCGTCATGAATCCGCCCGACGACACTGAAAAGATCCCTCTCGACATCGGTCTCATGTTCGCGAGCGGGTAACCTTTTGCAGAATTGACGCTGATTGCGAGTGGTACTAGCGTGCTGATCGGCCCAGGCCGGGGAGGGACGCGTGTTTATCCTGAGGGTGGTCTTGGCGATCGCACTGGCAATCGGCGCCGGGTTTCCGGCCCTGGCCGATCCGGGGGAGGAACTCGCCGCCAGGCAGCGCATGATGGCCGGGGACGGGCAGGGCCTCGCCATTCCCAGCGGTTGCATCGCAACACCGTTTCCGCTGGCGGCGCCGGCCTCGGCCACGATCCTGCCGGAACTCGACGACGGGTACGGGGCCAAGCTTTCCTTGGCGCTGTGGCGCCAGCCCTGCGCCAACAACCCGTACCGTTCGGTGGTGCTGCTGCGGGTCATCGGCATATCGCGGGGGCGGATATCCGATCCCTTCCTGTGCGACGTGTCGATGAACGTCCAGCAGAATGGCAAAACCTACGCGTCCCTGAATTTCCGGTCCGACGGCAGCGGCTATCTCTGCGGTTATTTCCCGCCGGCCACGCTCAGGACCTTCGTCCTCGATCAGTACACCTCCCTCGCCAATTTCGACGATCAGAAGGCGTTCGATCTGTCCCTGCGGGGCCAGCGCCTGTTCTCGGTTGCGGACTACGCGTCGACCTTCCGCAAGTTTGCCGTCACGGTCGCGACCAGCGGCAGCGGGTCGGGTTCGGTGGCCAGCGCCGACCGCCGGCTGAACTGCCCGTCACTGTGCACCGCCGAGATCGAGGAAGGTTTTGCCCTGGTGCTCACGGCCATCGCCGCCACCAATTCGCGCTTCGTCGGCTGGAGCGAGGCTGTCTGCGGCACGGCGACGACCACGACCATCCCGGTCAATGGGCCGCTGACCTGCACGGCGAAGTTCGAAGTCGCCTCGATCGAGCCGGCGACGGGGTTCTGGTACGACCCGTCGCGTTCAGGCATGGGGTTCGGCATCGAGCGCAGCGGCGCGCGCATGATGATTTCAGGCTATCTCTATCGTGCCGATGGCACGCCGCTCTGGTTCATCGCGGCCGGGCCCTATGATGGCCTGGGCCTGACCGCCCCGATCCAGACCTTCCAAGGCGGCCCGGTGCTCGGCGGCGACGCGAAGGCCGGCATCACGCTCATTCCGGGCGGCAATCTCGAACTCCGATTCTCGAGCCCGATCCGCGCGACGATCAACTGGACCGGTCTGGCGACGCCGATCACGCTGGAGCGCTTCACCTTCGGCGACCAGCCGGCGGCGGGGGATGATCGCGCCACGGATCCGTCGGCGCGCATGGCGCGATCGACACGGTCGGCCATGGCGGCGGCCTCGCGGTCGCGCGTCATCGTCACGCTGCGAGGGGATGGCGATCTGCGCGGTCGCGCGGGCCTCCTGCGCAACCGCATGGCACAGCTCGGCGCGCACGAACTGCATGCCCTGCAGACCGTGCCGCAGATGGTCGTCGAGGCGACGCCGGACGCCGCCGCGGCGTTGCGCGGCGACCCGGATATCGCCGCGATCGAGGAGGATCTGCTGCTGTTGCCGTCGCTGCGGCAATCAGGCCCGCTGGTCCAGGCCACGCTGATGCACGACGCCGGGCTGACCGGCACTGGCAAAGCCGTCGCCGTGCTCGATACCGGCGTCGATTCGACCCATCCGTTCCTGGCGGGCCGGGTGATCGCCGAGGCCTGCTTCTCGACCAACCTGACCACTGCCTACGAAACCGACTACTCGGCCTGTCCGAATGGCCAGACATCGCAGCTGGGGATCGGTGCTGCCCGGCCCTGTCCGCTGGAGGATTGCGACCACGGCACCCATGTCGCCGGCATCGCGGCGGGCAGCGGCGGCGATATTGCCGGCATGGCCCGCGGCGCCTCGATCGTCGCGGTGCAGGTCGGCGTGATGGTCAAGGACGCGGATTGCCCGACGCGATGCTGGGCGGCCTATACCAGCGACATCCTGCGCGGGCTCGACTGGGTCAACCAGCAGGCGGCCACGCTCGGCATCGCGGCGGTGAATATGAGTCTCGGCGGCGGCGCCTTCACCTCGGCTTGCGATACATCGTCGCTGAAACCGACCATCGACGCGTTGCGCGCCAAGGGCATCGCGACCGTCGTGGCCAGCGGCAATGACGGCGAGACTTCCAGGGTGTCGCTGCCGGCCTGCATCTCCTCGGCGATCGCGGTCGGCTCGACCACCAAGGCGGACGGCGTGTCCTATTTCTCCAACACCTGGTCGCGGCCAATGCTGATGGCGCCGGGCAGCAGCATCACGTCCTCGGTGCCGGGTGGCGGGTTCCAGTCGTTCAGCGGCACGTCGATGGCGGCCCCTCATGTCGCCGGGGCCTTCACGCTGCTCAAGGCCATCTCGCCCGGCGCGACGGTCGGCCAGATCTTCGACCAGCTTGCCGCCAAAGGGCGCACGGTCAGCGACAGCTATCGCAGCTACGGCCGGATCAACATACGCGACGCGGCCGTGGCGCTGGGCGGCGTCAGTCAGGTCGCGGCGGAAAGCGGCTGGTGGTGGACGCCGACGGCGAGCGGCCGCGGCTACTTCGTCGAAACCCGTGGCGAGAGCATTTTCCTGGCCAGCTATCACTACCTGGCGTCCGGCACGGCGGACTGGGCGATCGGCCAGGGGCGGCTCGGGCCGAACGGGCTGATCCAGTTCGATCTGCGCCGCTTCGCCGGCGGCACCTCGTTCGACGGGGCACCGCATGCGCCGACGGAAACGGCCGGCCTGGGTCCGGTCACGATTCAGTTCATCGATTCCCGCAACGGCGTCATCGTGTTGCCTGACGGCCAGCGTCAGGTTTTGGTCCGCTTTCCCGTCTGAGTCGGATGATATTCCTGTCGTGCGCCGGGGAGGGCGTGTCCGTGTTCCTGGCAAGAATTGCATTGAGTGTCCTGTTGCTGGCTTACGGGCTGTCGCATGCCTGGGCCGGCCCGGACGATGATCTCCCGGCCGGACGGGCCATTCCCGCGGGCTGCCTCACGTCCCCGTTCCCCTCGACGCCGACAGGGACAAGCGCGTCGCTGTCGCCGGTGGACGACGGCTTCACCGGTGGTGCGACGGTGGCGATGACGGCCTGGCGCGTGTCCTGTGCCGGCAACCCGCGCATCTCGGTGGCGCTGCTGCGCATCGACTGGCGTGCCAACGGCTCGACCGGGTTGCGCCCGATTATCTGCAACGCCTACATGGAGATCATTCAGAACGGCAGGACCATCCGCCCGCTGAGCTTGCGGCGGGACACCGGGGCGGCACTGGTGTGCGACTGGGTCTCGGCCGACAGCCCGATGCTCCTCGCCGTCGATCCCGATCAACCCGGCGGGCTCAATATCTTCAACGATCAGCTCGCCTTCCAGCTCCGGTATCGCGACCGCAATATCCTGGCGGTCGCCGAGTACGAGAATTTGCTCAAGCACGACGTCAGGATCGGCATGACCGGCGGCGGAACCGGCCGCGTGACCGGCGGCGACGGCACGTTCGATTGCGGGCCGAATACGACGGCTGGCTGTGCCGCGCTGGTCTTGGACAAGACCTCGCTGTCGCTGACCGCGACGCCTGATGCCGGGTCACGCTTTGCCGGCTGGGGCGAGGCCGCCTGCGGTACGACCGCCACGACGACGATCAGAATCACGGGCTCCACGACATGCACCGCCATCTTTGAGACGATCACGATCGATCCGCAGACGGGCTTCTGGTACGACCCGGCGCGTTCCGGCATCGGCTTCGGAATCGAGCGGACCGGGTCGAAGATGCTGCTCTCGGCCTATATGTACCGCAGCGACGGCACGCCGTTCTGGTTCAACGCGGCCGGCACGTACGGCGGCGCTACCTTCACCGGCAAACTTGAGCAGTTCTTCGGCGGGCCGCCGCTCGGCGCCAATAGCGGCAGCGGCCTCGTGGTCTATCCCGGCGGCACCGTGACCGTGACGTTCTCCAGCCCGACCACCGCGAAGATTTCCTGGGACGGCATGGCCGCGCCGATCGACCTGGTGCGCTATCCCTTTGGCGACCGCCTGCCCGACGGGGGCGTCACGACGCCCGATGCGGCCGGTCCGGCGCGGATGCCGGCCTCGAACATGGTGGCCCGGAATCTGGCGGACGAGATCGCCATGGAAAGGGTCATCGTCACCCTGAAGGGCAGCGGCGACGGCCGGTCGCGCGCCGGCGCGCTGCAGGGGCGGATGGCGCGGATGGGCATTGCCCGGGTGCAGGGCATGGCCGGCGCCCCGCAATTCATTGCCGACGCCTCGCCTGCTGCCGTGGCGGCGTTGCGCAGCGATCCCGATGTCGCCGCGGTCGAGGTCGACCGGCCGATGTTCCTTTCGCTGCGCCAGTCGGTGCCGATCGTCCAGGCTGACCAGATGCGCAATGCCGGCGCCACCGGCAGCGGCAAGTCGGTCGTGGTGATTGACAGCGGCGTCGATGCGTCCCACCCCTTTCTGAGCGGCCGGGTGATCGTCGAACTGTGCTTTTCGACCGCCAGGGTTACCGATGGCGCCCAGGCGGTGTCCACGTGCCCCAACGGCCAGACCAGCGACAGCGGCACGGGCGCGGCGCGGCCCTGCGGGGCCGAGGATTGTCGGCACGGCACCCACGTCGCGGGCATTGCCGCGGGCGCGGGAACCGATATCAACGGCGTGGCGCCGGGCGCCGGGGTCGTGGCGATCCAGGCCGCGACCATGGTGGTTGGGCCGGGCTGCCCGCCCAACAGCTGCATCACCTTCTTCGTCAGCGACGTGCTGCGCGGCCTGGACTGGGTCAACCAGAACGGCGCCGGTTTCGGCGTCGCGGCGGTCAATCTCAGCCTCGGATCCGATGCGACCTACGCCGCCTACTGCGACACCTCGGTCTTCAAGCCGCTGATCGACGCTCTGCAGGCAAAGGGGATTGCCACCGTCGTTGCC
>JAEYTW010000007.1 GCA_023433835.1 Pseudomonadota bacterium | reverse complement strand
CCTTCCAGCCGCCGCCCAGCGCCGCCATCAGGTCGGCGCTGTCGCGCTAGCGGCGCGCCGCGGCATCGCCCAGGCTGAGCTTGGCCTGCTGGTAAACGCGCTCGGCGTCGAGCACGTCGTTGAGGCTCGCCGCGCCGTCGCGATAGCGGATGCGGGCCAGTTCGGTCGCCTCGCCGGCGCTGGCCACCGTGCGGCGCTCGGCCGCGGTGAGGGCCGCGTCGTTCTGCAGGGCGCTGAGCACGTCGGCGACCTGGCCGAAGGCCTTGACCACGGTGTCGCGGTAATTGGCCATCGCCGCGTCGTATTCCGCCTTGGCCTGGCGCTCGCGCGCTTCCAGCGCGCCGCCCTTGTAGATCGGGGCGGCAAGGCTGCCGCCGAAGGTCCACAGGAGGTTCGAGGCCTGGAACAGCCCGGCCGGGGTGGCGGCGAGCGGCAGCATCGCCGCGCTCAAGGTGATGTCGGGATAGCGCGCGGCCTCGGCCACGCCGATCGCGGCCGAGGCGGCATGCAGCTCGGCCTCGGCCACCGCGATATCGGGGCGGCGGCGGGCGAGGGTCGAGGGCAGGCTGACCGGCAGCTCCGCGGGCAGGGTGAACTGGGCCAGGCTGAAATCGGGCGGCAGCCAGTCGCCCGGGGCGCGGCCGGTGAGCACCGCCAGCGCGTTGCGCGCCGCCGTGCGGCCCTGGTTCAGCGGGGGCAGCTTGGCATGGTCGGAATCGAGCTGGCTCTGCGCCCGGAGGAGATCGGCCTTGGACGCCGCGCCGTTGTCGAGGCGGGTGCGGACCAGGGCGATCGTGCGCTCGTCGTCGGCGATGACGGTCTGAAGCGTCTTGATTTCGTCGTTATAGGCGGCGATGGCGATGGCTTGGCGTACCGCGTTGCCGGTCAGGCTGAGATAGGCGGCGGCCAGCTGATGCTCGGCCCGCTCGGCCTCGGCCGTCTTCTGCTCGACCTGGCGCCTGGTGCGGCCGAAGATGTCGAGGTCGTAGGAGACGCGGGGGCCGACCAGGAACAGGTTGATCGGCTTGGAATCGCCGGGGAAGCCGAAGGATTCCAGATTGGCCTTGGCCCGGTTGGCATTGCCCAGCACCTCGACCTGCGGGGCGGTGCCGCCGCGGGCGACATCGGCCGCGGCGCGCGCCGCCTCGACCTTGGCCTGCGCCATGGCCAAGGTCGGGCTGCCGGCGATGGCGTCGCGCACGATCTGGTCGAGGGCCTCCGACTGGAACAGCGACCACCAGCTCGCCGTCACCTCGGCCCCGATGGCCAGCGCCTGCCGGCGGTCGGGTTCGCCGACGGCCGCCGGCAGGGGATCGGCCGTGTAGGACGCCGTGCGCGGATCGGCCGGCCGCAGGAAGTCCGGCCCCAGCGCGCAGCCGGAGAGCAGCGCGGTGAGCGCGGTCGCCGCAAGAAGGGAACGCAGCATCTGACTTACTCCAACCTCATTCCATGACCGCATGTTCGGCCGAGGGTGCCTTGCGGCTGGGCCGCAGCAGCACGATCAGCGGCACGACCGCGAGCGTCATCAGCATCATCAGTTTGAAATCGTCGACATAGGCGACCATCGCGGCCTGGCGGCTGACTTCGCCGTTCATCGCCGCGAGCGCCGTGGTCAGGCCGGGATTGCCCATCGGCGGCAGGCCGGCCAGCGGGTTCAGCGCGGTGATGTGCCCGCCGAGATCCTCGTGCATCGTCTGGGTATTGCGGCTCAGCATCGTTTCGACGAAGGAGATGCCGACCGACGAGCCGATGTTGCGCAGCAGGCTGAACAAGGCGGTGCCTTCGCCGCGCAGTTCCGGTGCCAGGGTGGCGAAGGTGGCAGCCGACAGCGGCACGTAGACCAGGCCGATGCCGACGCCCTGGATGATGCCGGTCCAGATGAACGGGCCCCAATCCATCTGCAGCGACAACAGCCGCGTCATCTGCCACAGCGAGAAGGCGATCGCCAGGAAGCCGGAGGCCAGCAGGATGCGGGTGTCGAAGCGCCCGACCAGCCGGCCGACGATCATCATCGCCGCCATCGTGCCGACGCCGCGCGGCGCCAGCATCATGCCGGCGGTGACGACGGGGTATTCGAGCAGGCTCTGCATCAGCGGCGGCAACAGCGCCATGGTGGCGAACAGGATGACGCCGATGACGAAGACGAAGCAGTTGCCCGCCATCAGGTTGGCGTCCCTGAACAGCCCGGGGCTGAAGAACGGCCGCGCCGTGGTCACCGAATGGGCCAGGAACATGTAGAAGGCGCCGCCGGCCAGCGCCGCCTCGATGACGATCTCGGGCGAGCCGAACCAGTCCTTGTGCTGGCCGCGGTCGAGCATCATCTGGAACGCGCCGATGGCGACCGCCAGCAGCGTGAACCCCAGCATGTCGAAATACTGGTCGAGCTTGCGCGGCGTCTCGGCGACGAAGGCCGCGATCCCGCCCAGCGCCAGGATGCCGACCGGCAGGTTGATGTAGAACACCCAGCGCCAGTCGAAATTGTCGGTCAGCCAGCCGCCCAGCGACGGCCCCAGGATCGGGCCGACCATGATGCCGGCACCCCAGATCGCCATGGCCTTGCCGTGGTTCTCGCGCGGGTTGATGTCGAGCAGTACGGCTTGGCTCAGCGGCACCAGGGCCGCGCCGAACAGGCCCTGCAGCAGGCGGAAGACCACCATCTGCTCCAGGCTCTGCGCCAGGCCGCACAGCATCGAGGCGATGGTGAAGCCGGTGACCGAGACCATGAACAGCCGCTTGCGGCCAAGCCGGCCGGTCAGCCAGCCGGTCAGCGGGGTGGCGATCGCCGCGGCGACGATATAGGAGGTCAGCACCCACGACACCTGGTCCTGGGCGGCGCCCAGGCTGCCCTGCATGTGGGGCAGGGCGACGTTGGCGATCGTGGTGTCGAGCGCCTGCATGATCGTCGCCAGCATGATCGAGACCGTGATGGCGCCGCGATGGCGGACTTCGCCGCCGGCGGGCGCCGTGGCCGCCGCGGCGGACATCAGCGCTTGTCCGTCGCCGCCAGTGCGGTGCGGATGCCGCCAAGCAGCTGGCGCTCATGCCCGGTATCGACCTCGGCGGTCACGCTCATGCCTGCGCGCAACGGGTGGGCGGGATCGGTAGTGTCGAGCACCACGCGCACCGGCACGCGCTGCACCACCTTGACCCAGTTGCCGGTGGCGTTCTGGGCGGGCAGCAGGCTGAAGATATTCCCCGCGCCCGGGCTGACCGATTCGACATGGCCCTTGAAGGTCAGGTCGGGATAGGCATCGACCACGACGGTGGCGGCCTGGCCGACCTGCATGTAGGTCAGGTCGGTTTCCTTGAAGTTGGCTTCGACCCAGGTGCGATCGTCGGCGATCAGCGCGAACATCGCCGCGCCGGCGCTGACATGGGCGCCGGGCGAGACCTGATCGACCTTGGCCAGGATGCCCGAGGCGGGCGCGCGGACCACGGTATGGTCGAGATCGATGCGCGCGCGGGCCAGCGCCGCGCGGGCTTCCTCGACCAGCGGGTGGCGCTCGACATCGCCGTCGGCCTGGCCGCCCAGCTGGGCCAGCAGGTTCTGCAACTGCTGTTCGAGCGCGGCGACCTGGCCGCGGGCGACGTCCTGGGAATGGCGGGCGGCGTCCAGCGCGGTCTGGGCGCCGGCGTCGGCGGCGACCAGACGCTGCTGGCGGCCCATTTCCTTCGACTGGTAGGCCAGCGTGTCCTGGGCGGTGCGGATCTCGGCCTGCTTGGCCCGGACGCTGGCCTGCAAGGCGCGTACGTTCAGCCGGGCGGCGGCGAGATCGGCCTCGGCCCGGTCGACGGCCGCACGGAACGACCGATCGTCAAGGGTGAACAAGAGGTCGCCCGGCTTGACCGTCTGGTTTTCACGCACCGCGATGGTGGCAAGCTGGCCTGAGACTTCCGCCGAGATCATCAGCTTGGTCTGCTGCACGTAGGCATTGTCGGTTTCGACCAGGCGGCCGCCATGCAGGTAGAAATAGGCCCCGCCGGCCAGCGCCGCCGCGGGCACGGCAATCAGAAGGATCAGCCGGCGCAGGCGACGACCGGCGGGAGAGCGGGGATGCGAGGACGTCATGGCGAGGACTCCGGGGAATCAATTAATTGGAGGTCGGTTCGGCGGCCAGGATCGCGCGGATCGCCGTCAGGCGATCGATCAGCTCGGCGCGTTCGGCCGCGCTCATATGGCCAAGGATTTCTTCGTGCAGTTCGTCCACCAGCACGCGGAACTCGTCGAGGATCGGCCGGGCGGTCTCGGTGACCGAGACGAGGCGGATGCGGCGGTCGGTCGGATGGGGACGGCGGCTGATCAGGCCGGCTTCCTCCATCCGGTCGAGCAGGCGGCTGACCGTGATCGGCTCGAGGTCGAGAATGTCGGCAAGCTGGGCCTGGCTGAGATCGGGGTTGCGGTTCAGCTTGGCCAGCGCCTGCCACTGCGCGCGGGTCAGCCCCAGGCCCTTGGCCCGCTGCTCCAGGCGTTTGCGCATCTGGCGCGAGATTTCATAGATCAGCAGGCCGAACGAAGGATCGACGGGCGACGATGTCATGCCCGCGATATTATAAGCATGCTTATATTAAGCTAGATCACGAGTGAGCATGCAGCCATGCGAAATGAGCATGGCTGGACGGTCGTGCCATTTTTGATCGACCTGATTAGTCCGGCGCCAGGCGGTCGAGCACGCCGGCGAGGGCCGCGATGCCGTCGGGGCGGATGTCGAAGATGCCGCCTTCGGTCGGCGCGGTGAGGAAGGCGACGATGCGGTCGGCCGCCGTTCGCCGGTCGGCGGCGGCGCGATAGCCGAGCAGGCCGATTTCCTGGTCGACGATCTCGCCGCAGCCTTGCGCGTAGCGGCCGCGCGACAGCGGATCCTGGGTCGTCGAATGGTCGCGCAGCAGCAGCATGCGCGAGGCGGTGGTGCGGGCCTCGACATCATGCAGCACGGCGCCGGCCAGCATGCCGCCGACGATGTTGGCCGGCGGGGCGGGTGCATGCAGCCCGAGGAATAACAGCCGCCGGGTGGCGCCGCAGACCAGCGAAGCCTGGGCCGTGCGGCCGTCCGACACCATGCGGCCGGACATCGTGACCGTCTGGCCGAACAGCCGCTCGTTGTAGCGGCATTCCAGGCCGTCCTGGCCGTCGTCCGATATCTCGGCATGGCCCAGGATCAGGTTGCCGCTCTCGGCCCGCGACCAGGCCGGCGAGATCGCCAGATAGCTGCCGACGAACAGATTGCGGGCATTCCAGCAGCCCTCCGCGGGGCCGACCCGGCGTTCGGGCGCGGCGGGCGGCGCTTCCGGCCGCAATTCGGCGACGGCCGCCTCCGGCAGGTCGAACTGGGCGGTCAGGGCGGCGGCGAATTCGTCGAACGAGGCGGCCGAGACGAACGAGGCCGAAACCTCGGGGCCCAGGATGCGCGCCCAATCGTCATAGACGCTCGATACCCGCGGCATTGCCTTGCCGCCGAGCCACTTGTAGGCGTTCTGCGGCGTGAAGGCCGTGCCCGGATTGACCGCGGCGAAGCGGGCGCAGAGTTCCTTCGAGGTGGTGCAGCCCAGGGCCCGCGAGGTCAGGCGCAGCTTGGCGGCAAGGCTTGAGACCGTGGCTCGCGTCGCCGGTCGGGCATCGGATTCACGGATCGGCCCGGCATCGTCGACGACATGCTTGCGTACCACCGAAATGTTCATGACACAGCACCCCCCAAGCACCGGAACCGAAGATTACCACATAGTCATCTCCGATTTCGTGCCCTTCCGTCTGTGATCGAGGCCACGAAGGCCCCGATCACGGCGGTGTCATGCTTGGACGGAGGTCAGCGCTGGGTCCATTTGCCCGAAGAGTCGAGGAACCAGGTGCCGGCGGGCGCGGCTTTCATGATCTCGGCGGCGTAGATCTTGCCGATCGCCTCGGCCGGCACGCCGTCCTTCTTGGCGCGCTCGGCATAGAGCGCGCGGCGCTCGGTGTTGACCTGGTTGACCAGCGCGGTGATTTCCGGCGGGACGTTGCCCCGGACCACGGCAAACCCGTCGTCGCGTTCCCCCACCATGCCCGCGGCCCGCGGCGCGTCGAGCAGGCGCGACTGGGCCGAGGCGACATCGGAGACCATCAGCACGCCGAGGCCGAGGGCCAGCGCGGTCAGGACGTTAAAAAATCGGCTTCTGTTCGACATCTTCCTTGGCCTTCTCTTCGATCCGCAGGCGCACGTCGGCATCGAGCTTGATATTCAGGTTGATCGTGATCGGTTCCTTGGGGGCGGCCACCTGCACGGTCGGCGTGCAGGCGACGATGCCCAGGGACAACAGGGCCAGGATCCATGGCCCGGATCTCACGCTCATGGAGAGATGCTCCTTTCGGCCCGGCGCAGCAGGTCCTGGGTCGCGGTCATGCTGTGCAAGGCCAGTTCGGTGAGGCGATCGAAATCGCTTTCGACGTTGATGTTGAAGACGAAGGGTTGGCCGTCCATCACCTGCGGGTTGGAGCCGCGGATGGCCATGCGGATGCGGCCCTGGCCGCCGGCATCCTTGTCGAGGGCCAGCGACAGGGAATCGTAGTGGAAGTCGGCCAGCGCCGTCAAAGCCAGCGCCACTTCCGCGCCCGCCTGTTTCAGCGCGGCGGGCAGTTTGTCGGACGACAGGCTCAGCCGCCCCGGTCCGGCCGTGGCGAGCTGCCCGCCGTTGATCGCGAGCCTGTCGTCGGCCCAGCGCAGCGGGATCGAGCCGGCGAGCTTGCCGGTGCCGGCCAGCCCGTCGATGTCGATCAGCTTGAAGACTTCGGCGAGATCGACGTCGGCGAGGTTCAAGGTCGCCTCGACCGCGAGGGGCCCGGCGGCCGACACGGCGAACGGCGTGGTGGTGATGCGCCCGCCGGCCAGCGCCGCTTCCAGCCGCTCGACGTTGAGCCGGTTGCCGCGCCATTCGAAGCCCAGCGTGACCGGGGCCGGTGGCAGCCCGCCGCCGGTGACCGTGGCGGTGACGGTCTGTCCGGGCGCGGTGGCCGGCGGCGCCAGCGCGACGATGCGGATGGCGGTAGCGATATCGGTGACGTCGGCGCCGGGCGGCCGCAACCTGGCGTCGGCAAGGCGCAGGGTAATGTCGGGCGTGATCTTGGTGCCCCGCCAGGCGAGCTTACCCTCGGCCGAGACGGTGCCGCCGAACGGCACGGGCAGGGTGCCGACGATGGGAAAGAAATCGGCGGGCTGCAGCCCGCCGGGCTCGAAGGTCACGGGTGCCATCACCAGCGTAGTCTGGCCGGCATTGGTGGCGAGATCGTGGCGGCCCTTCGCCGTCACGGCGAGCCTGGCCTTCGCCGTCACCGTGGCCTGCATGGTGAAGTCGAGCTTGGCCGCGGCCAGCTTGCCGGCCAGCTTGACCGCGACCGGCTGGACCACGGCCGGCCTGGCCGTGGAGGCAGCCTTGGCGATATCCAGCTCGAACTGGCCTTCGCCGTGGGCCCAGGTCAGGGCGCCGGCGCCGCCGGCGATGGTCCAGGGCAGGCCCGGCGCCGACAGCGCGGCATCGCCCAAGGTGAGGTGGAGGGCGCCGCCGGGCGCCATCTGCAGCCCGATATCGGCCGTGGCGATCCGCAGCGTATCGGGGGGCCCAAACCCTTTCGCCGTCAGTTCGGCATTGGTCAGCCGCACCCGGTCGATCGACAGGCCGCCGGCCGAGGTGCCGCCGCCGGAGGATTCGAATCCTTGCCCGCCCAGGGTGACGCTGCCGTCCTTCAGCGCCACGGCAAGCTTGAGGCCGTCGAGCGTGACGACGCCGATCTGCCCGCGGGCCAGGGCCAGCGGATCGAAGTCGACCGCGAGGCTGGTCAGCCGCAAGGCGCCGTCGCGCAGCGCGACGTCGCGGGCGGCAAGGCCGTCCAGGCCGATGCGGTCGATGGTGAGGGTGGCGGGCCCGAGGCCCTGGTCGTCGAGCAGCCGCAGCGTGGCCCATTGCGCCAGCGGCTGGCGCATCGTCCAGGCGGCGACGATCGCGGCCGCCGCAAGGCCTGCGATAATGGCCAGGATGAGGAACAATCGACGCACACGCGCTCCTTAACCCTGGGCCCGACTGCCGTCAACCGACGGACGCGGCGGCCGGTTCCGTTCAGATGTTGCGGCCGGCGGCTTCCCAGTAAGGCGCGCGCAGCTTGCGCTTGAAGATCTTGCCGGAATCCTCGCGCGGCAGGCTCGCTGCGATCTCGATGACACGCGGCAGCTTGTATTTCGCCAGATGTTCGGCGAGATAGGCCCGGATCGTCTGCGGCGCCGGGGGCTTGTCGGGGGCGTCGGGTTCGACATAGGCGCAGAGGCTTTCACCGAATTCCTCGTCGGGAATGCCGAACACGGCGCAATCCTTGACGCCGGGCATGCCGATCAGCACCGCCTCGATCTCGGCCGGGTAGATGTTGACGCCGCCCGAGATCACCATGTCGCGCTTGCGATCGCACAGGAAGACATAACCTTCCTCGTCGATCCAGCCGACATCGCCGACGGTGACGAGATGATCATGGCCGACCTCGCGCCGCTTCTCGTCGGCGCCCTGGTAGGTGAAATCGGGCAGGTCGTGGATGCGCATGTAGATCTCGCCGATCGTTCCGGCCGGCAGGAACGCGCCGGCCTCGTCCAGCACGCGGACCTCGGCGAAATCCATCACGCGGCCGACCGTGCCGGGCTTGGCCAAGGCCTCGGCCGAGGAATGCCAGACGGTGATGCCGGTTTCGGTGGCGCCGTAGTATTCGTTGATCACCGGCCCCCACCAGTCGATCATCGCGCGCTTGACCGCGGGCGGGCAGGGGGCGGCGCCGTGGATGACCCAGCGCAGCGAGGACAGGTCGTAGCGCCGCTTCACGTCCTCGGGCAGCTTCAGGAGGCGCACGAACATCGTCGGCACGATATGCATGTGGGTGATGCGGTGCCGTTCGATCAGCGCCAGCATCTCCTCCGGATCGAAGCGCGCCTGCAGCACGATGCCGGCGCCGGTGCGCGCGGCCAGCATCGCATAGGCGTTCGGTGCCGAATGGTACATAGGTCCATTCATCAGGGCGATGGTCCGGCCGTCGGGCTTCAGGCCGTAGGTGCGGCCGGCGAATTCCATGTTGCGCGCAGCCTGTTCCGGCGTCGGACGCTGGCGCCGCACGCCCTTGGGGCGGCCGGTGGTGCCCGACGTATAGATCATCGAGGCGCGCGGCGGCGGGGTGACGCCGGTCAGCGGGGCCTGGGCATCGATCCAGCCCGACCAGTCGGTCATGCCGGGCGCCACCGGGACGTCGGGCAGGTGGTAGGCCGCGCGGATCTCGGGCGGCGTCGGCACGACGAAGACAGCGACGCCGTCGGGCACCGCGCCCGCGATCGCGGGCCACAGATCGGAATGGACCACGAGCGCCCTGGCGCCGCAATCGCGGAGGATGTAGCCGGCCTCGTCGGCGGTGAAATGCCAGTTGATCGGCGTGGCATAGGCCCCGATCAGGCCTGCGGCCAGCGAGGCTTCGAAGAAGGGGACGTCGTTGCGCAGGTAGAGCGCGATGGCATCGCCGTCGCCCAGGCCCAGCCGCGTCAGCCCGCTTGCCGCCTGGGCGGCCCGCCGGTTGACCTCGGCCATGTCGATCCTGCGGTCGCCGGCGATCATTTCCGCCATCGTCGTTCCTCCAAGAAATTTTTCCGTGCCAGTGTATGCACTTTTTCCTACTTGTCGCCTTTACATCTGGAGTAATGCAGAGCTTCGGCAAAAATTTGATTGCTGCCCATCTGCAGCAAATCTACAGTGATCCGGTGAATCAGGAGGGGGGAATGCTTCATAATAATTATGAAGTGAGATGGAAGAATTATAAGGCTTTTAGGGATACTGGGTGGATTGAAATTCGACCGCTCACTATCTTGATCGGTCCGAATAACGCGGGCAAGACCAGTATAATTTCCCCTATGCTGTTGCTGAGCCAAACAATGGCGTCGAGAGATAACGTCACACCGCTTGTTACGCGGGGATCTTTATCGGATGTGGGGATTTTTAAAAATATTATTCGAAATAGAAGCCGAGAAAGGGAGGTGTATCTTGGCGTTCGTTTCCATACGCATGAATATCGGCGTGGTGTAAAAAAGATCGGCTCGTATCCACCTGGAAGTGTGGAGGTTCTGCTCAAGCAAGGACGTCGTCCGGAGGACATCGTATTAAAAAATATTGTTTTATCTGATATATATAGTCGGCCATATTTTGAATGGAACTTTGAAAACGGAAAATATTACTTTAAGAATTTCGCAGGTCTAAATTTTTCTAAGGCAGAGTTATCCGCCATACAGGAGTCTAAGCCTGTAAATTTTCTCTTTTCTCCAGCGGGTGCTTTGAGTAACTATTATGATGCGAAGAATGATGCCGTTAATGTAAATAAAAGATTATCACAATCATTTTCTCACTATGTTCAGGTTCTGTCCTATTCTTTTGAAGAGATACGGGATGTATTGTCTGGCTTAACGTATATTGGTCCTCTGCGGGATCGTATGCGGCGGCACTATAATGTTGATAGTGAGATGCCTGTGTCTGTAGGCGCAAGAGGGGAGTATACAGCGCAACTTATACGCCGTCGTTATGCTGAAGTGAAAGATAAACTTAATGATTGGCTGAAAAGATTCCAGTTTGGAGATAGTCTTCACATCGAAAATCTGGCAGATGACAGGTTTTCCCTTTCTTTTTCAAGGAAAAATCCAAAATCATTAACAAATATTGCCGATTTTGGTTTTGGGGCATCTCAGGTCCTCCCTCTTATAGTTCAGGCTCTTGCTGCTGAGAGGGGCAGTTTAACTATAGCAGAGCAGCCAGAAATACATTTAAATCCAAAATTACAGTCCGTATTGGCTGAATTGCTTGTGGAAATGGCCAATACTGACCATCGTGTTGTTGTCGAAACACACAGCGAGCATTTATTGTTGAGGCTTAGGAATTTAATTGCAAAGAATATTATAAGCACGGATAAGGTTGCTCTCTATTTTGTGGAATCTGATAAGGGGGATTCGACTATTAGAAAAATAGATATATCTCCGGATGGCCATATTGAGCCGTCGGAGTGGCCGGAGGGTTTTTTTGAAGATTCCCTTAGAGAGGCTCTAGATTTAGCCGTAACCCAGAGTATAAGGGAGGGTTAAAATGTTAAAAGACGTAGTCATTGATACAAATATACTTATGCATGCTAGCGATCCACGGCAAAAATTTCAGGGGGCATGTGTTGCCTTTTTGAAGGGTATTGAAAGTAGTGAGATAAAAATTTGTGTCGACGAAGGATTTAGTGTTAGAGAATCTGATAATAGAAGCATAATAGGCTCAGAATATTTGAGACATATTCGTTATGGATCTTTATCTTATGCAGTAATATTTAATTTAGCGACAAAAAGAAGAATAAAAGTTTTATCGAAATCAGTTCCTAAGGATGTAAAAAGAAAAATAGAGCGAAGTATAAATAACAGGCACGATCGAGTTTACGTGAAGATAACGTATAATTCTTTATCTAAAGCTTTGATTTCTCATGATTTTGACGATATTTCGCAGAAGGTTCGAGATGATTTGAAAGATAGTTTTTCCTTGTCGATAGTCATCGCTGATGTTGGAGTAGAATTGCTTAGATAAATTTGATGAAATTTGGTGTTTATCTTTCGAGCTTTGCGGTATGCGTTGAAAGTGCAAACTATTTGTCTCGATAGGTGTGTTATCGTCCTTGTGGAACGGAGCTCACCTTGGGGGATTGCATGAAAGTAAGGTTCAGGCTGACTGGCGGGTTAGTTGCGGCCATGGCCGTCACGGCGCTGATGGCGGGGGCCGCCCAGGCCCAGGACGATGCGGCGCTGATCCAGCGCGGTGCCTATCTGGCCAAGGCGGCCGACTGCATGCCCTGCCATACCGCGGCGCCGGGCGGGGCCGCCTTTGCCGGCGGCCTGGCCCTGAACACGCCGTTCGGCGCGATCTATTCGCCCAACATCACCTCGGACAAGAAGACCGGTATCGGCGACTGGACCTTCGCCGATTTCGACGGCGCGGTGCGCAACGGCATCGGCAAGGGCCACAAGTTCCTCTACCCGGCGATGCCCTTCGATTCCTACACGCAGATCACGGACGACGACATCAAGGCCCTGTGGGCCTATGTCCGCACGATCCCGGCGGTGGAGCGGCAGAACGACCCGAACGCCCTGCCGTTCCCGTTCAATGTCCGCTATTCGCTGATCGGCTGGCGCGAGCTGTTCTTCGAGAACGCCCGGTTCAAGCCGAATCCCGGCAAGGATGCGGAATGGAACCGCGGCGCCTACATCGTCGATGCGCTGGGGCATTGCGGCGATTGCCACACGCCGCGCAACGTCCTGGGTGCGACCGAATCATCGAAGGCGCTCGCCGGCGCGCCGATCGACAACTGGTATGCCCCGGACCTGACCACCAATACGCTGAAGACCCTCGACGGCTGGACCAAGCCGACGCTTGCCGCCTACCTGAAGAACGGCTCGGCCAAGCAGACCACGGTGTTCGGCCCGATGTACGAGGTGGTGCATGACAGCCTCGCCTATCTGACCGACCCCGATCTCTCGGCCCTGGCCGCCTACCTGCTGGACCAGCCGGGCACGCCCAAGACCCGCGCGCCGCAGGCCGCCTCGAAGATGACGGCGGGCGCGCACGACCGCGGCGCCAAGCTCTACGTCGACAATTGCATCGCCTGCCATCAGGG
>JAEYTW010000356.1 GCA_023433835.1 Pseudomonadota bacterium | reverse complement strand
CCGCGGGGCGGGCGGGCCGCCCCCGGCGCCGCCCACGCCGATCCGGTGCAGATAGGCGCGCTTTTGCTGCTGTTGCGCTATCGCGGTGAAACGCCGGAAGAACTCGCCGGCTTTGCCGCGGCCGCGAGGGGCCGGCTGCGTCTCGACCTGACCGGCCTCGGCGTCGATATCGACTGGCCTTCCTATGCCGACCGTCACCGCCAGCAACCCTGGTTCCTGCTGGCTGCCCGGCTGCTGGCGCAGAACGGCATCCGCATCCTGATCCACGGCGTCGAGGGCGCGACCGGCACCGACTATGCCTCGACCCGGCCGGCCCTGGCGGCGCTGGGCATCCTGCCCGCGCGCGATCGCGACAGGGTCGCCGCCGATCTCGCGGCCCGCGGCGTGGCCTATGTCGGACTTGAAGACCTCTGCCCCGAGGCGGACGCGCTGTTGGGCCTGCGCCCGCTGCTCGGCGTGCGTACCGTGGTCAATTCCTTCGTGCGCGCCCTGAACCCGGCCGCGGCGGCGGCGCAGATGCAGGGCGTGTTTCATCCGCCGTACCGCACGCTGCAGGCCGAGGCGGCACGGCTGCTGGGCCAGCCGCAATCGGCGGTGTTCAAGGGCGGCGGCGGCGAAGCCCAGCGCAACCCGCTGAAAGCCTGTGCCGTCGCCCATGTCGCGGGATCCGGGATTCGCGACCTGGCCTGGCCCGCCCTGCTGCCCGAGACCGACCATCGCTGGCGAGAGGAAGACCTCGATCCCCGGCGCATCGCCGGGCTGTGGCGCGGTGAGCTCGACGAGGCCGCGCCGGTTGCCGCCGTCACCGGGACGGCCGCGATCGCCCTGCTGCTGGCCGGCCGGGCTGAAGCGCCGGCCGCCGCCCAGGACCTGGCCGAGCGGATGTGGCGCGACCGGTCAGTCGCCTAGGCCGTAGCGGCCGCGGATCGCATTCAGCTGGCCATTGCCGCGCAGAACCGACAAGCCGCGGTTGAACCGCGCGGCACGCGCCTCGGCATCGCCGGCCTGGCGGCTGAAACAGACATAGTTGGGCTCGGCACGCAATTCGCGGAAACTGAGCGACATGGCCATGCGCTGCTCATGCAGGGTGAAGCGCACCGAATCGGCAAAACCGTAGAGCAGCGGGAAGCGGCCCCCCTCCAGCATGCGCAGGCCCGCCGCATCGCTGTCGACCGGTACCGGCAGGGCGCCGGCGCTGCGCAGATCGGCGACGAGATTGTAGCCGGCGACCACGCCGACCGCCTGCCCGGCGAGGCCGGCCAGCCGCGGCGGCTGGGTGCCGTCCGGCTGGGCCCGCGCGAAGAGGCCGATCGACAATTGCCCGATGGGATCGGACAGCAACAGCCGGTCCTGGCGCGACGGATCCTCGCTGCAACCGCAGAGCAGATCGACCTGGCCTGTCTCGGCCAATGCCAGCGCCCGCGGCCAGGGATAGAAGTCGAGTTGGAGCGTATCGCCGGCCAGGCCCAGCGCCGCCGTCATGATCTCGATCTCGAAACCCGGCCGGATCGGCTGGCCCTCGATCTTGCCGGGCGGAAAATGCAGGCAGGCGCCGGTCAGCCGTTCCGCCGCGGCGGGTGGCGCCAGCAGCAGGATCAGCACCGCCGCAAGGGCGAGTTCAGCTGCCGCCCGCACCATAGCGGCCCCGGATCGACGAAATCGTGCCGTCCTGGTCCAGCCGGCGGAAGGCTGCGTCGAAGCGGGCCGCACGGGCCTCCGCATCGCCGGCCCTGCGGCTGAAGCAGGTGTAATAGGGATTGGGCCGCAACTCGACATAGCGCAGGTCCTGGCTCTGGCCGGCAAACCAGCGCACGGTATCGCGATAGCCGTAGAGGAAGGCGAAGCGGCCCGCCTTCAGCATCGCCACTGCCCCGGCATCGTCCGGCGCCTCGGCCGGGATCGCCCCGAATTCGAGCAGTTCGCTGGTCAGGTTGTAGCCGGCCACCGCCCCCACTGTCCGGCCCTGCAGGGCCCGTCCGTCGCCGGGCACCGGCTGCTCGTTGGCCAGGGCGAACAGCCCGACCGAGGCGTTGCCGATCTCGGTCGAGAAGACGAAGGCTTGCTCACGCTCGGGCAAGTGGCTGCAGCTGCACAGCCCGTCGACCTCGCCGGCCTCGCCGAGCGCCAGCGCCCGGCGCCAGGGATAGAAGCTGATCTCGACGGTATCGTCGCCCAGCACCGCGCGCAGGATATCGATGTCGAAGCCTTCGTGACCGGAGGCGGCGTCGGCAATCTTGTGCGGCGGGAACGGATTGCAGGCGAAACGCAGGGTTTCAGCCGCAGCCGGCCCGATCAGACCAGTCCCGCAGACCAGTACGGCGGCAACCAAATACCGGATCCGGCCTCGCCCCCACTGCATGGCGTGCATTGCCCCCCGATCCGTTTCTCAGCCAGGTTGAGGCCATCCTGAGCCATGCCGGAGGGGGCGTCCAGCGCCATCGCGTCGCAATCGCGACGCGTGTACAATAAATTATAAAAAGGGAAGTGGGGCGAGAGACGGGGTTCGAACCCGCGGCCTCCAGAGCCACAATCTGGCGCTCTAACCAGCTGAGCTACTCCCGCCACCGGGGTGGCGCGTCTTGTACGGCCCGAACGGCGCCCGGTCAAGCATGATCGACGTGCCTATTTGCGGAAATGCGCCTTCAGCCGGTTGAGCGCCTCGTCGAGGGTGACGTCATCCTTGCAGAAACAGAAACGGGCCAGATGCCGGATGGCCCCGTCGCTGTAGAAGGCCGAGACCGGCACCGCGGTGACGCCGGCCTGCTCGGTGATGTGCCGGCAGAAGGCTTCGTCGTCGCCGTCGAAGCCCAGCGGGCGGAAATCGGCGTTGATGAAATAGGTACCCTGGCAGGAGGCCGTGGCGAAGCCGATCTCCTCGAGACCCGCCCGCAGCCGGTCGCGCTTGGCCGCAAGCTCGGCCGACAACGCGTTGAAATAGCTGTCGTCCTTGCCCAGGCCGTAGGCCACCGCGCGCTGCAGGTTGGGGGCCGAGGTGAAGGTGACGAACTGATGGGCCTTGGCGACGACGCCGAGCACCGGGGCGGCGCCGGTGATGTAGCCGATCTTCCAGCCGGTCAGCGAGAAGGTCTTGCCGGCCGACCCGATGCGCAACGACCGCTCGCGCATGCCGGGAAACGTCATCAGCGGGCGATGGCGCCGGCCATCGAAGGTCAGATGCTCGTAGACCTCGTCGCAGACCGCAACGACGTCATGGCGGACGCAGAGTTCGGCGAGGAAGGCCAGTTCCTCGTCGTCGAACACCTTGCCGGTCGGATTCATCGGCGAGTTCAGCATCAGGAGCTTGGTCTTCGGCCCGAAGGCCGCAGCCACCTCTTCCCGCGGCAGGCGCCAGTCCGGCGGGGTCAGCCGGACCAGCCGCGGCACCGCGCCGGCCAGGCGGATGATCGGCAGGTAGGAATCATAGAGGGGTTCGAGCAGCACGACCTCGTCGCCCGGGTTCAGCCAGGCCAGCAGGCAATCGGTCAGCGCCTCGGTCGCGCCGGAGGTGACCATCACCTCGCTCTGCCAATCGACGTCGAGGTCGTAGAAACGCTTGTTGTGCGCCGCCACCGCCTGGCGCAGTTCGGGAACGCCCATCATCGGCGGGTATTGGTTGGGCGGGTTTTCCAGGGCCTCGGCCGCGATCCTGCGCACGTCGTCGGGGCCGTTGCCGTCGGGAAAGCCCTGGCCGAGATTGACCGCCTTGTGCTCGACCGCCAGCGCGCTCATCACCGTGAAGATGGTGGTGCCGTATCCCGACAGAATCTGGTTTGCTGGCTTCACGATGGGGCACTCCTGGCTGGGCCGGCTTTTCCGAGGACGCGCATTTTGCGAGGATCCCGGAACCGAATCAACGTGATAGGTTTTAAGGCAGAACTACAACATCCTCACACGCAACGAGGTCACGCCATGTCCCGTCGTCCGTCTTCCCTGATCGCCCTCGCCGGCATCGCCGCCGCCGTCCTGGTCGCCGGCATCGGCCCTGCCGCCGCCGAAAGCGCCTGCCGCCGCAAGGCCGGCTCGAATTTCCCGCCGCCCTACTTCTTCCAGTTCCCGACGGGCAAGTCGGCCCTGACGGCCGCCCAGAAAAAGGAAGCAGCCCAGCTCGCCAAGCGGTCGAACGACACCTTCGCCCAGCAGATCTGCATCTTCGGCTCGGCCGACAAGACCGGTTCGGTCGCCGCCAACGAGAAGCTGTCGAAGGCCCGTGCCCAGGCCGTTGCCAACGCGATCAAGGCAGCCGGCACCAAGGCCGATCTGGTCGTCGAGGGCGCCGGCGAGCCTGTCCCGGCATTGGGCGGCGTGCTCAATCAGAAGGCACAGGCCGACCGCAGCGTTCAGGTGATTTTCTCCAACTAAATTTCGGCAAATTAATTAGGCGATTTTCCGCCTAATTTTTGACGATATTGCCCGCCCTGACGGCAGATCAGCCGTCAGGGCGCTTGGCGACTCGCTGGAATCCCTTCTTCACCACTTGGCACGCTCCCTGCAAACACAGGGATGTCCGCCCGCGACGGTTCAAACCGATGCGGGTGGCGGGTTCCGTCTTGTTGGTGACAGAAGGCAGCGATGAAGAAGATCGAAGCGATCATCAAGCCGTTCAAGCTGGACGAGGTGAAGGAGGCCCTGCACGAAATCGGCCTGCAGGGCATTACCGTCACCGAGGCCAAGGGCTTTGGCCGGCAAAAGGGCCATACCGAGCTCTACCGGGGCGCGGAGTACGTGGTCGACTTCCTGCCGAAGGTCAAGATCGAGATCGTCCTCGACGACGGCATGGTCGAGCGGGCCATCGAAGCGATCATGACCGCCGCCCGCACGGGCCGCATCGGCGACGGCAAGATCTTCGTCTCCACCATCGAAGACGCGATCCGCATCCGCACCGGCGAACGGGGCTCGGACGCGATCTGACCGATCGCGACCGGCAAACCCCGCCAGACTTTCCACCCCAGGGTATCAGTACGAAAACGGGAACTACAGGCATGTCCGACGCACAGACCATCCTGACGCAGATCAAGGAAAAGGACGTCAAGTACGTCGATCTGCGCTTCACCGACCCGCGCGGCAAGTGGCAGCATCTGACGATGGACGTCTCCGTCGTCGACGAGGATCTGCTGAATGACGGCACCATGTTCGACGGCTCGTCGATCGCCGGCTGGAAGGCGATCAACGAATCCGACATGCTGCTGCGGCCGGATCTGTCGTCGGTGACGCACGATCCGTTCTCGGCCCAGTCGACGATGATCATCTTCTGCGATGTGCTCGAGCCGGCGACGGCCGAACCCTACGTCCGCTGCCCGCGCGGCATCGCCAAGCGCGCCGAAGCCTTCATCAAGGCATCGGGTGTCGCCGACACCGCATTCTTCGGCCCGGAAGCCGAATTCTTCGTATTCGACGATGTCCGCTACAAGGTCGCGATGAACGAGACTTTCGTTTATCTCGACGACATCGAGGCCCCGTACAATTCGGGCCGCAAGGAAGAAGGCGGCAATGACGGCCACAAGATGGCCATCAAGGGCGGCTATTTCCCGGTCCAGCCGCTCGATCGCGGCCACGACCTGCGCGGCGAGATGCTTGCGACCATCGCCGAAATGGGCGTGTCGGTCGAGAAGCACCATCACGAGGTCGCCCCCTCGCAGCATGAGCTCGGCATCAAGTTCGACAGCCTGCTGAAGTGCGGCGACGCGATGCAGATCTACAAGTACTGCGTCCACAACGTTGCCGCCGCCTGGGGCAAGACCGCGACCTTCATGCCGAAGCCGATCAAGGGCGACAACGGCTCGGGCATGCACGTCCACCAGTCGCTGTGGAAGGAAGGCAAGCCGCTGTTTGCCGGCAACGGCTATGCCGACCTGTCGGAAATGGCGCTGTACTACATCGGCGGCATCATCAAGCACGCCAAGGCGCTGAACGCCTTCACCAACCCGCTGACCAACAGCTACAAGCGCCTGATCCCCGGCTTCGAAGCCCCCGTGCTGCTCGCCTACTCGGCGCGCAACCGCTCGGCGTCCTGCCGCATCCCGTTCGGCACCGGCCCGAAGGCCAAGCGCGTCGAGGTCCGCTTCCCCGATCCGGGCGCGAACCCTTACCTCGCCTACGCCGCCATGCTCATGGCCGGCATCGACGGCATCCAGAACAAGATCCATCCGGGCGACCCGATGGACAAGAACCTCTACGACCTGCCGCCGGAGGAACTGAAGCAGGTTCCGCAGGTTTGCGGCAGCCTCCGCGAGGCCCTGGAAAGCCTGGAGAAGGACTGCGAGTTCCTGAAGAAGGGCGGCGTCTTCACCGACGACTTCATCGAATCCTACATCGAACTGAAGTGGGAAGAGGTCTACGCCTTCGAACACACCCCGCACCCGATCGAGTACGCGATGTACTACTCGGTCTGATCCGTTAGCGGGTCTGACGATCGAACCCCCGCCCGCAAGGGCGGGGGTTTTTCATTGGCTCAGGGCGGTCCGCCCCGCCACGTCGGCATCGGCCGTTCGCCCAGCGCGACCTCGACGGCGGCGAGGCCCAGCAGCCGCGTCGAATCGAGCACCGGCAGCGGCGATTGCCCAGGCGGCACCAGCAGCGGGATTTCGGTGCAGCACAAGGCGACGGCGTCGCAACCATCGGCCTGCAGGCCGGCGATGATGCGGACATAGTCGGTTCGCGATTCCTCGCGGAACACGCCCTTGCACAGTTCGGCGAAGATCACCCGGTCGACCAGCGCGCGGTCTGCCGGCCCCGGCACGCGGTATTCCAGGCCATGGCGGCGGAAGGCCGCGGGATAGACCGGCCCGTCCATCGTCCATCTGGTGCCGAGCAGGCCGATGCGGCGATGGCCGCGCGCCACGGCCGTGCCGGCCACCACCTCGGCGATATGCAGCCCGGGCAGCGGCAGGACGAGGCCCGGCATCTCGAAGGCGATATGCGCGGTATTGTCGGGGCAGACGAAGAAATCGCAGCCCGCGGCGGCAAGCCGCCCGGCGCTGCGCGACAGCGTCTGGTTGATCTCGGGCAAATCGAGCCGCTCCCACGCCGGCAGCACCGGCCCCATCGGCAGGATGCTCATGGTGATCTCCGGGTGGTCGTAGGCGCCGAGCCGCACCCCGCCCTCGTGGCAGGCGGTAAGGTAGCAGAGGGCCGAACCCTCGGCCGAATGGGCGAGAATGCCGATATGCTTCATGGCGATCAGACCTCCGGATTGCCCCCCAGAATGGGGCGCGGCCGCCCGCCTCGTATTGTCGAAAAACGATGCGCAAAACCCACCAATACGGATTGTCGCGGATCTGTCATCCTCGGTCGGGGACGGCGTAGCGTGAGGGGTGCTGCATGGCGAGAACCGATCCACGGAACCGATCGCAGTTCCGGATGGCCCCGGGGTTGTCCGGCGTCAGCGCGCTGACGGCCGATTTCACCACCCACGAGTTCGCCGCCCACGCCCATGACACCTTCGTCTTCGCCGCCACCGAGGCCGGCGGCTCGACCTTCCGCACCCGCAGCGGCGCCGAACAGACGCGGATCGGCGCCCTGCTGGTCTTCAACCCGGAGGAAGCCCATTCCAGCCGCCAGGACGAGCGCGGGCGCTGGCGCTATCGCGGTCTCTACGTCGCGGGCGCGTTGGTGCACGAAGTCGCCGACGAACTGGGGTTCGCCGACCTGCCGATGGTCGGCCGCAACCAGCTCGACGATGCCGGGCTGGTCGCGGCCTTCGTGCAGGCC
>JAEYTW010000820.1 GCA_023433835.1 Pseudomonadota bacterium | reverse complement strand
GGTGGCACCGCGCGACGCGCGCGAGGCGGCGCTGCTGACGATCTGGCGCGGCGTGCTGAAGCGCGACGACATCGGGGTCACCGAGAATTTCTTCGCGCTGGGCGGTGATTCGATCCTCAGCCTGCAGGTGGTGTCGCGCGCTCGTCAGGCCGGGCTGAAGCTGACCCCGAAACAGCTGTTCGAGGAACCGACCATCGCGGCGCTGGCCGCCGTGGCCGGCGAGTTGGCCGAGACCACGATGGCGATCGCCGATTTCGCCGCACCGCCGAGCCTTGGCCTCGATCCCGACGAGGTCGAGGATGTCTACCCGGCGACGACCCTGCAGCAGGGCCTGATCTATCACGGCCTGCTAGCCGCCGGTGACGGCGTCTACGTCAACCAGCTGCGCCTGACCCTGTGCGCGCCGCTCGACGTGGCCGCGTTGCGGGCGGCGTGGGACGAGGCGCTGGCCCGTCATGCCGTGCTGCGTACCGGATTCGACTGGCGCCATGGCGGCGACACGCTGCAGGTGGTGCGCCGCCGGCTCGACCTGCCGTGGGACGAGCAGGATTGGTCCGGCCGCCAGACGTACGAGGCCGATCTCGCGGCCTGGCGCGACGCCGATGTCGCGGCTGGCTTCGACCTGGCCCGGCCGCCGCTGTTCCGGCTGGCCTTGTTCCATCGGCCCGACGGCGATGCCGACCTGATCTGGACCAACCATCACGCCCTCACCGACGGCTGGAGCGGCGCGCAGCTGCTGGGCGAGGTTAATGAAGGCTATCGCGCCCGCCGGGCCGGGCGGCCGCCCGCGCTGCCGGCCCCGGTTTCGTATCGCGGCTATGTCGCCTGGCTTCGCGCCCAGCCATCGGGCGAAGCGTGGTGGCGCGCCCAGCTGGCGACCGTCGCCGATCCGGTCGGCCTCACCTTCGGCCTCGGCCGGCCGGCGCAGGTCGAGCCGGGCAGCCATCGCCTGGCCCGACGGCTCGACGATCTCGGCCCGCGCTTACGCGCCGCGGCGCAGCGGCGCGCGGTGACGCTCAACACCCTGATCCAGGGGGCCTGGGCCCTGTTGATCGCCCGCTACGGCGGCCGGCCGGAAGTGGCGTTCGGCGTCACGGTTTCGGGCCGTCCGGCGGAATTGCCCGGGGGCGAGCGCATGCTCGGCCTGTTCATCAACAGCCTGCCGCTGTGGGTCGGCCTGCCGGCCTCGCGCCGCCTGGACGGCTGGCTGCAGGATCTGCAGCGCCACAATGTCGGCCTGCGCCAGCATGAGCATACGGCGCTCGGCGACCTGCAGCGCTGGAGCGGGCGCAGCGGCGATGCGTTGTTCGACAGCCTTGTGGTGTTCGAGAATTACCCGGTCGACGAGGCGCTGCACCGCGCCCCCGGCGGCCTCGACGTCGCCGCCATCGCCAGCTGGGACCGCACCCATTTCCCGCTGACCCTGACCGTGGTCCCGCGGACGACGCTCGAACTCGTGTGGGAATGGGATGGCGTGCGCTTCGCCCGCCCGGCGATCGAGCGCCTGGCTGACGATTATCTCGACGTGTTGGACCAGCTGGCGCGCGCGGGCGACGTCGTGCTGGGCGAGATCGGCCTGTCGTCCGGCCTGCACGACGCCGCGACGGCGGTTCATGATTTCGATCCCGTGCCGCTGCGCGTGTCGCGCCGGGCTGGACTGCAGCCGGCAGCGGAGGCGGTGTCCTGCGGCGACGAACGGCTGAGCCATGGGGCGCTCGATGCCTGGTCGAACCGGATCGGACGGCGGCTGCGGCGGTTCGGGGTGATGCCGGAGGACCGTGTCGGGCTGTGCATCGAGCGCTCGGCCGGTCTGGTCGCCGGGCTGCTCGGCATCTGGAAGTCGGGCGGTGCCTATGTGCCGCTGGACCCGAGCTATCCGGCGGCGCGGCTGGCCGAGATGATCGGGGATGCCGGGGTGCGCCGGGTGGTGACCGACCGCGGCACGGCCGACGCCTTGCGGGATCTGCTGGCGGGCCTCGACCTCGTGGTGATCGATGAGGTGGACGAGGATGCCGCGGCCCTGCCGCTGCATTACCAGCCCGACCAGCTGGCCTATGTGATCTATACCTCGGGTTCGACGGGCAAGCCGAAGGGGGTGGCGATCAGCCACGGTTCGCTCAGCCTGCATATGGACGACTTCATCGGCACCTATGGGATCTCGGCCGACGATGTGGTGCTGCAATCGTCGACGGTGAACTTCGACGTGGCGCTGCACGAGATGTTCCCGGCGCTGATCCGGGGCGGCCGGATCGTGATGCGCGGCCCGGCGCTGTGGGAGCTCGACAGCCTGACGCGGCGCCTGGCCGACGAGCGGGTCACCTTCGCCCGCATCCCGACGGCCTACTGGCAGCAATGGCTGCATGTGCTGCCCGACAGCCTGCCGGCCCTGCGGCAGGTCACGGTGGGGGGTGAAGGCCTGCCGGGCGATGCCTTGCGGCGCTGGCAGGCCGGTCCGCTGGCGCATGTCCGGCTCGACAATCTCTACGGCCCGACCGAGACGACGGTGGCGGCGCTGGCGCGGCGGACGACGGCTGACGACGCCGATGAGGTGATCGTGCCGATCGGCCTGGCCTATCCGTCGCGCAGCCTGGCGGTGATCGACGGCGACGGCAACCTGGTGCCGGTGGGCGGGCTGGGCGAATTGTGCATCGGCGGGGAGACGGTGGGGCGGGGGTATCTCGACCGGCCGGCCTTGACGGCGGAGCGCTTCGTGCCCG
>JAEYTW010000817.1 GCA_023433835.1 Pseudomonadota bacterium | reverse complement strand
GCCCCTGTAGACCGCCGAGCGAGAGATGCAGGCCGCCATCGGCCGCACGCCCCACCGCCAGCGTGACCGCGGCGAGGGCAATGTCGGGTTCGCGCGCCCGCAGCGTCAGGGTGATCTCGCCCTCCTTGCCGAAGCGGCAGTCGCGGGCGGCTGTCAGCTCATAGGCATGCCCGCCGCGCCCGGTCAGCGCGCCGAGGACCAGCGGCTCGCGGGAGGGGAGCCGCGCGATCGCCGGGGCCGAAAGCCGCATGGCCAGGCCGTCGTAATGGGAGCGCAGCAGCGCGATGCGGCCGGCCAGGCCGATGCCGTGGCGGCCGAACGGGCGATAGATTTTCTGGGCGAGGTCGAGGCGCGTGGCGATCGGCGCGGCACGCGCCGGGCCGTTCTCGATATAGGCCAGCCAGCGCCGGGTGGTCAGCGGGCTTGCCGCCGCCCGGCCGAGATAACGAATCGCCCGGCGGACGCCCCCGCCGGCGAGAATCCGCAGGGCATAGCTCAGCGGCAACAGCCACGCGGCGCGAGCGGCGGTGGGCGGCAGCGGTACGGCAAGGGCTTCGGGATGCATCGACACGGGGGTACTCCGGCTGGATGCCGGCGACCCTAGGCGCGCCGGCTGACCGGTCGCTTACCGATTCCGGGCAAAAACGGTGGCCTGTCAGCAAGCGGTAAGCCTTGGCGGACCAGTATCCGCGCCGTCCTTGCATGCGACGGCAAAGGATCCGATCCTGGGAAAAGATACTGGCAATCCGCGGATGGCGATGCGTGTCCTGCTGATCGAAGACAACACGCGCCTGGCCGGCTTCGTCGCGCTGGGCCTCGACAAGGCGGGTTTTGCCGTCGATGTCATGCATACCGCCGCCGACGCGGAGGCGGCGCTGGCGGCGGCGCGCTACGACGTGGTGATCCTGGATATCGGCCTGCCGGATGCGTCCGGCCTGACGATCCTCGCCGGGCTGCGCGGGCGCGGCGAGTCGATCCCGGTTCTGGTGCTGTCGGCCCGCGACGGCATCGAGGACCGCGTCGGGGCGCTGAACCGCGGTGCCGACGATTACGTGCTCAAGCCGTTCGCGATGGAGGAACTGGTGGCGCGGCTGCGGGCATTGCTGCGCCGGCCCGGCGACAGCCTCGATTCCGTGCTGGCCCGCGGCAACGTCGCCTTCGACAGCACGACGCGCGAGGTTCGCGTGGCCGACGAGCCGATCTCGCTCAGCCGGCGCGAGCGCGATGCGCTGGAACTGTTGCTGCGCCGCTTCGGCAAGGTCGTTTCCAAGGATGCGATCGAGGCGGCGATCTATGCCTTCGACGACGAGCTGACCTCGAACGCGATCGAGGTGCTGATCCACCGCCTGCGCAAGAGAATGCAACTGGCCGGCGCGACCGTGCACGTCCATACGCTGCGCGGGGTCGGCTATCTCCTGTCCGAGCGGGCGCCGTGAGGGCCGGGCCCTCGCTGGTCAGCCGGCTGGCCGTCGCGCTCGTTGCGGTGAGCGTCCTGGCGCTGCTTGGCGCCTCGGCGCTGCTCTACGTCCAATACGATGCCGCCGACGACCGTGTGCGCGAACAGACCCTGCTGAGCCAGGCGCGGCTGATCGAGCACTTCCTCAACGAAGAAGGGGGCGTATTGCCGCCGCGCGTGGCGGAGAACGTCAACCGATCGCTGAAGACCAGCGCTTCCCGCTTCGCCGTATTCGACGATGCCGGGCGCCTGGTCATCGGCTCCGAAGGTGTCGTCGGGCCGCTGTTCGATGCCGACGATCCGCATAAGCGGGATTACTTCGTCTTCAGATCTCCGACAGGTGCCGAGGAAGCCTACGGCATCACGCGACCCGTCACGGTGATGGGGCGGCCATACTGGATCCAGGTCGTGTCCGACGACCGGGAGATGTACATCGACGCGCTGATGGAGGAATTCGTATCGGAATGGGCCTGGATCTGGGGGCCGTTCGTGCTGCTGCTGCTGGGCGTCAATCTGCTGGTCGTACACGTGGCGTTGCGGCCGCTTCGCGCCGCCGCGGCGAGTGCCGCGGCGATCGGGCCGGACAGCCTGTCGCGGCGGTTGCCCGAGACCGGGATGCCGCGCGAAATCCTGCCCTTCGTGCAGGCGGTGAACCTGGCCCTGGGGCGGGTAGAGGATGGCTATCGGGCCGAGCGCGAATTCATTGCCGACGCCGCCCATGAATTGCGCACGCCGCTGGCGGTGCTGAAGACGCATCTCGAAGTCGTGCTCGATCCGCAGGCCGCGGCCGATCTTCTGCCCGATGTCGCAGCGATGGAGCGGCTGGTCGGCCAGTTGCTCGACGCGGCCCGGTTGGACGGCATGCGGGTCCAGGATGGCAGCGTCGCCGACCTCGCGGCGATTGCCGTCGACGTTGCGACCCATCTGGCCCCGGTGGCGGTCGAGCATGGGCGGTCGATCGAAGTGACCGGTGCCGCGCATCCGGTGCCGGTGCGTGGCGTACCCGATTTCCTGTTCCGCGCGTTGCGCAACCTGGTCGAGAATGCCCTGGCCCATACCCCCGAGGGCACGACCGTTTCCATCGCGGTGGGGGACGATCGCAGCCTTGCGGTGCGCGATCACGGGCCCGGCATTCCCCGCGAATTGAGAGAGATGATTTTTCAGCGTTTCTGGCGCGGCAATCGCAGTGCCGCGACCGGCGCCGGGCTGGGGCTCTCCATCGTCTCCAGGACCGTCGCGGCGCATGGCGGACGGATCGCGGTCGAGGAGGCGCCGGGCGGGGGCGCGATTACCGTTTTCCCCATCCCCCCGCCCGCAACCGCGGCCCGAGGTCAGGGGGGGGAGGTCAGGCCGTCTGGTTGATGTTCTTCCCGAGATGCGAGGGCAGGGATGCCGTCGGACGGGCTGCGGCAGCCGTGCTTTCGCGGGTCTCTTGTGCTTCCTGCGCGGCGGATTCGCCGCGTTCTTCGGCCGGGCTGGCTTCCGGCAGGCGCTGCGGGATACGCGGGGTGGTCGCGGAAATGGAGGAGGTCATGGCTTCTTGTCCTGGATCTTCTGATCGGTGAGCGGCGGATGCGTTCCATCCGTGCGCCCATTATCCACGCGCACGCTTACCGCTCGCTGACCGGGTGCCAAAGAAAAAAAGACGGGCCCCAGGGCGGGCGGCCGTAGCCAAATAAGGTTCCAGCCTTGGCGCGCCGATGCCGGCGTATAGGGTTTTGCCGTGGCCGATCCGCCACGGTTTCAGGGGGTGGTGTTCCTCGGGCCGTGGTCGGCTTTCGGTTTGCATGTCCTTGATTTAACGAAGAATTTCATGCCCGGTGCCGTCGGCCTATACGTCTGACGGTGCGACATCGCTTTTGGAACAACCGTGACATTACTGGGGCGGCGGCAACGGGAACATGCGGGCTGGCGTTGAACCTGCGACGTGTGAACTTAGAAAGAGAACGAACATGTCGCTCGCCGCGCCGAACTTCGTCCATCATGCTCCCGTACCTGACACATCGAGCGTCTCGGCCCTGGTCAACAAGGCCTGGGGCGACTCCGCCGGGCAGGAGGCGACCGATGCGGCCATCCGCTCGATCTTCGAATTGCGCTCCGCCAAACGCATTCCGGGAGACAGCGCGCTGGTCCTGATCGGGCAAGCGGTGACCGATTACCTGCGGGCCAAGCTCGATGGCGTCATCACCGCCTATCGCCAGGCCAAGGCCTATGCCTACCGGGGCGAGACCCGGTGCGAAATCGTCCATCAGACCGAAACCCGCTCGCTCGGCAGTCTCGGTTTCGCCGATTACCACGCGCGCCTGAAGATCGAGGGAACCGAGAGCCCCGACAACAAGATCAGCCTCCTTGCCGAGATCGTCCTGGTGACCAAGCTGCCCCAGCAACTGATCGGCAGTCGGCGCGAGCGGCATCTGGTAATCACCTTCAAGCAGCCCGGCCACAAGCCGCGTTCGATTGCCGTCGGCGGCGACGACCGGGTCGACCTGCATGTCTCCATTCATAATCTGGGCGAGGACCTGCGCGATGCGGTGCTGCGCTACCTCGAAGGCTGCGAGTTGCGCCCGACAGAATAGCCGCGAAATTCCTTGCCACGTAGTTGTCTAGACAACACTATAACTGTCGTTTCGTAAGGGCGTGGCGGAGGGAGTCCGATGTCGGAGGCGGTCGAGGTCGACGGCCAGGGGTTGACCCTGGCGGCCGTGGGGCGCATTGCCGCCGGCGCGCCCGTCCGCATTGCCCAGCGGGCCTGGCCGCGCATCAGGGCCGGCCGCGACGTGGTCGAGGAGATGGTGGCGCGGGCGGAACCGGCCTACGGCATCACCACCGGCTTCGGTTCGCAAAAGGATTACGCCCTCGATCCCGCCGATATCGCGCGCTTCAACCGCCGGGTTCTGACCGCGCATGCGAGCTTCGCGCCCGGCGAGGCGGCGCGGCCCGACGTGCTGCGCGCCGCGCTGGGCATCCAGCTCAACCAGTTTGCCTCCGGCATGTCGGGCGTGCGGCCCGAACTGGTCGAGGCACTGGTCGATCGGCTGGCGGCGGGCCGCCTGCCGCCGGTCCGGCTCGGCTCCTCGGTCGGGGCCTCCGACATCGTCGGGCTGTCCCAGGCCGCGCTGCCGTTGCTCGACGGGCGGGAGCTCGGGCCCAAGGAAGCGATGTCGCTGCTCAATTCGAACAGCCTGACGCTTGGCCATGGCGTGCTGATGCTGCTGGAAATCCGCCGGCTGCTCGGCGCCCTGGATCTCGCCGCCGCCTTGTCGCTCGAAGGTCTGCGCGGCAACCCCGGGGCCTGGAGCGCGGCGGTCGAGATCGCCCATCCCCAGGCCGGCCATCGCGCCGCCGGCCATCATTTGCGCGGTCTGATGGAGGGCAGCGCGCTTTGGCGTACGGGCGAGCCGCGGTTCCTGCAGGATCCCCTGTCGTTCCGCTGCGTGCCGCAGATCCACGGTGCGGTCTACGCGGCGCTCGCCTGGGCGGAGGGCATCTGGGAGGCCGAGCTCAACGCCATCGTCGACAACCCGGTGATCGACCTGGAGGCGCGCCGGCCGGTCTCGCATGGCAGCATGGAAAGCACGCTGCTGACCCTGACCCTCGATGCGCTGCGGCTGGCCGTCGCCAAGGCGCTGCAGGCCGGGAACGAGCGGGTGCACAAGCTGCAATGGCCGCAATTCTCGGGCCTGCCCGTCGGCTTGGCCGGCGAGGCCGGGGCCAGCGGCGGGGTCCAGTTCCTCAACATCGCGCATATCGCCACCGCCAAGCTGGCCGCCGCGACCCATGCGGCCCAGCCGGTCACCACCCTCTATCGCGGCCAGATCTGCGACGGGGTGGAAGATGTCGCAGGGCTGGCGCCCGTCGCGGTGACCGAGGCCGAGCGGCAGGCCGAGGCCGCGTGGGTGGCGGTCACGATCGAGGCCATCGTCGCCACCTGGGCGATTCGCCGCCGGAAGCTCGAGCTGGGCGGGCTGGGTCATGGCCTGCGCGCCGCCGTCGAGGCGCTGACGCCGCTTTTGCCGATCGATCGGGAGGGCGAGGCGCCTTTCGATCTCGCACCCGCGGTCGATGCGTTCCAGAAACTCGCACCCGCTGCGCCCTTGGTATAGACAGGGGGGATCGAAGGAGTCCGCGGCAATGATTGTTCTCGACGAAGGTCCGGCCCCGCTCTACCAGCGGGTCAAGCAGTTGATCGTGCAGAACGTGGCCAGCGGGGCCTGGGGCCCCGACCACAAGATCCCGTCCGAGAACGAACTGGTCCGCGACCTCGGCATCAGCCGGATGACGGTGCACCGCGCGCTGCGCGAGCTGACCTCGGAAGGCATGCTGGTCCGCGTCCATGGCGTCGGCACCTTCGTCGCCGGGGCCAAGCCCCAGGCGCCGCTGATGGAGATCCGGTCGATCGCCGATGAAATCCGCGAGCGTGGCCATGAGCATCGCGCCGACGTGATCTGGCATCAGGTCGAGGAAGCGCCGGCCGATGTCGCCAGCCAGTTCAGCGTGATGCCGGGCACCCAGCTCTACCACACCGTGCTGACCAACATGGAGAACGAGGTACCGATCCAGCTGGAGGACCGCTGGGTCAATCCGGCGGCGGTGCCGCGCTATCTGGAGATCGACCCGGCCCGGGTGACGCCGCATCACTACCTGATGCAGCAGGCGCCGCTGTCGGAAGGCGAGCACATCATCGAGGCGGTGATGGGCGAACCGTGGGAGCGCAAGCACCTGCAGATCGACAAGAACGAACCCTGCCTCTTGATCCGCCGCCGCACCTGGTCGAACGGCCAGATCATCTCGGCCGCGCGGCTGCTCTATCCCGGCTCGCGCTATCGCCTCGGCGGGCGGTTCATGAAGCGGGGCAGCTGAGCTCAGCTGCTCACCAAAAAAAGCCTTCGTCATCCTGGCGATTGGCACTCCATGTCACGCCTTCGCGAAGTCCCCGATAATCCCTCCGGCTGCCGCCAGCCAAGCCGGGCCGTCGATTTCCAGGGTAGAGCCGACGCGGCCGGTGCCGCAGTAGATCGTCGCCAGCGCCGTGACGCTGCGGTCGATCACCAGCAGGCTGCCGCCCAGCGCGAACGGCCCGACGCCGCCGGCTTCGGCATCGAGCCGCTCCCGCAGCTCGTCCGGCGTCGCGGCGCGCAATTGCGCCCGGGTTATCCCGGCGGCATCGGCGATGCGCTTGTAGTCGGCCCGGGCCGCGCCGGGCATGGCGGCAAGGATGATGCGCCCCGCCGGATCGACGAAGGCCAGCGCCTTGACCATGGCTTCCGGCGGGAAATTCAATGCCGCCGACAGGTCCGCGAAGGACTTGAGCGCCGCGTGCTCATGCAGGCGACAGGCCAGGCCGTGGGTGGTCAGCCAGTCCCGGATCAGCGGGCTCATTTCTTCCTCCGTGGCTCGGTCAGGCAGGCGAGCGCGGTGTCGATGAACGCCTGGCCCGCGCGGGTCAGGCCGGCCTGGTCATAGGCGACGACGATACTCTGCTTCGGCAGCGCTTCGTCGATCTCGCGATATACCAGCCTGGCGCCGTCATATGTCTTGTCGGAAATCGGCCTGGTCGTCGCGATGCCGACGCCGAAGCCGCGGGCCACCAGCGCCCGCTGCAATTCGAAGCTGCGTGCCCGCATCGCGACGACCGGTTCCAGACCTTGCGCGCGGAACAGCTGATGGCTGTTGGTCCAGGTGGTCGGCTGGCCCGAGAAGACCAGCGGCCAGGCGGCGATGTCGCGGAGGCGCAGGCGGCGCAGCCTGGTCAGCGGATGGCCCGCCGGCAGCATCGCATAGGGCTGGCGCTCGGCCAGCACGACCCGCGCGTACTGCCCGTTCAGCGCGGCCTGGTAGCCCAGCGCCAGGTCGACCGAGCCTTGCTCCAGCAGGCGCGACAAACCTTCGAACGTCGCCTCGCGGAAATGCAGGATGACGTCGGGATGCCGCTCGGCAAAGGTTTGCATCATCAGCGGCAGGTAGATCGGGGCGAGGCCTTCATAGGCGCCGACGATCAGTTCGCCGGCAATGCGGCCATCGTCGTCGGCGAGGCTGGCGAGGCCCCGCGCCGAGGCGACGAGGGTCGATGCCTCGCGAATGAACTGGCGGCCGAACGGGGTCAGCGACACGCCCTGGCCGGTATGGCGCACGAACAGCGGCCGGCCGTAATGCTGCTCGATCCGCGCGATCGAGGCCGAGATCGACGGCTGCGAAACGTGCAGGGCGCGGGCCGCGGCGGTGACGTTCTCGTGCCGGGCGGCGGCGACGACATGGTCGAGCTGGCGTAGCGAGAAGGGAATCATTTTTTCTGATCCATCGGCATCACATCTCCATATTTGATGTGATGCAATCGGATGGTCAACATTCGGGGCATGAGCTTCGTCGCCGTCTCCCCCGACCTTCTCCTGGCCCGCGCCGCCCGCCTCCGCGACATGATGCGGCGGGCCGATTGTCCGGCCGTCGTCATCGTCGACCCGGTCAATATCCTCTACGCCACCGGCGCCACCAACATGAGCGTCTGGAGCATGCGCACCCCGGCGCGCTATCTGCTGATGTTCGCCGAGGGCCCCTCGATCCTCTACGACTTCCGCGGCTGCGCCCATCTGGCGCAAGGCTTGCCGACGATCGACGATATCCGGCAGGCCGAGGGCCTCGACCATGTCTCGTCCGGCGGCGATCCCGCGTCTGCCGCGGCCCGTTTCGCCGCAACGATCGCCGCGGCGATGGCCGAGCATGCGCCGGGCGAGACGCGGCTGGGCATCGACCGGCTGCCCTACCACACGGTCGATGCGCTACGCGCCGTGAACCTGACCCTGACCGACGCGGATGCCGTGTTCTCGGCCGCCCGCCGGATCAAGCTGGCGGTCGAGCTGCCCTATATCCGCGAGGCGGTCGCGCGGGTCGAGCAGGCAGCCGGCGAGCTGGAGGCCGCGATCCGCCCCGGCCTGACCGAAGCCGAGATCTGGGCCGATTTCCATCGCCGCTTCATCGCCGGCGGCGGCCATTACGTCTCGACCCGGCTGATGCAGAGCGGGCCCGCGACCTTTCCCTATTTCCAGGAAACCGGCCTGCGTACGGTCGAGCAGGGCGACCTCATCTGCTTCGACACCGACGTGACCGGCTATGCCGGCTATGCCGTCGACTTCTCGCGTACCTTCCGCGTCGGCGGCGGCAGGCCCGGCGACGATCAGCGCATGCTCTACGACCGGGCACGCGAGCAACTGGCCTGGAATGCCGAGCTGATCCGCCCGGGCGCGGCCTTCGCCGACATCGCCGCCCGGGCCTGGACGGTGCCGGAAGAGCACCGGCAGAGCCGCTATTACTGCATCGGCCACGGGCTGGGCATGTCGGGCGAGCATCCGAACATCCCGCATATCGAGCCGGGCAAGCCCTATGGTCTCGCGGGCTGCGTCGAGCCCGGCATGATCATCTGCGTCGAGAGCTATATCGGTTCGGCCGCGAGCGGGCAGGGGGTGAAGCTCGAGGACCAGCTTCTGGTCACCGGGACGGGGACCGAAACATTGAGCCGCTATCGTTTCGACGACGGCCTGCTCGGCCGGGCGGTGTAAAAATTTGTAGTTGTATGATGTTGTCTAGGCATGTACGCTCCAAGCAACAAATCGCGATGAACGCATTCGGGGATAGTTGAATTCATCCGCGTGCCGCCTCAGGCACGCAAACAGGGGGAAGACCACGATGGCTGGCAAGTTCTCACGGCGTTCCATGCTGAAGGCGGGGGCTGCCGCTGCCGGCGGCGCCGCGCTGTTCCCGCTGTTCGCCGGGCCCGCCCAGGCCGCGCGCGAGCGCGTCACCGTCCGTATCGTGCGCGACATCCAGTCGCTCGACCCGGCCAACCGCGTGTCCTTCATCGAAGGCAACGTGATGCGCGCCGTGCTGCAGGGCCTGATCTCGTTCAAGCCCGGCAAGTTCGAGTGGGAGCTCGACGCCGCCAAGTCGATCACCCAGGTCACGCCCACCCTGATCGAATTCGAGCTGAAGCCCGGCCTGATGTTCCACGGCGGCTACGGCGAAGTGACGGCCGAGGACGTCAAGTTCTCGTTCGAGCGTTACATCAAGCCGATGGCCAACGGCCAGATGGTGCAGTACGCCAAGGATTGGGAAGCGCTGAAGGAGGTCGAGGTCACCGGCAAGTACACCGGCAAGATCCACCTCAAGACCCCGGCCCCGGCGATCTGGCTGGTCAACCTGCCGGACGGTTCGGGCGCCATCCTGTCGAAGGCCGCCTACGAGAAGCTCGGTGACCAGGCGACCAAGAGCCTGATCGGCTCCGGCCCCTATATCCTGGAGAAGTGGGAGCCGAACCAGCGCATCATCCTCAAGGCCAATCCGGACTGGAAGGGCCAGAAGGTCGCGTTCAACGAGGTCATCCTCCGGCCCGTCTCCGATCCGAAGACCGCCGAGCTGGCCTTCCGTTCGGGCGAGCTCGACTTCACGGTGATCGAGCCGGCGGCGGCCAAGGAAATGGCCAAGCTCGCCGATACCAACGTCATCTCGCTCGACTCGATCAACTTCGTCTGGATCGGCATCAACGTTTCCAAGCCGCCGTTCGACAACCTGAAGGTGCGCCAGGCCATCCGGCTCGCCATCGACGTCGATCGCGTCATCCTCGCCGCCTATAACGGCGCGGTCAGCCGCGCCTACTCGCTGATCGCCCCGGGCCTGCTCGGCTACTGGGCCGACGCGCCGAAGTACAAGCGCGACCTCGACGCCGCCAAGAAGCTGATGGCCGAGGCCGGCCACGAGAAGGGCTTCGAGTGCAAGCTGACGCTCTTGAACCGGCCCGCCTTCCAGGCGGCAGGCCTCGTCGTGCAGGCGATGCTGGCCAATCTCGGCATCAAGCTCAACCTCGAGGTGCTCGACGGCGGCTCGTTCTGGTCGGCGGGCAAGGGGGATGCCGGCAAGAACCTCGACCTGTCGATCCAGCGCTTCGGCGGCAAGGCCGACCCGGCCTTCCAGACCCAGTGGTTCGTCTCCGAGCAGGTCGGCGTCTGGAACTGGCAGCGCTGGGCCAGCCCGGAATTCGACAAGCTCAACGTCGCCGCGGCCTCGACCGACGACGCCAACGAGCGTGCAAAACTCTATATCGAACTCCAGAAAGTGATGGACCAGTCGGCCGCCTATATCTGGCTGACGCACGAGGTCAACGTCTTCGCCTCGAAGAAGTGGCTGCAGCCGGCTATCCTGCCCAACGGCGACGACATCCAGCTCGGCCTGTTCCGCGAAGCCTGATCCGGTCCGGTAGCCGGCGGCTCGCACCTGCGAGC
>JAEYTW010000814.1 GCA_023433835.1 Pseudomonadota bacterium | reverse complement strand
GCCAGGGGTCCGGGCGGGCGACCAGCCGGATATCCGCCGCGGCCAGCCGGTCCGCCACCGCGGCCAACGCATCGGCGGCAATGGCAAAGGCGATCATCGCCATCGCGTTCGAATAAAGCTGGTGATTGACGATCCACCCGCCCGAGGCATTGATCGCCTCGGCGATATCGTGCAGGGCCGGGGCCTGCTCGCGCCGCGTGACGGCTTCCAGGCGCATCGGGTCAGAGCGCCTCGCCCCGCAACAGCCGCGGCAGACGCCCGACCGTACCCATGGCGTGGCGCATGAACAGCCGGCGCAACGGCGGCATGCGGTTGACCGCGGCAAGCCCCAGGTCGCGCGCCAGCTTGATCGGCCAGATGTCGTTGGAGAACAAGCGGTTCAGCACGTCCGTGACGGCCAGCATCATCGTGTTGTCGGCATGCCGCCAGCGCTGGTAGCGGCGCAGCACGTCGTCGCCGCCGATGTCGAGGCCGAGCCGCTCGGCATTGACGATCGCCTCGGCCAGCGCGGCGATGTCGCGCAGGCCGGCGTTCAGCCCCTGCCCGGCGATCGGGTGCATCAGATGCGCGGCATCACCGACCAGCGCCAGGCGCTGGTCGATGTAACGTTCGGCATGGTGGAAGGCGAGCGGATAGGACCAGCGCGGGCCGACCACCTCGGTCTGCCCCAGGAAATCGCCGAAGCGGCGGCGCATCTCGGCGTGGAATTCGTTCGCCGGCAGGCCGACCAGCACCCGGGCCAGCTCGGTCGGTTCGGTCCACACCAGCGACGAGCGGTTGCCGGTCATCGGCAGGATGGCGAAGGGGCCGGCCGGCAGGAAACGCTCATGCGCGATGCCGCGATGCGGCTTCTCATGGGCCACGGTGCAGACGATGCCGCTCTGGCGGTAGCGCCAGGCGACCGACTTGATGCCCGCCCCGCGCCGCAGGGCCGAGTCGCGGCCGTCGGCGGCGACGCAGAGGCGGCCCAGGATCCGTTGGCCGTCCCCCAGTTCGGCGGCGACACCCTCGGCATCGCGGTCGACACGGGCGACCTTCGCCGGCGCATGCAGGCTGACGGCCGGCAGTTCGGCCAGGCGGCGGTAAAGCGCGCGGCGCAGCATGCGGTTCTCGACCATGTGGCCAAGCGGCTCGTCGCCCAGTTCGCGATGGTCGTAATGCAGGAACAGCGGCGAGGCGCCGTCGGAGACACGGATCTCCTCGATCGGCTGGGTCTCGGCGACCAGCGGCCACAGGCCGATCGCATCCATCATCCGCTTGACCGACAGGGCGATGGCAAAGACCCGGCCGTCGAACGAGTCGGCGGCGGCGGTCGCCGGATCCTCGGCATCGATCACGGCACAGGAAATGCCGGCATGGCCCAGCGCGGCGGCCAGGGTCATGCCGACGAGACCGCCGCCGACGATGACGACGTCGACGCGGGTTTCGACTGTCAGATCGCTCATGGGGCGGAGCATTGTCGGGCGGGCGGCGTTTGTCCAGCGGCCTGGGGTCGCAGGGCGTCAGGCCACTGCACAGAGATTGGCCGGGCTGCCGAAAAAACCGGCGATACGGCCAGCAACCATCCGTATCGAGGATCGCTTTGGCCCGGCAGGAACCGGCACGAATCTTGTATCGACAGGTTTGCATCGCGCGGCCGGCCGCCCTGGGGAGGGGGCCCAAGCCGCGCCATTGAGGAAAGGGGCATCCAATGAAGCTGGTCGTCGCGATCATCAAGCCGTTCAAGCTCGACGAGGTGCGCGATGCGCTGACCGCGATCGGCGTCGAGGGCATGACCGTCACCGAGGTCAAGGGCTACGGCCGCCAGAAGGGGCATACCGAAATCTATCGCGGCGCCGAATATGCCGTGAGCTTCCTGCCCAAGCTGAAGATCGAGATCGGCGTCAAGGCCGAACTGGTCGAGCGCGTCACCGAGGCGATCGCCACGGCCGCCCGCACCGGCCAGATCGGCGACGGCAAGATCTTCGTCTACGACCTGGAGCGGGTCATGCGCATCCGCACCGGCGAGACCGACAAGGACGCGCTGTAAGCTGTTACCGGGCTGAAAACAGCCGGGCGGCGGCACCTGCCCCGCCCGGCAAGCCCGTGCCGTTAACCATCATTGCCGCCGCCTGCCCCGCCCGCTAAAGTGCCGCCGCGCCGGGGGCCTGAAGCTTACGGTTAGCGAAGTTTTAAGATTGTAGATCACAGAGTTGCGCTGTAACCTTCACAGCGCGTTGGAACTGGCGGCGCGGCACATCCCATGTTGAATCCCCGACTCGATCGCCTGCGCGACTATCCGTTCCAGCGGCTGCGCGAGCTGCTGGATCCGGTAGCGACGCCGGCCGGGCTGAAGACGATCAACCTGTCGATCGGCGAGCCCAACCAGCCCTATCCCGACTTCGTCGCCGAGATCCTCGACGCCAATCGCCATCTCTACGGCATCTATCCGCCGTCGAACGGCTCGGCCGAGCTGCGCCAGGCCATTGCCGACTGGCTCGACCGCCGCTACCGCCTGCCCCAGGGCATGATCGACCCGGACCGCCACATCCTGCCGCTGGCCGGCACGCGCGAAGGGCTGTTCATGATCGCCGAGGTGGTGGTGCCCGAAACCAAGGGCGGGGGCACGCCGATCGCGGCGATGCCCAACCCGTTCTACCAGGCTTATGTCGGCGCCGCCGTGATGGCCGGGGCCGAGCCGCTCTACCTGCCGGCCCTGCCCGAAAACGGCTTCCTGCCCGACCTCGATGCGCTGGACAAGGCGACGCTCGACCGCGTCGCCATGCTCTATCTGTGCACGCCGTCGAACCCGCAAGGGACCATCGCCTCGATCGAGTACCTGGAGAAGGCGATCGGGCTGGCCCGCGCCCATGACTTCGCGCTGATCGTCGACGAATGCTACGCCGAGATCTATGCCGACGTGCCCCCGCCCGGCGGGCTCGAGGCCTGCGCGCGGCTGGGCGGCGACATGACCAACGTGCTGGTCTTCCACTCGTTGTCCAAGCGATCGAGCGTGCCGGGCCTGCGCTCGGGGTTCTGCGCCGGCGATCCGAAGCTGATCGCGGCCTTCACCAAGCTGCGCAACTATGCCGGCGCGCCCTCGACGCCGGCGACGACTGCCGCCGCCGCCGCGCTGTGGCGCGACGAGGCGCATGTCGAGGCGACGCGCGCGGCCTATCGCGAAAAATTCACCATCGCCGAGAGCATCATCGGCAACCGCTACGGCTTCTACAAGCCGGCCGGCGGGTTCTATCTGTGGCTCGACGTCGGCGATTCGGAAGCCGCGGCGCGCCAGCTGTGGGCCAAGGGCGGGGTGCGCTGCCTGCCGGGCCTCTATCTGACCAAGGCGGCGACCGAGGCCGGCGATCCGGGCCTTGCCGCGGGCAAACCATTCATCCGGCTGGCGCTGGTCCATGACGCCGCGACCATTCGCGACGCGATGGAACGGCTGCGCGACGCCCTGGGCTGACGATCGGGCGTCGGGCATGGCGGCCGGCAGGAAGTCGACGCGAGCGGGCGTCCGCGGGGGAGCGGTCGGGATGGGACGTGGACGGGCGATGAAACTGCGGCAGCGCCTGCTGCCGGAAGCGACGCGGATCTTCCTGCGGCGGCGCTCGGTCGAGACCATCGGCCTCGCCCTCATCCTGGTGGCGGCCCTGCTCGCCGCGGCGCTGGCCAGCTACAATCCCACCGATCCCAGCCTGAACCGCGCGGCGGCGATCGCGCCGCGCAACCTGCTGGGCCTGCCCGGCGCCTTCGCAGCCGATCTGCTGCTGCAGACGTTCGGTGCGGCCTCCGGCCTGATCGTGGCGACCTTGGCTGCCTGGGCCTGGCGCATCGGCAGCCATCGCGGCCTGCCCTGGTGGTGGCTGAACCTGGCGATGACCCCGTTCACCCTGCTGGTCGGCTCGGTGATGGCCGCGGGCCTGCCCGTGCCGTCGCGCTGGCCGCTCGATACGGGGCTGGGCGGTGCCGTCGGCGACGTTTTCCTGCACCTCAGGCTCAGCCCCCTGCTGACCGAGGTCGGCGTGCCGGGCGCGCCGCTGATCATCGCCGCCGCCGCGGCGATCATCACCCTGATGCTGCTGCCGCTGACCCTCGGCCTGTCGTTCTCGGAATGGCGCGGCATGAGCCGGGCGGCCGCCGTGCCGGCCCGCGGCCTCTATCGCGGCGGCCAGACCCTGC
>JAEYTW010000347.1 GCA_023433835.1 Pseudomonadota bacterium | reverse complement strand
GGCGCCGACCTCCTCGACATCGGCGGCGAATCGACGCGGCCCGGCTCGCTCGAGATCGAGGCCGGCATGCAATGCGCCCGCGTCCTGCCGGTGATCGCGGCGGCGGCCGAGGATGGCGTGCGCTGTGCCGTCGACACCCGCAACGCCGTGGTGATGCAGGCCGTGGTCGCCGCCGGGGCGGCGATGATCAACGACGTCAGCGCGCTGGACCATGATCCCGGCGCGGCCGACCTGCTGGCCGGTCTCGACGTGCCGGTGGTGCTGATGCATATGCGCGGCGATCCCTCGACGATGCGCGAGCGTGTCGCCTATCACGACCTGATCGTCGAGATCGTCGAGGAACTGGCCGCGCGTATCGACCACGCGGTCGCTGCCGGCATCGCGCGCGATCGCCTGGTGATCGATCCCGGTTTCGGCTTCGCCAAGAACGAGGCGCAGAATTTCGCCCTGCTGCGGCACATGGCCGCGCTGCATGCGCTGGGCCTGCCGATCCTGGCCGGGCTGTCGCGCAAAAGCTTCGTCGGCGCGGCGAGCGGCGTGACGCAGGCCGACCGGCGCCAGCCCGGCTCGATCGCCGCGGCCCTCGCCGCCGTCTCGGCCGGCGCCCATATCCAGCGCGTGCACGACGTGGCCGAGACGGTGCAGGCCTTGCAGGTCTGGTCCCGCGTCGCCGCGGGCGCCTGACCCCGGCCGTTCGTCAGCCGCCGAAGGCGGTGGTCACGGCGGTGACGGTGGCCTGCCGGATATCCATGCTGTCGATCGGCGTGCAGGGTTGGCCATAGCCGCCGTCCTGACACCACACGCTGCCCCCGTTCTTGCCGGCTCCCGGTATGGTCTGGTACAGGCCGAAGCCGTCCTGGTCCCAATAGCCGTTCGGGAAGCCCGGGGCCGCGGGGCCGCCATACCAGGTGTAGATGTTCGGGCTGCCGGCCTGATTCCACCATTCGTCGCAATACTCGAAATAGCAGAGGCCGAGGCAGAGCGTCTGGGCATAGGCCAGGGGCAGCATCGTCGTGGCCACGGCCGCGGCGTTCGCGATGCTTTGCGCGGTCTGGCAGATCGTCGCGGGGTTCGACGGATCGGTGCGTGTCGTTGCCGGCATGCCCCATTCGGTCAGCAGCACCGGCTTCAGCGCATCGCCGGTCAACCCGGCATATCCCGGCCCCGCCGGCGTGCTGCCGAACACCGGGGCAAAGGTCTGCGTCTGGTAGCTGTTGACGCCCCAGAAGTCGACGGCGGGGCATTGCGCCATGTAGCTGGCCGCGCCGCCGCAGATGTTCGGATCGTCGTGCATGGCCATGCCGACGAGCTTGCCCGGCGCCGCCGCCTTGACCACGGCGGCCAGTGCCTGGATCTGGGACCACCAGTAGCTGACCGCGTCGAGGTTGGTCGGCGCGCCGATCGGATAGGGATAGGTGACGAGGTTGGCATCCCACTCGTTCATGAAGATGAAGCCGAGCACCGCCGGGTGCGTCCCGACCTGGGTTGCCGTCTCGCCTAGGACATTGTTCCAGAAATCGATTTCGCCGGCCATCGCCGCCGGGCCGGGCGGGTCGGTCCAGAACATCTGCTGCGGCAGGCCGATGCCGACCACGACATAGAGGCCTTGGGCGAGGCAGGCGTCGAGGAACGCCTGATGCGTGAACAGTTGACCGCTGTTCCAGGGCTGGGGATAGGTGCCGTCCTGGTTGATCTGCCGCGACATCATGTTGTAGACGCGGATCGTGTTGGCGCCCATCGCGGCGATATTGCCGAGGTCGCGCTGCCACAGTGCGCCCCAATCGGTGATGCCGTAGCCCGGCCCGGAATAGCTGTCCCAGAACCAGTCGCCCAGGCCCGGCGCGTTGCTGTTGGCGGCGTTGATCGGGCAGGGCGAGTAGCAGACGCCCTTGATGGTGAAAGGCAGCGGCGTGCCCAGATTGCGCGACAGCTTCAGGGCGGCGACCGGCTGGCTGCCGGAGGTATCGACCGAACAGGTCCAGATGGAGCTTGGTGCGCCAGTCATCTTCGGTTCCCTCGCATTCTGCGTCTAAAGAACTAGCCAACGATGATCCGGTCGTCTCAGGTTGTCAATACGAGTATTAGTTCCATTTGATTTCGCTGCCTCTCGGCGGCGGCAATGTTCTAGACTCCCGTGCAAACGCTGGGGAGGCGGCAGGCGCGTCTATGAAACCGGTTGTTGCGGTGCTGCTCGCGCTGCTGGCGATGCTCGCGCCGGTTCGGGCCGAGGCCTTGCGGGTCGTCATCGCCGACGATGGCCGGTTCAACTACATGGAAACGCTGGTCCGCACGGCGTTCGAGGCCGCCGGCCAGCCGGTGGCGCTCGAGGTCGGGCCGCTGATGCCGCAGCCGCGGGTCGAGGCTGCCTTGCACGCCGGCGAGGTGACGCTGCATCCGTTCCTGCGCACGCCGGCGCGCGATGCCCAGCTGATCCCGGTGCCGGCGGCGGTGACGCAGGGGCTGATGGGCCGTCGCATCCTGCTGGTGCGACCGGGCGACCAGGCCAAATTCGCTGCCGTGCACAGCCTTGCCGACCTGCGGGCGTCGCGGCTGGTCGGCGGGTTCGGGGCGGGCTGGTACGATCTGGAGATCTGGCGCGCCAACGGCTTGCCCGCCCATGGTCAGGGCGGCGACTGGCAGGTGCTCTATGCCATGGTCGCGTCGGGCCAGCGGGATGTCGACTATCTGGCGCTCGGTGCCGCCCAGGTCCTCTACGAGGCGGCGCAGCATCCGGAGGTGGCGGTCGAATCCGGCCTGGTGCTCGATTACGACGCCGATCTGATCTTCTATGTCAGCCCGCATCAACCCGATGTCGCGCGCTCGCTCTCGCGCGGCATGGCCGCCATCGCGGCCGACGGCCGGCTCGCTCAGCTGATCGATCGTTATTTCGGCGCGTCGGTCCGCGCCCTCGGCCTCGGGCACCGGCGCGTCATCCGGCTGGCGCGGCCCGAATGACTAGATCGATTCGCCCAGTACCGAGCGCACATGGCTTTCGAACCATTCATGCGCCTGCGGGGACAGCGACTGGTTGGTCGAGAATTCCAGGGCGTCGACGAAGGCCAGCGTGATGTGCTGCATGCGCAGGTCGCTGAACGACAGCTTGGTGTCGCGCGCCTCGGCCGGCGGCCGGGTGGCGGGCGCCGAACCGTCGTCCCCGATCTTGTCGATGATCGCCTCGAGCAGCAGCATCAGCCGCTTCTTCTGTTGCATCTGGTTGGGCGACAGCGATTCGACCAGCTTGGGCTGCAGCTCGTAGAGGCGCTTGTGGAACTGGTTGGAGAAGGTGTCGCGCTTTCCCTTCATGCTGATAGCCTTGTAAGCCCGCCGGATGGCGAACTCGTCTGGCATCAAAACCCGGGCCATTGAAGGGGCGACAGCGCCGCGCATCGGCATTCCTCTGAAACGCTCGCGTAATCTTGGACAAATGGTTAACAATTCGTTAATGGCGATAATCATGACGCACCGCGGCACGCGAGGCAACCCCGCCCAGAGCAACACAGTCATGCGTTGATTATCGAACCGTCGATGAGTCTGCCACACTGACCACGGGGACGTCTGTATGGGTTTTGTAACTGCCAATAGTGTAAGTATTTCTTATGAAACGGCCGGTCCGGCCGACGGTATGCCGATGCTGCTGATCATGGGATTGGCGGCACAGCTTACCTTCTGGCCCGACACGATGGTCGACGGCCTGGCCCGCGCCGGCTTCCGCGTCATTCGCTTCGACAACCGCGATATCGGCCTGTCGCAGAAATTCGACGGCCGGGGCGTGCCCGATCTTGCCGCGATCGCGGCGGGCACGGGGGCGGCGCCCTATCTGCTCTCCGACATGGCGGCCGATTCGGTGGGCGTGCTCGATGCGCTCGGCGTCGACCGGGCCCATGTCGTCGGCATGTCGATGGGCGGGGCGATCGGCCAGATCGTCGCGGCCGACTACCCTGCGCGCTGCCGCAGCCTGACGC
>JAEYTW010000768.1 GCA_023433835.1 Pseudomonadota bacterium | reverse complement strand
GGCCAGGGCTGCCTCGCGAATCTGGGCGCGGACGTCGTCGAGGCTGCCGGGCACGCCGAACTCGACGACCGCCACGCCGATCCGTCGCAGCAGCGCCACCGCCATCCGCGCGGTGTGGCGCCCCGCGAATGCCAGGTCGGGCGCCAGCGTCACCACTTCCTCGGCCAGGCCGTGATTGACCGGGATGCCGGCCGCCCGCCGCCATTCGGCCGATACGGCGGGATCGCGGGCCAGCCAGGTGACCGAGGCGATCTGGCCCGGCGCGGCGAGGCCCAGGGCGAGCTGGTCGGTGCAGAGGTTGAGCGAGACCACCCGCCGCGGCGCGGCTGCGGCGGGTGCGGCGAGGATCAGCATCAGCAGGATGCCGAGGCGGCGCATCGGATCAGAACGTCGCCTTGACGCCGCCGAAGGCGCCGAAGCCCGGCTGCTGGTAGCCGTTCGGGTTCTGGTAATTCTTGGCGAAGGCGTTCTGCATGCGACCGAAGACCTGCCAGGTCGGCGTCACCTGCCAGGCGCCCGTCAGGTTCACCAGCGTGTAGCCGCCGGGGGTGATCCGGCCGAAGGTCTGGGCGTTGATGTCGGCCCGGGCGCCGTCGTAGATCACCTGCAGGCCGAGATCGACGGTCTGGATCGGCTTCCAGTCGACCGAGACCGAGACCTTGTTCCACGGCCGGCGCAGCAGCCACAGGTTCGAGATGTCGTCATGCGCGTCGGTGTAGGTATAGTCCAGGCGCGCGGCAAGGTTGGGCAGGATCGAGGCCGCCATGAACGCTTCGACGCCCTGCGTCTTCGCCTTGCCGACATTGACGTAGCTGGTGAAGGTCGCGTTCGACTGGATCAGGTTGGTGATGTCGTTGTGGAAATAGGTCACACCGGCCGACAGCCTGTCGTCCAGGACGCTCTGCTTGACGCCGGCTTCCCAACCCTTGCTTTCTTCAGGGTTCAGGTTCGGGTTGCCGCTAAAGAAGGTGCTGCGGCCGAACAGCTGATACAACGTCGGCGATTTATAGGCGGTGCCGTAGGAGACGTGGACTTCGGTATCGGTCTCCAGATGGCGATAGAGGGCCGAGCCACGCCAGGTGCCGTGGCTGCCGAACCGGCTCTGGTCGTCGTAGCGGCCGCCCAAGGTCAGGAAGATGCGGTCGATGAAGGAGACGTCGCCGTTCAGATAGGCACCGGAAATGCGGTCATCGGCCGAGATGGTCGAGAACGGGCCCGGGCTGAGTTGAGCCTGCGAGCGGAAACGCTCCTGCGTCGTATCGGCGCCGCCGGTCAGGTTGGCGTTCTGCATCACCTGAAATTTCGACTGCCAGTCGAAGCGGATGCGTTCACCCAGGTTGTTGTTGCGCGACGGCGAGGCGACATAGGCGCTGCGGTCGTCGAGGTCGGTGCGGTCGATGCGCACGTAGCTCGCCCCCACCGTGTTGGTCCAGCGGCCGCCGAGCGAGACCAGGTCGCCCTGCAGGCGGTTGTACCACTGGTTGGTCTTCTCGCGGCTGTTCGGGTCTTCCGGGACACCGTCATAGGCCGTGTAGCTGTTGATGTAGCGGCTGAACAGGGTCAGGCCGAAAGTCTCGCTCGGGTCGATGCCGACGCGGGCGTTGTAGCCGTAATTGGTATAGCCGTCGTTCTCGTAGGGCCGGTTGCCGCGCGCCTGGGCCGGCGTCACCGAGATCGACTGGGTATAGTACCGGTCGATCGAGAAATTGTAGTTCACCATGCCCTGGCCGCCCTGGAGGTTGGCAGCCTCGGCATCGGTGCGGAACGTGCCGCCCTGGATCGAAGCCGACCCACTGGCGGGACCTGAGCCTTTCCTGGTGATGACGTTGATGGCGCCGCCGATGGCATCCGAGCCGTAGAGGCTGGACAAGGGCCCGCGCACCACCTCGACCCGGTCGATGGCGGAAGCGAGCAGATGGGCGAAGTTGAACGAGCCGTTGGGCGTCGACGGATCGGCCGCGTTCATGCCGTCGATCAGCACCAGCACATGGTTCGAATTGGTGCCGCGCATGAAGACCGAGGTCTGCTTGCCCGGCCCGCCCGACTGCACGATGTTCATGCCCGGCACCGCCTTCAGCACGTCGACGACGGTCTGGTACTGGTTGCGGGCGATGTCTTCCTTGGTGATGACGGTGACCGAGGCGGCGAGCTTGTCTTCCGGCGTCTCGACGCCGGTGGCGGTCACCACGAGTTCAGGCAACGCGGTCGGCGATACCGGCTGGGCCAATGCCGGCAGCGGCAGCATCATCAGGCAGGCAAAAACAGAGCGTTCGATCTTCATATCCGACCCCCGAGGTCAGCGCGCGGCGACAGATCGGCCGCATGCCGGTCAGGGCATGTGGCCGGGCGAACCGGCAATGGGGGCATGCATCGCGGCGGCGACAGGCCGCGCGGCAACCGTTCAACTCATAGGGGAGAGAAATCCTCTGCCCCCGACATGCAGCACCCACGCACGGCGCGCGTCACCGCATACGGAGACCCGTCCCGACGCTGCACCCCGCGCGGCGGATACGTGACGCATACCGGCGGCAGGTTTCCTGGCTTGCGGGTCATCGTAGCGGTCCGGCCTTCCCAGGATTCTCATCCCAGTGGCACTGACTTGGACCGCTACTCGCCGCTCACAGTTGCGGGGGCAGCCATGGCTTCGCCTGTCCACAGGCGCTCCATGTTCCCTTTATTCCCTTTCGGGAACCGTCGGTTGGCGGCATTTAAGCACGCCCGGCGTGAAGGTCAAGCTGCGTTGCGACCTCCATCAGGATGGCGCAGGCCTCGTCGATGTCCTGCGCCGTATGGGCGGCCGATGGCTGCAGCCGCAGCCGGGCCTGGCCGCGCGGCACGATCGGCCAGGTCATCGCCGGCGCCACCACGCCGCGTTCGGCCAGGGCTTGCGCGAAGCGGCGCGCCTTGTCCTCGTCACCGATCAGGATCGGCGTGATCGGCGTGGCGCCGCCCAGCAGCGTGAAGCCCGCCGCGCTCAGGCCGCCGCGCAAGCGGGCGGTGTTGTCGCGCAGTCGCGCCCGGCGCGCCTCCTCCTTCGCCATGTCGATCCCGGCAAGGGCCGCCCCAACCGCGGCGACGTGCATGCCGGTGGAGAAGATGTAGAAGCGCGCGGCCCGCCTGACCTCGTCCATCAGCGCGGCCGGGCCGGCGACGTAGCCGCCCCCGCCGGCGCCGAAGGCCTTGGCGAAGGTGCCGGTGAAGGCCGTCACCTCACGCGCGGGATCGAGGCCGCAAGCCTCGGCCGTGCCGCGACCGATCACGCCGGCGGCATGGGATTCGTCGAGCACCAGCCCGACCCCGGCCCGCATTGCCGCATCGGCCAGGGCTCGCCCCGGCGCGATGCCGCCCTCGACCGAGAACACGCCGTCCGAGACGATGGTGCGGCGGCCTTCGGTCTCCGCCAGCGCGCGTTCGAGGTCGCCGATGTCGCGGCTGCGATAGACTTCGGTGCGGCCGCGCGCCAGGCGGCAGCCGTCGACGATGCTGGCGTGGTTGTCGGCATCGGACAGGATCACGCCCTCGGCGCCGAGCGTGGTCAGCAGCGCGATGTTGGCCGCGGTGCAGGAGGCGAACAGCAACGCCGCCTCGGTGCCGGTGAAGGCGGCGATGCGCTCGCGCAACGCCTGGTGCAGCGGCGTGGTGGCAAAGGGCTGGTTCATCGCATGGCCGGTGCCGTACGCCTGCAGCGCCGCGATTGCCCCCTCGATCACCGCCGGTTCGGAGGCGAGGCCGAGATAGTCGTTCGAGCCGAGCATCAGCAGGCGCCGGCCAGCGCCGGGCGGCCGGCCCGATTGCCGGCCGGTCAGGACATGCATGGTTCAGGCCCCCGCGCGCGGCAGCGTGCTCTCGACCAGCCGCGACCAGTAGCTGGCGCCCAGTGGCAGAATCTCGTCGTTGAAGTCGTAGCGCGAGGAATGCAGGCCCACGCCGTCGACGATCGGGCCGTTGCCGATCCACAGATAGCAGCCGGGCCGCGCCGCCAGCATGAAGCCGAAATCTTCGCAGCCCATCGAGGGGATGACGTTGCGCTGCACGTTCTCATCGCCCGCGACCATCACCGCGGCCCGGGTGGCCTGCGCCGTCGGCCCCTCGGCATTCACGGCCGGCGGAATCGGCTTGTAGTAGGAGAACGACGTCCTGACGCCGTGGGTCGCGGCGATGCCTTCGCTGATCCGGACCAGCGCATCTTGAAGAATCTCGTGCAGCTCCGGCTTGAAATAGCGGCAGGTGCCGCGCAGCACCACCTGCTCGGGCACGATGTTCCAGGTGTTGCCGCCGTGGATCTGGGTGATCGAGACGACAACTTCCTCCTGCGGGTTGGTCGTGCGGCTGACGATGGTCTGGATCGCGTTGACCATGGCGCAGGCGGCGACGATCGGATCGTCGCCCATATGGGGCATGGCGGCATGTGCCCCCCGGCTCGAAATGGTGATCTCGAACTTGTCGTCGGCCGCCATGATCGGCCCGGCGCAGACGCCGAACGAGCCGACCGGCACGCCCGGCCAGTTATGCATGCCGAACACGGCCTCGACCGGAAACTGCTCGAACAGCCCGTCCTGCACCATCTTCTGGCCGCCGCATTCGTTCTCCTCGGCGGGCTGGAAGATGAAATGCACGATGCCGTCGAAATTCCGGGTCTCGGCGAGGTAGCGCGCGGCGCCGAGCAGCATGGTGGTGTGGCCGTCATGGCCGCAGGCGTGCATGATGCCATCGTGCGTCGAGGCATGCGCGCAGCCCGTCTTCTCGTGAATGGGCAGCGCATCCATGTCGGCGCGCAAGCCGATGGCACGGCTGCCCGTGCCGGCGCGCAAGGTGCCGACGACGCCGGTGCCGGCCAGGCCGCGATGAACCTCGACCCCGAGGCTTTCCAGCGTGCGGGCCACGAAGTCGGACGTACGGTGTTCCTTGAACGCCATCTCCGGGTGGGCATGGATATCGTGGCGCCAGGCCTTCATGTCGGCGTGGAATTCGGCGATGCGGTTGATGATCGGCATGGGCTGCTCCCTTGGTGACGGGGCTGAGCCTAGCCGGCCGCGCGGGCCGGCGATTGCACGTTATTGCAGCGCGCGCCGCCGGCCGGGCCGGCCGAGATATTCTCCCGGCGTGACGCCGTAGGCCGCCTTGAACTTGCGGATCAGATGGCTCTGGTCGGTGAAGCCTGCCGCGACCGCCGCCATCGCCGGGGCCTCGCCCGCCAGCATCAGCCGCCGGGCATGCCGCAGGCGCAGCTGGGTCTGGTAGAGATGCGGCGGCAGGCCCATGCTGCGCTGGAACGCGCGCAGCAGGTTGAAGCGATTGATGCCGGCCAAGGCGGCGAGATCGGCCAGCGCACAGTCCTCGGCGAAATTCTCCGCGAGATAGTCCACCACCCGGGCCACGCCGCGATGGCCGAATTGCCGCCCGTCGACGCCGGCGCGGCCATGGCGGCGCGCCAGATCGACCAGCGCGACGATCAGATGCGCGTCGCGCGCGAGCCGCGTCTCACCGCCTTCCAGCAGGCGGTGCAGATCCGACAGCCGGCGGCTGAGCGCCGGATCGTCGACCACCGCCTCGGCGAACAGCGGCTGGGGCGCTGGCCGCCCGGCGGCATCGCCCAACGCCGCGGTCAGCATATCGGCATCGACATAGATCATCCGGTAGGAATAGGCATCGCCCTGCCCGCCCGGCCCGCCGTCATGGGCATCGTCGGGATTGACCACGATGATGCGGCCGGGCACCGCGGTCCAACGCCGGCCCCGCGCCGTGAAGCCATGCGAGCCGGCCTCGACGATGCCGAGGGCGTAGCCTTCATGCGAATGCCTGGCATAGCGATGGGTCGAGCCGGCCGAACGCAGGAGATCGATGCCGTCGAGCCGCCAGTAACGCAGGGACATGGGCGCCTCCTTCATCCCCGCATTCTACGCCGCCGGCCGGACAATTTCGTTGCCCAGATCCGCTCGAAAGCGGCAATATTGGCATCCAATGCTTATATCTGGACCAAATCGAGCATCAGATGCCAGCGCTTGATGCCACCGACAAACGCATCCTGCGCGCCCTGCAGCGCGACGGGCGGCTGCAGAACGTGGATCTGGCGCGCGAGGTCGGGCTGTCGCCGTCGCCTTGTCTCAGACGCGTGCGGCTCCTGGAAGAGGCCGGGGTGATCGACCGCTATGTCGCGGTGGTCGATCCGGCCAAGGTCGGCCTGACGCTGTCGCTGTTCGTGCGGGTCTGGCTCACCGCGCAGGATGCCGAGACGATCGATGTATTCATCGCCGCGATGGAGCGACTGCCCCAGGTGCTGGAATGCTACATCATGCTGGGCGAGAGCGACGCGCTGCTGCGCGTGGCAGTATCCGGCTTCGACGATTACCGTCGTTTCCAGTCGACGCATCTGACGCGCCGGAACGGCATCCAGAACGTCAAGACCGACGTGCCGAGCCAGGTGGTCAAGCAGACCTACGCCCTGCCGATCACCTGAACTCCGTCATCTACAGCGCGATCAGACGCCCAGCGTCTCCGCCAATACCTGCGTGTAGGCCGGCGGGTTGACCACGTAGGGATAGTGCTGGCCCCTGTCGAAACGGACGTGGCGGCCCTTCTTGTAGCGCTTGACTACGTCGTTCTGCACCTTGCGCGGGATCAGCGGATCGTCGGCGCAGTCGACGACGACGATGCGTTCCGGCGCCAGGTCGATCCGGGGCACCACCGTCGCCTGCTGGATCGCCAGCACGCGGGCCTTCAGCGCCTTGGCCGACAGAAGCTTTTCTCCCGAATGCAGCAGCACCGCCTTCAGGGTCGCGATCTCGGGGCTCGATTCCGGCCAGGAGCGGACGGAATCGAGGATGAAGCCGCGATGAACGGTACCGGGCAGATCGGCCAGGCCCTCGCGCGGGCGACCGGTCGGGTTCAGCAGATCGGGATCGGACAGCGAATTGCCGATGATGATGCTGTCGACCTTGTCGGGATGGCGCGCGGCGTACCACTGGGTCAGGAAACCGCCGAGCGACGAGCCGACGACGCTGGCCTTGGCGATGCCGAGATGATCCTGCAGCCTGGCGAGGCCATCGGCCAGCCGCTCGATCTCGGTGATGACGGGATAGGTGACCGAGACGATATGGACGCGGCCGGCCAGCGCGGCGATCTGGTTCCACCAGATCTCGGCGGTGCCGAGCGTGCCGGGCAGCATCAGCAGCGCCGGCACGCCCTTCTTCTTCGGCTTGGCCTCGATCACACCCCAGGTCAGTCCGCCCACCTTGATCTGCTTCAGCGGGTACTTCTTGCGGAAAGCGGCAATGTCCATCGTGGTCGGTCTCATTGTGCCAGGGGATGAGGATCCATCGGCCACATCGGCCGCTGGATCCGGCGGTAATCGAAGGTCGTCAGCTTGGTGGCGATGGCGCCGGGCCCGCCGATATAGAGCACCTCGCGCGCGATCGGCGCGTAGGCGGCGTGGAAATGCTGGCTCGACTTGACGATGACCAGCCGCTTCTGCGCCGGGTCGATGCCGAGCCCGGTGAACAGCTCGCGCCCCGAGGCCTGGTTGCGATGGCTGACCACGACGATGTCGAGGCCTTCGCCGTGCCCGAGGATGCGCAGCGCCGCGGCATCGCCGAGCGCCATGCGGCCGGCCCCGAAGCTCTGCGAGTGATCGCGCGCCAGTGCCAGCACCTCGACCTTCAGGTCCAGCGGCCGGCCCGACATCGGCCCGACCTTGCCACCGATGCGCAGGTCGAGGCGGGCGCCGACACCGGCGGCAAAGCACAATTCGACCGCCACCTTGTCCCAGAACGGCCCATAGGCGACGTCGCCGATGCCCCGCTCGATCAGCCGTTCCAGCACGAAGGTCGCATCCGACGGCGCGCCGCCGCCGGGATTGTCGGCGGAATCGGCGATGACGGCAGTGCCTTCGTTGTGCGACAGGCCCTTGTCGAGCGCTTCGTCGATCGTCAGGTACTCAGGCCCCGTCTGGCCGCGCAGGGCAATGAGTTCGTGGCCGAGTTTTTCGGCCAGCGCTTCCGCGGCGGCGCGGTCGCCGTCGGTGGTGACCAGGATCTTGGTGCCCATGTCCGGCACGTCGCCCCAGGGGAAAGATTGCGCCACCGAGATGGTCAGGACGCCGTTCTTGCCCTCCAGGGCCTGGATGCGGTCGACATAGGAGCGCATCGGTTCGCGGGGCGTGTGGTAGATGCCGATCATCCGGCAGTCGAAGCAGGCGGTGACCGGCTTGACCTCATCCTTCGCCGCCCGGACGCAGAGCTCGACCAATTCCTCGGCCCGCTCCATGAAGTCGATATGCGGATATTCCTTGAAGCAGACGATGTAGTCGGCGGCGTCCAGCATCGTCGTCGAGATATGGCAATGCGGGTCGAGTTCGGTGCCGATCACCGCCTTCGGGCCGACGATCTCGCGGATCCGGGCGAGCAGGTCGCCCTCGCAGTCGTCATAGCCATCGGCCACCATCGCGCCGTGGGCGCCGAGCAGCACGATGTCGAGCGGCAAGGCCGCACGTACCTCGGCCAGGATGATGTCCCGCAGCGTCTCATAGGCGGCGCGGGTGGTGATGCCGGCCGGCTCGGCGAAGGTCGACAGGCCTTCGATCAGCGTCCAGCCCTCGGCCTCGGCGCGGCGGCGGGCGACCATCAGCGGACCGGTGAACAGAAACAGATGGTCGGGATGCCTGCCGCCCTCGAAGAAGAAGCCGTTGCGGAACGAGGCTTCCCCGGTCGGGATCGGCGAGAAGGTGTTGGTCTCGGTGCCGAGACAGGCGGCAAATACTCTCATAACTCCGGCCTGACGGGTTCCGGCGCCGGCGGGCGGAGACCCGCGGCGGCGAGATGGATGAACACGATGGTGATGGCGACGGGCAGCGAGGCGGTGACCCAGACCAGCGGCACGCCCAAGGCCTCGGTATCGCGCAGTGCGGTGCGGGCCAGGTAGCCGCGGGCGAAGTTCATGCCCGGCCCGAACAGGCAGTACCACCAGACCGGGCCAAGGAAGGTCAAGGTCGCCGCGGCGCGCAGCAGCCCGCCCAGAATGCGCATGATGCCGTTGTCGAACATCTGCAGCCGCATCAGGATCGGGTCGGCCCCGGCGCGGAAGGCGATGGCGATGCCCAGGAGACCGCCCCAGACCATGGCGTAGCGCGCACCTTCATCGGTCCAGGACGGCGGGTTGGCCAGCAGATAGCGGGCGATCACCTGGATGATGATCAGGATGATCATCAAGGCAAAGAAGGCCGAGGCCACGACGCGGCAGAGCCGGTCGAGGCCGTCGGACAAGCCGATGAGGGCGCGCGCCAGCACGGCTCAGCGCGTCTGGTTGGCGGCGGCGACGAACTTGTCGGCGTCCGCCTGGCTCAGGATCGCGGTGTAGGTGGTCTTCGACAGATCCTGGAACTGCGTGCGGCCCTCGGGCGTCAGGCCGGAAACCTTGATCCCCGCCTTGCCCAGCTGGGCAATGGCCGCCTTGTCGCTTTCCACCACCCAGGCGCGGTTGGCGGCCTGGGCCTTGGCGACGGCGGCATCGAACTTCTGCTTCTGGTCGGGCTTCAGGCCCTTGTACCAATCCTCCGACACCATGGCGACGCGCAGCGCCTGAGAGACGTTGGCGTCGGTATAGAACTTCAAGAGGTCGGTATGCCCGAACAGGAACGGCACGAACGGAGGGTTGAGGTACCCGTCGGCGATGCCGGTCTGGAAGGCGTTGGCCACTTCCGGCATGGTGATGACGACACCGTTGGTGCCCCAGGCCTTGAACAGCTTCAGCTGGTTCTCGTCCAGCGCGCGGATGCGCAGGTCGGCCAGGTCGGCCGGCTTGGTCACTTCGTGCTTGGTATTGAAGATGCCCGAGCCGCCGCCGACCGCGACGAAGGCCACGACCCGCACGCCCTTGGACGTGGTGCCGGCGTTGACCTGCTCGAGCAGCTTGCCCTGCGCCGTCGCCCGGTCGAGATGATCGAGCGAGTCGAACAGATACGGGAACTGGAAGCCGAAGGTGAACTTGTTGAGCTGGGCGGCGCGCGCCAGGTCGGCCATGTTCACTTCGAGCAGGCCCTGCGTCACCTGGTCCAGCCGCTCGGCCTCGCCGCCGATCGAGTTGACCGGCTGCTCGCGCACCTGGAAGCCTGCGGCCTTCATCTCGTCGATCAGCGCCGCGGCGAAGACGTAGGAGCCGCATTTCACCTTGTCCGGCGGACAGTCCAGCGCGACCTTGACTTCCTGGGCGGCGGCCTGGCCGGCCCACAGGACGAAGGCTGCGGCGGCGGCCTGCGCGGCGCGCTGCATGTGCTTGGAATACGCGGTCATGGTCTTGCTACCTCCCGTTATTTGATGAAGCCGAACAGACGCGGCAGGAACAGGCTGACTTCGGGCACCAGCGCGATGACGAACAGCAGCGCCAGTTCGACGAACACGAACGGCATGATCGCCCGGTTCAGCTCCCAATAGCTGAGCTTGGTGACCGCCGAGACGATCAGGAGGCTGCCGCCCATCGGCGGCGTGATCATGCCGATCGTCAGGTTCAGGCACAGCGTGATGCCGAGATGCACCGGGTCGATGCCGAGCAGCAGGGCCGGCGGCGCCAGCAGCGGCACCAGCAGGGCCAGCGCCACCGGCGCCTCGAGCACCGTGCCGGCGATGATGAAGGCGATGTTCATCACCAGCATGTATTCGGTCTTGCCCAGGCCTAGATCGGTGATGAAGCTGGCCATCAGCTGCGGCAGATGCTCATGCCCCGCCAGCCAGTCGAGCATCGAGATCGAGCCGAGCAGCACGAAGATGGTGCCGGTCAGCACCGTGGTGGTCTGCAGGCCGTCCCACAGGCCTTTCCAGGTCACGCCGCCGTAATAGAGGCCGACCAGCAGGGCGGCGATGACGGCGAGCGCCGCGGCCTCGGTCGGCGTGACCACGCCGAAGACGATGCCGCCCAGGATGATCGCCGGCAGCGACAGCGCGGGCAGCGCGCGGATCAGGGACGGGATGAACGGCGGCACCACCTCGTGCCGGCCGCCGGGGTGATCGTGGCGATGGGCAAACCAGGCATTGGCGCCGAACAGGAAACCGGCGAGCAGCAGGCCCGGCAGGATGCCGCCGACGAACAGGGCGGCGACCGAGGTCTGCATGATCGCGCCGTAGAAGATCATCACGATAGACGGCGGAATGATCGGCCCGATCATCGAGGCCGCCGCGGTCAACGCCGCGGCATAGCGCATCGAATAGCCCTTCTCGACCATCGCCGGCACCACCGTCGAGGACAGGGCCGCCGCATCGGCGACGGCCGATCCCGAGATGCCCGACAGGAAAACCGCGGCCAGGATGTTGACGTGGCCGAGGCCGCCTTTGAGCCGGCCCAGCATCGAATTGGCGAAATCGATCAGGGCGCGGGTGATGCCGCCCATGTTCATGATCTCGCCGGCCAGGATGAACAAGGGCATCGCCATCAACGCGAAGACGTCGACCTGGGCGATGATCCGCTGCGGCAGGATCGCGAGATAGCGCGCGTTGTCCGACCAGATGAAGGTAAGGACCGAGGCCGCGCCCAGTGCATAGGCCACGGCCGCGCCGGCCAGAAGAAGAATCAGGCCGACCAGTGCGGCGACCCACGTCATGCCGTCAATCCAGGCGTCGTCATAGCGCCGATGTCCCCCGTCCCCCGACTGGTCAACGGCACAACTATCCGCGCATCGCGCCGTCACCGTCCAGTCATTTTTTTCCGATCGGAAAAATTGCAACCTATCGCTGCCGACAACTTCGGGTCATGATGGTCGCATGTCCGAGCGCCGCCGTCCGCCCCGCCTGTCGCTGATGCCGGCCAAGCCGGGGGAGACGATCGACCGCGCGGCCCTCGGCCGCCATCTGCGCGCGATCCGCCGATCGCGCGGCTGGACGCTCGAGGATGTGTCGGCGCGCACCGGCCTTGCCGTCTCGACGATCTCGAAGGCCGAGCGCGGGCTGATCGGGCTGGCCTACGACAAGTTCATCCTGCTGGCCCAGAAACTCGAACTGGACGTCGCGGACCTGTTCCAGCCGGGAGGCCGGGGCTATGCCAACGCCACGCTGTCGGTGACGCGCGCGGGCGGCGCGCCGACCTACGAGACCGAGAACTACGTCTACCGGATGCTGGCGTCCGACCTGCGGGCCAAGCGCATGGTGCCGATGTGGGGCCGGATCAAGGCGCACGACGTGCGCGCCTTCACCGATTTCGTCAGCCATCCCGGCGAGGAATTCCTGTTCGTGCTGGAAGGCGCGCTGACCGTGCATCTGGAAGACCGCGCGCCGATCCGGCTGGAGCGCTACGACAGCATGTATTTCGACAGCGCCATCGGCCATGTCTACGTCTCGGCCGGCGACGACGACACGACGATCCTGGTGGTCTGCGTCGACGATCCGCCGGCGAACTGACCAGGCAGCGTGGGGCCTACCCCTCCACCCGCTTTTCCATGAAGATGCTGGTCGGGCTGTCCGGATAGCCGCTGAACGGCCCCCGTTCGCGATAGCCGGCGCGGCGATAGAGGCTCAGCGCCTCGCGGCTTTCGGGCCCGGTTTCCAGGCGGATGCGGCTGACGCCGGCCTCGCGCGCCGCGCCCTCGATCGCCTCCAGGATCTGCCAGCCGATACCCTTGCCGCGGGCCGAGGCATCGACAATCATGCGCTTGATCTCGGCCCGGCCGTCCTGCTTGACCACCAGCGCGCCGCAGCCGACGACGCGGGCCCCGTCGCGGGCGACGAAGAAGCGCACCCGCGGCTTGGCGAGATAGTCGACGCCGACCAGGAACTGGCTTTCCCCGGGATAGCGCGCGGCCGAATAGGCATCCGATTGGGCGAGCAGCGCCTTGACGTCGTCCTGATCCGGCGATTCCTTGGCGATCGTGACCATCTTCGGGTCCCCCTGCGGCGCGATTTCCTGTCCAGCATGCCCATTTCGCAAGTGCGAAGAAACTGGTTTTTCGTGACGGCCGCACTACGTTGATGCCATGTCCCAGCCCGCCCCCGCAGACTGGATAAAAGTGACGCCGACAGGTCTGCATGTCGCCCCGGCCGACCTCTATGTCGATCCCGTCCACCCGGTCGCCCGCGCGGCGATCACGCACGGCCATGGCGACCACGCCCGGCCAGGCCACGACGCGGTGCTGGCCACCGCCGCGACGCTCGCCATCATGAAGACGCGGTTCGGCGACGACAGCGGCCGGCGGCCGCAGGTCGCGGCCTACGGCGAACGCCTTCAGCTGGGCGACGTCGCCGTCACCTTCGTCCCGGCCGGCCACGTGCTGGGCTCGGCCCAGATCCTGTTCGAATACCGCGGCAGCCGGGTGGTCGTCTCCGGCGACTACAAGCGGCGGCGCGATCCGACCTGCCCGGCCTTCGAGCCAGTGCCCTGCGACGTCTTCATCACCGAGGCGACGTTTGGCTTGCCGGTCTTCCGTCATCCCGACGATCGCGACGAGATCGCCAAGGTGCTCGCCGCCCGCGAGCGCGAGCCGGACCGCGCCATCCTGATCGGCGCCTATGCCCTGGGCAAATGCCAGCGCGTGATCGCCCTGCTGCGCGAGGCCGGTCACGATGCGCCGATCTACCTGCACGGCGCGCAGGAGGCGCTGTGCAATCTTTATGAAAGTTTCGGCGTCAGCCTGGGGCCGCTGAAATCGGCGACCGAGGCGACGAAGGCGGAGATGGCCGGCGCCATCGTGCTGGCCCCGCCCGGCGCCACCGCCGATCGCTGGATGCGCCGCCTGCCCGATCCGGTCACCGCGGTGGCCTCCGGCTGGATGCGCATCCGTCAGCGCGCCAAGCAGCGCGGCGTCGAACTGCCGCTGGTCATCTCCGACCATGCCGACTGGGACGAACTGCTGCAGACCGTCGAGGACGTGAACGCCCCGGAAGTCTGGGTCACCCATGGCCGCGAGGAAGCGCTGATCCATGCAGTGTCGCAGACCGGCCGCCGCGCCCGCGCGCTGGCGCTGGTCGGCTTCGACGAGGAAGGGCAATGAAGGCGTTCGCCGAGCTGTTGGACGGCCTCGTCTACACCCCCGGCCGTGAAGCCAAGTTGCGCCGGCTGACCGCCTATTTCCGCGACACGCCCGATCCCGATCGCGGCTATGCGCTGGCCGCGCTCACCGGCAATCTGTCGCTGAAGACGGCCAAGCCGGCAATGATCCGGCAACTGGTGGCCGAGCGCGTCGATCCCGTGCTGTTCGGCTGGTCCTACGACTATGTCGGCGATCTCGCCGAGACCTGCGCGCTGATCTGGCCCGCGCCGCCCGAGGCCACGCAGACCCCGCGGCTGGCGACGGTGGTCGAGGATCTGCAGGCCGCCCATCGCGCCGAGGTGCCCAGGCTGATCGAACGCTGGATGGACAGCCTCGATGCCGGGCCGCGCTATGCGTTGCTCAAGCTCGTCACCGGCGGTTTGCGCGTCGGTGTCTCGGCCGGCCTGGCCAAGACCGCGCTGGCCCGGCTGGGCGAGGTGCCGCCTGAGGAGATCGAGGAAGTCTGGCATGCGCTGGCCCCGCCCTACGAAGCCTTGTTCGCCTACGCCGAGGGGCGCGGCCCACGGCCCGATACCACGGAGAAGCTGACCTTCCGCGCACCGATGCTGGCCCACCCGATCGACGAGGCCGAGTTCGCCGCGCTGAACCCCGACGATTTCCGTGCCGAATGGAAGTGGGACGGCATCCGGGTCCAGTTGGTGATGCGGGGGCATGAAGTCAGGATGTTCTCGCGCACCGGCGAGGATGTCGGGCCGGCCTTCCCCGACCTCCTGGAAACCCTGCATGGCGAAGCGACGCTCGACGGCGAACTGCTGGTCGGCGAGGCATTGAGCCCCACCGGCTTCGCCGACCTGCAGCAGCGGCTGAACCGCAAGACCGTCGACCGCGCGCTGATGCAGCGTTATCCCGCCTTCGTGCGCGTCTACGACATCCTGTTCGAAGGCGGGGAGGATCTGCGCCCCCTGCCCTTCGATGCCAGGCGCGAACGGCTGGCATCCTGGACCGGGCGCACCGCCCTGCCCCGCCTCGATCTGTCGCCGTTGATCGCCTTCTCCTCCTGGGAAGATCTGGTCGACCATCGCCTCTCCTCAGGCGCCAGCGCGGCGGAAGGCCTGATGCTGAAGCGGCGCGACAGCCCCTATGTCGCCGGCCGCCCGAAGGGCCTCTGGTACAAGTGGAAGCGCGACCCGCATCTGGTCGACGCCGTGCTGATGTATGCCCAGCGCGGCCCCGGCAAGCGCTCGTCGTTCTATTCCGACTTCACCTTCGGCGTCTGGGCCGACGACGACACGCTGGTGCCGGTCGGCAAGGCCTATTTCGGCTTCACCGACGCCGAACTGGTCGAGCTCGACAAATGGGTGCGCAACAACACGGTCAAACGGTTCGGGCCGGTGCGCGAGGTCGCGCAAGGCCTGGTGCTGGAGATCGCGTTCGAAGGCCTCCAGCGTTCGAACCGCCACAAGTCCGGCGTCGCCATGCGCTTTCCCCGCGTCAACCGCATCCGCTGGGACAAGCCGCCGGCCGAGGCCGACCGGCTGGACGCGCTGAGCCGGCTGCTGCCGCCGGCATAGCGGTCACGCCGGGCTGCGCACGGCATCGAGCAAGGCTGCGAGATCAGCGGCCGGCATCGGTCGCCCCATCAGGTAACCCTGGCCCTGGCCACAGCCGACGGCCAGCAGGTAGTCGCGCTGGGCGGCCGTCTCGATTCCCTCGGCGACGATACCGACGCCGAGTGCCGCGGCCATGTTGACCATCGCCGAGACGACGGCGCAGTCGGAGACATCGCCGGGCAGGCCCGAGACGAAGTCGCGGTCGATCTTGATCGAACCGATCGGCAGTTGCCGCAGCCGCAGCAGCGACGAGTAGCCCTTGCCGAAATCGTCGAGCGCGATGTCGATCCCCTCGGCGATCAGTTCGTCGAGCAGCGCGGCCGGCCGGCCGTCATCGGCGATCAGGCCGCTCTCGGTGATCTCGACGGTCAACCGGCTGAGCGGCACGCCGGCGGCGGCGAAGACCTGGCGCAAGGTCTCGACCAGCTCGGCGTTGGGTGCGAACTGGCGCGGCGAGACATTGATGGCGATGCGGAAACCGCCGGGCAGGCGAACCTGCCACGCCGCCAGGTCGGCCGCTACCTGGCGCGCCACGTACTGGCCGAGCGCCACGATCATCCCGGTCTGTTCGGCCGCCGGAATGAACTCGTCGGGCCGGCGCAAGGACCCGTCGGGCAGGCGCCAGCGCACCAGCGCCTCGGCCCCGATCAGGCGGCCGGGCCCAAGGTCGTACTGCGGCTGGTAGAGGACGAACAGTTCGTCCTCGGCCAGCGCCCGGCGCAGGTCGCGCTCGAAGGTCAGGCGGCGGGTCAGGCGGTGGTTGAGGTCGTCGGTGAAGTAGCGCACGCCGCCGCCCTGCTCCTTGGCATGGTACATCGCCGCATCGGCGCTGCGCACCAGCGCATCCATGTCGCCGCCGTCGTCCGGAAACAGCGCGATGCCGACCGAGGCGCCCACGTCGAGCTGCTGGCCCGCCAGCTCGAACGGCCGCACGATCGCCTGGCGCAGGCGCTCGGCAACGCCCGCCACGGTCTCGACGTCGGTCACCGACGGCATGATCACGCAGAATTCGTCGCCGCCGTAGCGTGCCACCGTATCGGACGGCCTGACCTGCTCGGCCAGCCGCGTGGCAGCGACGCGCAGCACCTGGTCGCCGACGTGATGGCCGAGCGTATCGTTGATCAGCTTGAACTTGTCGAGGTCGAGAAAGCACAAGCCCACCTTCGCCCCCGACCGCCGCGCGGCGTCGATCACCTGGCCCAGCCGGTCCTGCAGCAGGCGGCGGTTCGGCAGGTTGGTGATGTGATCGAAATTGGCGTAGCGCCAGATCTTCTCCTCATGCTCCTTGCGCTCGGACAGGTCGGTGAACATGGCGAAGCGATGGGCGATGCGGTCGCCCTCGTCGCGCACCACCGCGATCGACAGCCAGACGGGAATGAGGTTGCGCGCCTTGGTCAGCGCCATGACCTCGCCCTGCCAGGTGCCCTGGCGGTCGATCGCGGTCTCGATCGAATGGCGCAGCTCGGCATCGTGGCGGGTCGACAGCAGGTGGCGCAGGTCGAGGCCGCGGGCCTCGCGCGCGCTGTAGCCGAACAGCGTGGCGAAGGCGTCGTTGGTGTCGGCGACACCGCCGAGATCGTCGAAGATCGCGATCGCCTCGCCGGTGCCCTGAAAGACCGACGCGGCAAGGCGCAGCGCTTCCTCGGCCCGCTTGGCCGCCGAGATATCCTCGACGATGGCGATCAGCACCACGCCATCACCCAGCCGCATCTCGGCCGCGGCGAAGGCAAGCCTGACCCAGGTCATCTGCCCGCCCGCGGTCAGGCCGCGCGCCTCGACCGGCGGGGCGGTCTCGCCGCGGTTGCCCTGCGCCACCGCCATCGCCTCGCTCACGCCGGCCCGGTCGGCCTCGCGGATCAGCTCGCCCAGCCGCGCCCCGACCAGCGAGGCGGCCGGCCGGTCGAGAATGGCGGAAAACGCGGCGTTGACCTCGACGATGGTGCCGTCGGGCTGCAGCAGCACCAGGCCCAGCGCGGCATTCTCGAACATCGTGCGGAACCGTTCCTCGCTCGACCGCAGGGCCGCCGCCGCCGCGCGCCGCGCGGTGATGTCGTGCAGGGTCGCCAGCCAGTAGACATGCCGCCGGGTCTGCACCTCGACCAGCGACAGCTCGACCGGCACCAGGGCGCCGTCCTGCCGCCGCGCCAGCATCTCGCGGGCGATGCAGGGCACGGGCCCGGTCATCAGCAGGGCCGGCATCAACTCGCCCAGCCGCGCGCCCATCAGCTCGGCCGCGGGCTGGCCGAACAGGGTCTCGGCCTGCGGGTTGGCGTAGAGCACCTGGCGGCCGTCCTGATCGAGGATCAGGATCGCGTCGGTCGCGGCGGTGACGATGGTCTGGGTGCGGGCCACCGCCTCCTCGACCCGGTCGATCAGGGCGTTGTAGCGGCGGGCGATGCGCCCGACTTCGGTGAACGGCTCCTCGGGCACGCGCAGCGACAGGTCGGCCGTCTCGGCCTGGCGCTCGATCACCTCGAAGAAATCATGCAGCTCGGTGCGCGCGCCGTGCTCGGACACGTTGAGGCCGGCGGTCTCGTCCTCGGCGGACACCCGCAACGGCACGAAACGGGCGAAGATCCACAGCAGGCCGAGCGGGATCAGGAAGGCCGCGACGAAGCAGGCGCCGATCCCCTGCAGTTGCATGCCAATCTGTTCCAGCCGCGACAACCCGGTGCCGAGCGCATCGAGGTCGCCGAACAGCCCAACGGCCAGCGTTCCCCAGACGCCGGCGCCGAGATGCACCGGCACCGCGCCGACCGCATCGTCGAGGCGACAGCGCAGCAGCAGCGCTTCCAGCCCCGTCATCGCCACCGCGCCGACCGCGCCGATCAGCAGGGCGGCTTCCGAACTCGTCGCATGCGCGCTGGCGGTGACCGCGACCATGCCGGCGACGATGCCATTCAGCAGCCCCTCGACCCGCATGGTGCCGCTGGCCAACCGCCCCAGCGCCAGACCGGCCGCGCCGCCCGCGGCGGCGCCCAGCGTCGTATTGAGGATGATCAGCGGCACGCGGTCGTCGAACTTCAGGGTCGAGCCGCCGTTGAAGCCGAGCCAGCCGAACCACAGGATCAGCACGCCGAGCGAGACCAGCGGCAGGCTGGAAGGCACGATGTCGCGCGGCCGCCCGTTGGCGTCGAAACGCCCGAGCCGGGGGCCGAGCAGGATCAGCAGCGCCAGCGAGAACCAGCCGCCGACCGAATGCACCGCGCTTGATCCCGCCCAGTCGACGAAGCCGGCCTGGCCGAGCCAGCCGGTGAAATGGCCTGTCTCCGACCCGCCCCAGGCCCAGTGCCCGAACAGCGGATAGGTCAATCCGGCCATCATCGCCGAAGTGACGAGATAGGCGGTGAAGCCCATGCGCTCGGCGACCGCGCCGGAGATGATCGTGACCGAGGTCGAGCAGAACACCGTCTGGAAGATGAAGAAGGCGAGCAGATAGCCGCCGGCGCCCGCCGGCACCAGGAAATGGCTGGTGCCGATCAGCCCGCCGGCCGACTTGCCGAACATCAGCCCGAACCCCACCGCCCAGAACACCAGCACCGCGACGACGAAGTCGGCGACGTTCTTCATCGCCACGTTGATCGCATTCTTCGACCGGGTCATCCCGGTCTCCAGACAAAGGAACCCGGCCTGCATCAGCATGACCAGGGCGGCGGCAACGATGATCCACATCAGATCGAGGGCGGAGGGCGCGACCATGGGCAAGCGTCCAGCAAGAAGCGTGCCCTCAGCCTTTCCCAGGCGTCGCGGCCGCAGCGCCGCCTAAGCCTTAGGCAACTCGAAGGGAATCGCCTGCAAAGTCACCACGCCGATCCGGCAGGCATTGCAGGCCCTGGCGATCCATGATTCTCTGACACCGAATGGGTACAGCAACCTCAGCGAGAAACGGAATGAATCGCGCCACGGCCGCCGCCCCCCGCCGCATCAAGGTCTGGGACCTGCCGGTCCGCATCAGCCACTGGGTCATGGCGGCCCTGGTCATCGGATTGCTGGTCACCGGCTTCAAAGGCAATCTCGGACTGCATATCCAGTTCGGCCAGATCCTGCTGGTCGTGCTGGTCTTCCGCATCGTCTGGGGCTTCCTCGGCTCGACCACCGCGCGGTTCACCGATTTCATTCGCGGGCCGGGGGCCATCGCGGCCTATCTGCGCACCGGCTATTCGGCCACGGCGGGCCACAGCCCGCTGGGCGCGCTCAGCGTCGTCGCCATGCTGGGCGTCCTGGCCTGGCAGGTCGGCACCGGCCTGTTCGCGCAGGACGAGATCGGCATCGACCAGGGCCCGTTCGCGGGCAAGATCGCGGGCGAGTTGTCCAGCCGGATCTCAAGCTGGCATTCGACCACCAAATGGCTGGTCATCGCGCTGGTCGCGGTACACGTGCTGGCGATCTTCTATTACGCGATCGCCAAACGGATGGACCTGGTCGGACCGATGGTCACCGGGTCCAAGAAAGTCGCGCCGGACGTACCCTGGCGGGATACGTCCGGCTACAACCTGGTGCTGGCCACCGCCATTCTGGCGCTGATCGCCGGCGGGTGGTTCGCAATCCTCAAGCTGGCGCTGTAACCTCAGCCAGCCCGGTAATTGTCATGGCAGGCCTTGCAGGCGCCGCCGGCGGCGCCGAAGGCCGCCTTCAGCTTGTCCATGTCGCCCGACTTGGCCGCGGCGGCAAGGTTCTCGCCGGCGGTGCCGAGGCCGGCGGCCTTGGCCTTGAAGTCGTCGAACTTCGCCCAGATCTCGGGCTTGGCCTTGGTGTCGCCCTTGTCCGAACCGGCCGGGAACAGGGCAGGAATGTTCTGGGAGTTGGAGACCAGTTGCAGGGCCGCCGCCTCGGCGCCCGCGGTCGGGCCGTTGGCATCGATCACCGCCTTGATCGCCCCCATCGCCGTGCGATTCGATTGAAACAGGGCCTTGCGGGCGGCAATCGGGTCGCCCTGGGCCATCGACATGGCCAGCGGCACCGCGACCGCCGCCGCGGCCAGGGCGGCCACGGCAGTCAAGCGCAACGAAACAGTCATAGAAGTCTCCTCGGTTCCCCGTCAGGTTCCTGGCGCATGCACCGCGCCACATCGGACGATAGAATGAGGCCAGGGCCTGCGGCAATTCGCCACCCGGGGCCGGCGATCACAAAATCGGCATCGCCCGCGTCAGACGGGTGTCCATTGCATTGCGATATGAAGAATCTGGACGGGGCCACGGCTTTGGCTCATCTTCGCGGTTTTCCGGGTCCCGGATTGGCTGAAATCGAGTGGCGTGATGGCTGAAATCAAGTCGATTTGCGTATATTGCGGTTCGCGCAACGGTGTCGATCCGCGGCATGTCGAGGCTGCCCGCACGCTGGGCACCCTGATGGCACAGGCCGGCATCGAACTGGTCTATGGCGGCGGGCGCATCGGGCTGATGGGCGTCACCGCCGACGCGGTGCTGGCCGGGGGCGGCAAGGTCTGCGGCATCATCCCCCACCACCTGCAGTCGGTCGAGGTCGGCCACCAGGGGCTGACCGAGTTGCATGTCGTCGATTCGATGCATGTCCGCAAGCAGATGATGTTCGAGCGGTCGGACGCCTTCGTCGTGCTGCCCGGCGGCATCGGCACGCTGGACGAAACCTTCGAGATGATCACCTGGCGGCAATTGCGCCTGCATGACCGCCCGGTGGTGGTGGTCGATGTCGGCGGCTACTGGCAACCCTATGTCAAGATGATCGACCACATCATCGCCCAAGGCTTCGCCGGCCAGGAAATCCGCCGTCTCTACGACGTCGTCGACAGCGCGGAAGCCGTGCTGCCCCTGCTCGCCCGCCTGCCCGAACCCGCTGTTACAGCCAAGCCCGAACGGCTCTAAACCCAGGCTTTGACGGCCCCGGGCGCGGTGCTAAGGTCGCGCCCGCGCGGGATGCCGTCCGGCGGCGGCCGTCTCGATGATGCAATATTCCTGCAAGTAACTACTGAAGGACGCAACTGACCATGGCGAAGATCAAGGTTGCCAAGCCGGTCGTCGAACTCGACGGCGATGAGATGACCAGGATCATCTGGGACTTCATCAAGAAGAAGCTGATCCTGCCCTATCTCGACGTCGATCTTCATTACTACGACCTCGGCGTCGAGAACCGCGATCGCACCAACGACCAGGTCACCATCGATTCGGCCAAGGCGATCCAGGAGCATGGCGTCGGCGTGAAGTGCGCCACCATCACCCCGGACGAGGCGCGCGTCGAGGAATTCAAGCTGAAGGAAATGTGGAAGTCGCCGAACGGCACGATCCGCAACATCCTCGGCGGCACCATCTTCCGCGAGCCGATCATCTGCTCGAACGTGCCGCGCCTGGTGCCGCATTGGACCAGCCCGATCGTCGTCGGCCGCCATGCTTTCGGCGACCAGTACCGCGCGACCGACTTCAAGGTGCCGGGCAAGGGCAAGCTGACCGTCAAGTTCGAACCGGAAGACGGCTCGGCCCCGATCGAGAAGGAAGTGTTCAACTTCCCGGGCGCCGGCGTCGCCATGACCATGTACAACCTGGACGATTCGATCCGCGACTTCGCCCGCGCCAGCATGAACTACGCGCTGGGCCGCGGCTGGCCGCTGTATCTGTCGACCAAGAACACGATCCTCAAGGCCTATGACGGCCGCTTCAAGGACATCTTCGCCGAGACGTTCGAGAAGGAGTTCGCCGACCAGTTCAAGGCGGCGGGCATCGGCTACGAGCATCGCCTGATCGACGACATGGTCGCGGCCGCGCTGAAGTGGTCGGGCAAGTTCGTCTGGGCCTGCAAGAACTACGACGGCGACGTGCAGTCGGACATCGTGGCCCAGGGCTTCGGCTCGCTCGGCCTGATGACCTCGGTGCTGATGACGCCCGATGGCAAGGTCGTCGAGGCCGAGGCCGCCCACGGCACCGTCACCCGCCATTATCGCGAGCATCAGAAGGGCCGCGAGACCTCGACCAACCCGATCGCCTCGATCTTCGCCTGGAGCCGCGGCCTGCTGCATCGCGCCAAGCTCGACGACAACGCCGACCTGAAGCGCTTCGCCGAGACGCTGGAGCGGGTCTGCATCCAGACCGTCGAGGCCGGCTTCATGACCAAGGATCTGGCCCTGCTGATCGGCCCGGACCAGCCCTGGCTGACCACCGAGAAGTTCCTCGACAAGATCGACCACAACCTGCAGGCCGCCCTGGCCTGATCAGGCAGCGTTGAATGATTGGGCCGGCGGTGGCGACCCCCCCCGCCCCAATCATTCAACGCTGCCTGATCAGGCCAGGGCGGCCTGCAGGTTGTGGTCGATCTTGTCGAGGAACTTCTCGGTGGTCAGCCAGGGCTGGTCCGGGCCGATCAGCAGGG
>JAEYTW010000731.1 GCA_023433835.1 Pseudomonadota bacterium | reverse complement strand
AGACCGCCCCGCGCAGCTCGGCCAGGTCGGGCGGCCCGGCCGCGACGATGGCGGCCAGTTCGGCGAGTGCTGCCCGCAACGGCTCGCGCATCGCTTCGGCGCGCGGTGTCCGGCGCGAACCGTTCGGCGGCGCGCGGACCAGCAGCGGATCGTCGAACAGCGCCCTGGCCCGGGCAAGCGCGTTCGAGGCAGCCGGCTGGGACAGGCCAAGCCGCTCGGCCGCCCGCCCCACATGCGCTTCGTCCAGCAGCGCATCCACGATCACCAGCAGATTGAGGTCGACGCCGCGAAGCTTCATCATGTGAATGGGATATCATAACAAACATCATTTTGAAGAATGTCCTTGGGGCGGCCATGGTCGACGCGTTCAAGGAGATGTCGCCCATGACCACCGTGCTGCTGCTCGCCCATCCCGACTTCGCCGCCTCGCGGGCCAATCGCGCGCTGCTCGCCGGCCTGGACGGATTGCCCGGCCTGGAAGTGGCCGACCTGTATGCGCTCTACCCAGAAGGCCGCGTCGATTTCGCGGTCGAGCGCGCGCGGGTGCTCCGCGCCGGCAGGCTGGTGATGCAGTTCCCGCTGTGCTGGTATTCCACGCCGTCGCTGCTCAAGCACTGGCAGGATGCGGTGCTGACGCCGCTGTTCTATCGCGAGCCTGGGATCGCCGCCTTGTCCGCGGGGCTGCCCATGCTCGCGGCGACGACGACGGGCGGTCCCTCGGCGAGCTACCGGCCGGGCAGCGCGGCTGCGGCAACGATCGAGGAATTGTTCGCGCCGCTCAGGGCCACCGCGCGCAAATGCGGCTGGCTGTGGCAGGCGCCGTTCGCGCTGCACGACGTGCGCAGCCTCGACGATGCCGCCCTGCGGCGAGCAGGCGAAGACTACAGGTCGGCGATCCTGTCGGTGCCGGTGCTGGCGCGGCGGCCGGAACTACCCGCGCCTCAAGGCGCGATGTAGCGGCCGATCGCCACGGCGCGATTACCGCCCGGAATCAGCCAACCGGCGAACACGCCGGGAAAGGTCAGCGACAGGGCGAAATCGGTGTCGCCGCAGGTGGCAGTGCCGCTCGGCGTGTCGAGGCCCTGGCCCCCCACGCAGGCAAAGATCGGCGCGCTCATGACGGCGGCGGTGCCGACCTTGGCGGCCGTGCCCTGCGCCACGGTCCAACGGGCGGGAAAATGGTCGTCGACACGGAGGGTGCCATAGGCGAAATCGGCCACCATCATCCGCTCGCCCTGGCCTTCGACGAACCAGAAGCGGCCCGGGTCGCGCGGGCTCCGGTACCAGCCGGTTTCCGGCAGGCCGTCGGCGGGCGCCGGGCGGCCGGCGGTCCAGGTGGTGCGCCGGATCGTCCAGCGACGACCGCCGACGGTCAGGATCCCCTGGTCGACGCCGCCGAACACGATAGTGACGCTGCCTGGCGAGGCCAGTTGCCGGTATTGCCGCGGGCCGGCGGCATAGAGCATGTCGCTGCCGTCGGCAAAGGAGTCGAGCGTCGCCGTGAAACTGCCCGTGCCGGCGAACGGGCCGCTGGCGGAATACCAGGTCGGGCTGCCGGCCTTGTCATAGAGCATCAGCCCGAGAACGAGCCGGCCGCCCTGAATCTCGATCGCGGCCGCCGCGCCGCCGGCATTGTCGAGCGACCAGAAGCCGCTCTCGATCAGGCTGTCGTCGACGACGAGGCCCGGCACGCGCTGGGCAAGCCAGTCGAGATAGGCGGTGATCCGCGTGGCGACGACCGGGGCGGCCTGGGTGCAATCCGTCCGCGTCGCGGACACGATACCGGCCAGGGCGAAACCGCCGCGGTCGTTGGGCAGGAACAGCGGGCTGCCTGCATCGGTGGTGCACGCCGCATTGTCGGCCTGGCCGAGGCCGGGTTTCGGCGTGGCGCAGAGCATGCCTGGCTGATACGCGTTCGGCGCGACCTTGGCCGCGCAGGACGCATCGCCGGCAACGACGAAATCGGCCTGGCGCAGGAACAGCGAAGAAGCCTGCGTCGAGGCCGGGGCGGTGGCGGCCCAGCCGGCGATCAGCGCGGGCTTGCCGACGGCGCCGAGCGTCGCGGCCCGATTCTGTCCGAGCAGTTCGGCCGGCGCCGGCGCGACTGGCCGGGTCAGGCGCAGCAGCGCGATGTCATTGGTGAAATAGGTGAAATCGCCATCGTTGTTGGTGCCCGGCTGGGCCGTACCGTAGTCCTGGTGGACGAGGATGTCGGCCACGGCGACGACATAGCCGTTCCCGCTGTCAGGCCGCTCGGTGCCGAACTGGACCGACAGGGTGGAGACGGGCAGGGGCCGGCCGTTCTGGACTACGCAATGGGCCGCGGTAAGCACCCAATCCCGGGCGACCACGGTCGCCCCGCAGCCGGGAACATCGCCATAGAGGACCGCCGCGACCATCGGCCAGCGAGTGGGCGGCACCCCGTCGCCGCCGATCGTGCGCGGTTCGTCCTGTGCCAGGGCCAGCGCCGGGAAAAGGCCGCAAGCGACGGTCAAGGCGATCAGCAGGCGACGCATCGATACCTCACTCACCCATTGCGCAACAGGCGGACGCCCTGGTCGCGCTCGAACAGATACAGCAGCACCCGCAAGGCCTGGCCGCGTTCGCTTTCGAGCCGCGGGTCGGTCTCGACGATCAGCCGGGCATCGTCGCGCGCGATCTCCAGCAGGCGGCGATGGACGTCGAGGTCGGCGACGCGGAATTCCGGCACGCCGCTCTGCTTGGCGCCCAGAAGCTCGCCGGCGCCGCGCAGGTCCAGGTCTTCCTCGGCAATCCGGAAACCGTCCTCGGTCTCGCGCATGATCTTGAGCCGCGCCTGCGCGACCTTACCGATATTGGAAGCATAGAGCAGCAGGCAACTGCCCTTCAACCCGCCGCGCCCGACCCGGCCGCGCAGCTGGTGCAACTGGGCCAGACCGAAGCGCTCGGCATGCTCGATGATCATCAGGGTCGCGTTCGGCACGTCGACGCCGACCTCGATCACCGTCGTCGCCACCAGCAGTCGGGTGCGGCCGGCGGCGAAATCGGCCATCGCGGCATCCTTCTCGGCCGCTTTCTGCTTGCCGTGGACGAGGCCGATGGCATGGCCGGGCAGCGCCTCGCGCAGATGCGCGAAGCGTTCCTCGGCGGCGGCCAGGTCGACCACCTCGCTTTCCTCGACCAGCGGGCAGACCCAGTAGACCTGGTCGCCGGCGGCAAGCTTGCGCCCGACCGCCGCCGCCACCTCGTCCAGCCGGTCGAGGGCGACCGACCGGGTATCGATCGGCTGCCGCCCCGGGGGCTTCTCGGTCAGCTTGGAGACGTCCATGTCGCCATAGGCGGTGAGGGCCAGGGTGCGCGGGATCGGGGTCGCGGTCATCGCCAGCACGTCGAGGCCGCCTTGGTCGCGCTGGCCTTTCGCGGCCAGCTTGACCCGCTGGTGCACGCCGAAGCGGTGCTGTTCGTCGATCACGACCAGGCCCAAGTCGCGGAATACGACGTCGTCCTGGAACAGCGCGTGGGTGCCGATCAGCAGGTCGATCTCGCCAGCCTCGAGCCGGGCCAGCAGTTCGGCCCGCGCCTTGCCCTTGTCGCGGCCGGTCAGCAATGCGATGCGCAGGCCACTGTTCTCGGCCAGCCGCGACAGGCTTTCATAGTGCTGGCGGGCCAGAATCTCGGTCGGCACCATCAGCGCGCCCTGCGCCCCGGCCTCGGCGGCGATGGCCAGCGCGAACAGCGCCACGGCCGTCTTGCCCGAGCCGACGTCGCCCTGCAGCAGCCGCGACATCCGCGTATCGGAGGCAAGGTCCGCGGCGATCTCGGCCAGCGCCTGGGTCTGGGCTCCGGTCAGCTTGTAGGGCAGGTTGGCGGCCAGCCGGGTCGATATCCGCCCGGTGCCGACCATCGCCCGGCCGGCCTGGCGCCTGGTCTGCGCCCGCACCAGGATCAGGGCCAGCTGGTTGGCCAGCAGTTCGTCATACGCCAGGCGGGCACGCGCCGGGGCATTGGGGTCGAGGTCGGCGGCATCCTTCGGGGCATGCACGGCCCGCAGGCCGGCGGCCCAGCCCGGCCAGCCTTCGCGGGCGAGCAGGGCGGGATCGAGCCATTCGGGCATCGGCGGCACGCGCAGCAGCGCCTGCCAGACCAGCTTGGTCAGCGGCCGGTTGGTCAGCCCGGCGGTCAACGGATAGACCGGCTCGACCGTCTCGATCGCGGCGCGTTCGTCCAGCCCGCCGATGCGGTCCGGGTGGCTCATCTGCGGGCGGCCGTTGAACCATTCGACCGAGCCGGAGACGATACGCGCCTCGCCGATCGGCAGGGCGGTCTTCAGCCAATCCTCGTGCGGCCGGAAGAAGATCAGGTCGATCGAGCCGGTTTCGTCCGATGCCGTCACCTTGAACGGGTGACGCACGCTCTGCCCCGGATGGTAGGCGTCGATGGTGACGGTCAGCGTCGCGATCCGGCCGGGCTCGATCTCGGCCACGGCCGGGGCATAGCGCCGGTCGATCAGGCCGCTGGGCAGATGCCACCACAGGTCGAGGAGCCGCCCGCCGCGCAAGAGCTTTTCCAGCAACTTGGCGATACGCGGGCCGCAGCCCTTGAGGACACCGATCGCGGTAAAGGCGGGGTTGAGCAACTCCGGACGCATGCGCCGACTTATACGGGCCCGCGCCGCCCGCGCCAATGGCCTGGAATTACCCGGGCGCTATGCCAAAGCCGCAGCGACAGCCAGGCAGCAAGATTACCTGATGGTAAGTTTCCGGCCAGAACAAAAAAACGTGGGGCTGGCCTACCGCCGGGACGGTCGCCTCTATGCGACCCACGTGTTCCCGGGCGACGCTCCCAGTGAGCTCGCCGGCGCCAAGCCGCTACGCAAGATTCTCGAACGCATGGGGGCCTGAACGGCGGGCCGACGTCGATACCGGCAAGCTCGATATCCTGATGTCAGGTTTCAAGACCCAGCGGCAGTCAATTTCAACCCCCGGGGCAGGTTGCTCGTCATCTATACGGCAACGGGCCAACTGACTCGCATCGACCTGAAGAAAGGGCACGAAGGCGCGCATCGCCCGACGGACACGTCAGCACGATCCAGGATGTGAATGCGCCCTATGACGCCCGCGAGCTGCTCGATGGCAGCTTACTGGTCGCCGAACATGCCGCCGAAAGCCTGACAAAGATGCCACGCGGGGGGGTGACGGCCACAAGCTGTTGATCCAGAACCTCGGCGGTCCGCCAGGGCTGGTGCGCGCTCGCAATGCCGTCTAGGTCACCGAAAACCTGACAGGGCACGTCAGTCGATCGACATCAGCACCGGGGCAGGCGATCTGCCGACCGGGCTGGCGGGGTTGCCCGGCATGCAGCCGGTGTATGTGGCGACCGGCGTGGCGGTCGACGGCGCCGCCGGATCTACGTCACCTCCGACATCGTGAACGCGCTGTACCGGCTGACCCGCAAAATAGCAGCCACGTTCTGTTCTCGGTGGTGATGACATGGCCGGGGTGGCGGTCTATATCTCGGCCATGACCGACACGAACGATTTGTTGGATGCGCGCCGCAAGCGGCTGATCTATCGCTCGCTCTATACCGGCATGAAGGAGACCGACCTCCTGCTGGGCGCCTTCGCGCGCGCGCATCTGCCCGGTTTCGGCCCGGATGAGCTGGACCAGTACGAACATCTGCTCGATACCCAGGAAGACCCGCTGATCTATGCCTGGGCGATCGGCCGCGATCCGGTGCCGGCGGCATACGACACGCCGGTCATGAAGCTTCTGCAGCAGTTCAAGATCGAAACGTAAGTTATGGATTGGAAACGGGTATTCGACCGCCCGGGTCTTGTCACCCTCGGCGGCGCGCCGGAGGGCATGGATGCCCGTGCGCTGGCCGAGATCGCGGCGGGCGTCGGCGCCAAGGGCGTGATCCACGTGGCCCGCGACGATGCCCGGCTGTCGCAGCTTGCCCGGTCGCTGCACTTCTTCGCCCCCGGCCTGCCGGTGATGATCCTGCCGGCCTGGGATTGCCTGCCCTACGACCGCATTTCGCCGAACGGCGACATTTCCGCCCGCCGCCTCGACACGCTGTCCCGCCTGGCCAAGGGCGTGCCGCCCGGCACGGTGCTGCTGACCACGGTCAATGCCGCGGTCCAGCGGGTGCCGGCCCGCGAGATCGTCGGCAACGCCGCGTTCGTCGCCAAGCTGGGTGACGTCGTCGACCTCGACGGCCTGACGGCCTTCCTGACCCGTTCGGGTTACAACCGCGCCTCGACGGTGATGGAGCCGGGCGAATATGCCGTGCGCGGCGGCCTGATCGACCTGTTCCCGCCGGGGTTCGAGGAACCCGTCCGCCTCGATCTGTTCGGCGATACGCTGGATTCGATCCGCAGATTCGATCCGCTGACGCAGTTGACCACCGTGCGGCTGGAATCGCTCGAGCTGGTGCCGGTGAGCGAGGTAATGCTCGATCCGGCCTCGATCCAGCGTTTCCGCGCCGGCTATCGCGAAACCTTCGGTGCCGTCACCGACGAGGATCCGCTCTATGCCGCGGTATCGGAGGGGCGCAAGCAGTTCGGCATGGAACACTGGCTGCCGCTGTTCCACGAGAAGCTGGAAACCGTATTCGACTACCTGCCCGGCGCGCTGGTGACGCTCGACGCCCTCGCGCTGGAGGCGCGCGACCAGCGCTTCGCCGCGATCGCCGATTATTACGAGACACGCAAGGCAGCATTGAAATCCGGCCTGTCCGAAGGTGGCGCGCCCTACAAGCCGCTGTCGCCGGAAAAGCTTTACCTGAACGAACGCGAATGGGACCGGCGGCTTTCGGTGCGGCCCGTCGGCGCCTTCACGCCGTTCGTGCTGCCGCCCGACGGCGCCACCGTGCTCGACCTCGGCGCCCGCAAGGGCCACGATTTCGCCGAGGAGCGGACCAAGGGCGCCAACGTCTTCACCGCGCTGAAGCAGCATGTGGCCGAGCTGAAGGGCGAGAAGAAGCGCGTGGTCGTCGCCTGCTACACGCTGGGCGCCCGCGACCGTTTCGTCACCCTCCTGAACGACCACGGCATCGAGCCGGCCTTCGCCGTCGACAGCTGGCAGGAGGCCGGCGGCCTGCCCCATCACGCGGTGGCCCTGGTGGTCCTGCCGCTCGACCACGGCTTCGAGAGCGACGATCTGGCGGTCATCGCCGAACCCGACATTCTCGGCGACCGCATGGCCCATCCGCGGCGGCGGGCGCGGCGGGCGGAGAATTTCATCGCCGAGGCCGGCCAGCTCGGCGTCGGCGACTACGTCGTCCACGTCGATCACGGCATCGGCCGCTACGAAGGCCTCTCGACGCTCGAGATCGGCAACGCCCCGCATGACTGCCTGCTGATCATCTACGACGGCGGCGACAAGCTCTATATCCCGGTCGAGAACATCGACCTGCTGTCGCGCTACGGCTCGGACGATACCGCGGTCAATCTCGACAAGCTCGGCGGTGCCTCCTGGCAGGCGCGCAAGTCCAAGCTGAAACAGCGGCTGAAGGACATGGCGGAGGAGCTGATCAAGATCGCCGCCGCCCGCCATCTGCGCGAGGGCACGGCGCTGCCGCCGCCGCAGGGCCTCTACGACGAATTCTGCGCCCGCTTCCCCTATGAGGAGACGGAAGACCAGCAGAAGGCGATCGACGACGTGCTGGACGATCTGTCGACCGTCAGGCCGATGGACCGGCTGGTCTGCGGCGATGTCGGGTTCGGCAAGACGGAAGTGGCGCTGCGCGCCGCCTTCTCGGCGGCGCTGAACGGCAAGCAGGTGGCGCTGGTCTGCCCGACCACGCTGTTGTGCCGCCAGCACTACAAGACGTTCTCGAACCGCTTCCAGGGCCTGCCGGTGCGGGTCGAGCAATTGTCGCGCATGGTCACGACCAAGCAGGCCAACGAGACCAAGAAGGGCCTGAAGGACGGTCAGGTCGACATTGTCGTCGGCACCCACGCCCTGCTGGCCAAGGGCATGGATTTCCGCGATCTCGGCCTTCTGATCATCGACGAGGAACAGCATTTCGGCGTGCGCCACAAGGAGCGGCTGAAGCAGTTGAAATCGGACATTCATGTCCTGACCCTGTCGGCCACGCCGATCCCGCGCACGCTCCAGCTTGCCTTGTCGGGCGTGCGCGAGCTGTCGCTGATCACCACCCCGCCGGTCGACCGCCTGGCGGTGCGCACCTACGTGCTGCCCTTCGATCCCGTGGTGATCCGCGAGGCGCTGCTGCGCGAGCTCTATCGCGGCGGGCAGAGCTTCTATGTCTGCCCGCGGCTCGAGGACCTGCCGGAGGCCGAGCGCTTCCTGCGCGAGATGGTGCCGGAGGTGAAGCCGGTGATCGCCCATGGCCGCCTGTCGGCGACCGAGCTCGACCAGGTGATGAACGACTTCTACGACGGCAAGTACAACGTGCTGCTGTCGACCAACATCGTCGAAAGCGGGCTGGATATCCCGACCGCCAACACGATGATCATCCACCGCTCGGACATGTTCGGCCTGGGCCAGCTCTACCAGCTGCGCGGGCGCATCGGGCGCTCGAAGCAGCGGGCCTATGCCTACATGACCGTGCCGGCCAAGAAGAAGCTGTCGCGGGCGGCCGAACAGCGGCTGAAGGTGCTGCAGGCGCTGGACACGCTCGGGGCCGGCTTCACGCTGGCCAGCCACGATCTCGACCTGCGCGGCGCGGGCAACCTTCTTGGCGAGGAACAGTCCGGCCATATCCGCGAGGTCGGCTTCGAACTCTATCAGGAATTGCTGGAGGAGGCGGTCGCCGCCGCCCGCGGCGCCGAGGACGACAAGGCCGGGGCCGAGGAGAAGTGGTCGCCCCAGATCAATCTCGGCACCGCCGTGCTGATCCCGGAAAGCTACATCGCCGATCTGAACCTGCGCCTGCAGTTCTATCGCCGCGTCGCCCGGCTGGAGGACAAGGCCGAGATCGACGCGCTGGCCGCCGAGATGGTCGACCGCTTCGGCCCGATGCCCGACGAGGTGCGCCACCTGCTCGACATCGTCCTGATCAAGCAACTCTGCCGCCAGGCCGGCGTCGACCGGCTGGAAGCGGGCCCCAAGGGCGCCGTCATCTCGTTCCGCAATAATGCCTTCGCCAACCCGGCGGGCCTGGTCAACTTCATCACCCGCCAGGTCGGCACCGCCAAGGTACGGCCCGACCACAAGGTGGTGTTCGTGCGCGACTGGGAGGAGGCGCCGGTGCGCGCGAAGGGCGCCCAGGAACTGGCCGCTACCCTGGCCAAGATCGCGACGGCATAATCGCTCCCCAAAAGGGGGGTGATCATGCCGGCAGCGATTCCGCTCGATTATTTCAACCGCCAGATCTTCCGCTACGACGTGCCCGGGCCGTTCCGGCCGAAGGGCCGCTACCGGCCGCTGACCGACGAGCAGAAGGAGATCGTCCGGCGTTTCCACCAGCTGTCCTACGACCTCTGGCAGGACGGGCGCGAATCCCATTCGGTCTCCTGGATGGGGTATCTCGCCTATAAGAGCCCGCTCGACCTCTGGGCCTATCAGGAAATCATCGTCGAGACCGCGCCGGACCTGATCGTGGAATGCGGGACGCGCTTCGGCGGAGCGGCCCTCTATCTCGCCTCGATCTGCCAGATGGTCGGGCGCGGCGCGGTGATCTCCATCGACATCGACGAACAGCCGGACCGGCCCTCGCACGGCATGCTGCGCTACATCAACGCCTCGTCGATCGAGCCTGAGACGATCGCGGCGGTGCGCCAGCATATCGATGCCGATACCCGGGTGATGGTGATCCTCGACTCGGACCATCACTACGACCACGTGCTGGCCGAAATGCGCCTCTACGGCCCGCTGGTCACGCCCGGCTGCTACATGATCGTCGAGGACGGCAACGTCAACGGCCATCCCGTCGTGCCGGACCACGGGCCGGGCCCGACCGAGGCGCTGGCGACCTACCTGGCCGAGACCTCGGCCTTCGCGGTCGACGAGGGGCGCGAGCGTTTCCTGCTGACCCAGAACCCCGGCGGCTATCTGCGCCGGGTCTGAACGCTTCAGTAGCGGCGGGCCATCACCTTCTCGACGGTGATCAGCCCGCCCTGCAACTGGCCGTCTATCGCGTCGACGAAGGCCTCGACCTTGCCGGCTTCGTCGACGATCTCGATCAGCACCGGCAGGTCTTCGGACAGTTGCAGGATCTTCGTGGTCATCAGCTGCCGGGAATGGCCGAAACCCATATGGCCGCGCAGCACCACCGCGCCGGCCAGCCCCGCCTCGCGCGCCTGCAGCACCAGATGTTCGTAGAGCGGCTTGTGCTCGTGCCGTTCGCGCTCGCTCAGGTAGATGCGCAGGGCCAGCATCTCGGTCAGTTTCGCCATGGCGCCCTCCGGGTTCAGCGATTGATGACGGCCGCGGCCGCATGGCCCAGCCAGACGGCGACAAGGCAGAGTACGACCGAGCCCACGACATTGAGCCCGGCATAGAGCCATTCGCCGTCCTGGGCCAGGGTCAGGGTCTGCAGCGAGAACGACGAGAAGGTGGTGAAGCCGCCGCAGATGCCGACCATGACGAAGACGCGGGCATCGGCCGGCGCGAACAGCCGGCCGTCCGGCGCGGTCAGGGTCCCGAAGAACGCGATCACGAACGAGCCGATGATGTTGATGATCATCGTGCCCAGCGGAAA
>JAEYTW010000695.1 GCA_023433835.1 Pseudomonadota bacterium | reverse complement strand
AACCCCCCCCGCCGCCCGGCTGGCGGGGGGGGCGGCCGTGGCCGCCGCCGAGGTCCGGCCCCGGCCGCCGTCGTTCTGCACCGGCTGCCCGGAGCGGCCGATCTTCACGGCGATGAAGCTGGTCGAGCGCGAGCTGGGGCCGCATCACGTCAGCTGCGATATCGGCTGCCACCTGTTCTCGATCCTGCCGCCGTTCAACATCGGCGCGACGACGATGGGTTATGGCCTCGGCTGGGCCGGTGCCTCGGCCTTCAACACCAAGGAAACCGGGAAACGCACGATCGCCATCATGGGCGACGGCGGTTTCTGGCATAACGGTCTCACCTCCGGCGTCGGCAATGCGGTGTTCAACCGCACCGACAACGTGCTGGTGGTGATCGACAACGGTTATTCCGCCGCGACCGGCGGGCAGGACGTGCTGTCCTCGCGCGCCAACAACCCGATCCGCTCGACGTTCAATTCGATCGAGCAGGCCGTGCGCGGCGTCGGCGTCAGATGGGTGCGGAAGATCACCAACACCTATGACCTCAAGGCCATGCGCGATGCGCTGCGCGAGGCGCTGACCACGCCGGAAAAGGGCCCCAAGGTCATCGTCGCCCAGTCGGAATGCCAGCTGAACCGCCAGCGCCGCATCAAGCCGCAGATCCGGAAGGCCATCGGCGATGGCCAGCGCGTGGTGCGCGAACGTTTCGGCATCGATCCCGATACCTGCACCGGCGATCATTCCTGCATCCGCCTGTCCGGCTGCCCGTCGCTGACCATCAAGCCCAACCCCGATCCGCTGCGCCGCGATCCCATCGCCTCGGTGATCGATTCCTGCGTCGGCTGCGGGTTGTGCGGCGAGGTCGCGCATGCCGCGGTGCTCTGCCCGTCGTTCTATCGCGCCGAGATCGTCAACAACCCGACGCGCTGGGACCGGTTCAAGGCGCGGGCCGGCACCGCGCTGATCGGCTGGCTGCAGGATCGCATCGAGCGGCGCCTGCAGGGGATCGCGGCATGACCGCGAAGGCGATCACCATTGCCATCGTGGCCATGGGCGGCGAGGGCGGCGGCGTGCTGGCCGACTGGCTGGTCGACCTGGCCGAGCAGAACGGCTACCACGCCCAGACCACGTCGGTGCCCGGCGTCGCCCAGCGCACCGGCGCGACGATCTACTACGTCGAGATGTTCCCGGAAGGCGAGGTGCCGGCCGGCGCCCTGCCGGTCCTGTCCTTGAGTCCTGTGCCAGGCGAAGTGGACCTCGTCGTCGCTTCCGAGCTGATGGAGGCCGGCCGGGCAATCCAGCGCGGTTTCGTCACGCCGGAGCGCACGACGCTGGTCGCCTCGAGCCACCGGGTCTATGCGATGACCGAGCGCATCGCCATGGGCGACGGCCGGGTCGATTCGACCAGGCTGCTGGAAGGCTGCCGCGCCGCCGCGGCGCATTTCATCTCGGCCGATTTCGCCGGCCTGGCCGAGGATGCCGGGGCGCCGATCGGGCCCGCGCTCTACGGCGCCATGGCCGCGACCGGGCGGCTGCCGTTCACCCGGGCGCAGTTCGAGGATACCATCCGCCGCGGCGGGGTGGGCGTTCGGCCCAGCCTTGCAGCCTTCGCCGCGGGCTACGATGCGGCCGGCGCCAACCGGACGCCGGATCGGCCGTCCGCCGGCGTGCCGTCGGTCGGGCCCCGGCTGCACGATCTCGCCCTCCGGATCCGCCGCGAGTTTCCGCCGCTGGCCCATGCGACGCTGACCGCAGGCATCCTGCGCCTGGCCGACTACCAGGACATCCGCTATGCCGGCGAATACCTCGATCGGCTGGACCAGCTGAAGGCGGTCGCGCCCGATGTTCTCGACGAGACCGCGCGGCATCTGGCGCTGTGGATGTCCTACGAGGATACGGTGCGGGTGGCCGATCTCAAGACCCGGCGCAGCCGCTTCGCCCGGGTCGGGCGCGAGGTGCGGCTGAAGGGCGACCAGCAGCTCGGCATCGCCGAATTCCTGCATCCGCGGGTCGAGGAGATCGCCGATACCCTGCCGGCCGGGATCGGCCGCTGGCTGCTGGCGACCGGCTGGGCCCGGGGCCTGGTCGGGCGGTTCACCCGCGAGGGGCGGGTGGTGCGCACCAGTTCGGTGCCCGGTTTCCTGCTGCTCTATTTCGTTGCCTCGCTGCGCGCGATCCGCCGCAGTTCGCTGCGCTTTCAGGTCGAGCATGGGCGGATCGCGGAATGGCTTGCCACCATCCACCGGCTGGCCGGGCGGCATCCGGCCCTGGCGCTGGAGCTTGCGCGGGCGCAGCGCCTGATCAAGGGTTACGGCGACACCCATGCCCGCGGCTGGCGCAATTACCAGCGCATCGTCGCGGCACTGCCGGGCCTGGAAGCGGGACCGGAGGGGGCCGGCCGCCTGCACGAACTCACTGAAGCGGCCCTTGCCGACGATCGCGGCGAGGCGCTGGAGAAGTCTTTGGCCACCAACTGACGAACGAACCGGGGAGGGTTTTCATGAAAAAGAGTGTGTTCGCAACGACGGCTGCGGCGCTGCTGCTTGCTGCCGATGTGTCGGTGGCTGCGGCGCAGGAGACGACCGTGCGCCTGATCTCGGCCTTCGCCGAGAACGGCATCTACGTCCAGCGGCTGCAGCCCTGGATCGAGAAGTTCAACGCCGAGGGCAAGGGGGTGATGCAGATCAACTTCCTGGGCGGCCCGAAGAACATCCCGGCCTTCGAGGTCGGCAACGCGGTCAAGACCGGCGTGATCGACATGGCGCTGAACACCGGCGCCTTCTACACCAACGTGATGCCGGAGGCCGACTTCCTCAAGCTGACCCAGGTCCCGATCGCCGAGCAGCGCAAGAACGGCGCGTTCGAGGCGATCAACAAGGTCTGGAACGAGAAGGGGAACATGCAGTACATCGGCCGTCCGGTCGAGAACCAGCCGTTCCACATCTACATCAACAAGAAGATCGACAAGCCCGACCTGACCGGTCTGAAGATCCGCATCACCCCGGTCTACCGCACCTTCTTCCAGGCCTTGGGCGCCAATGTCGTGACGATCTCGCCCGGCGAGGTCTACACCGCGCTCGAGCGCGGCGTGGTCGACGGTTACGGCTGGCCGATCGGCGGCATCTTCGACCTGAACTGGCAGGAGAAGACGAAGTACCGCGTCGATCCCGGCTTCTACGATGCCGAAGTCTCGCTGATCATGAACCTGCCGGCCTACAGGAAGCTGTCCGACGCCCAGCGCGACTACCTGAACAAGCAGGTCCTGGCGCTGGAGGCGCAGAACACCTTCTGGGCCCAGTACACCACCGAGGAGACCGAGCGCCAGAAGAAGGTCGGCATCGAGACCATCACCTTCGATCCGGCGACCGCCAAGGCTTTCTATGACCGTGCCTATGCGATCGGCTGGGAGACCGCCGAGAAGCAGAGCCCGGAGATCGCCGGCCGCTTCAAGCCGCTTTTCGCCAAGAAATGATCGCCGCGGTCTCGGCCGCCTGGGGGCGGCTTCTGGCGGGCCTGGCAATGCTGGGCTGCCTGATCCTGCTTGCCATGATGCTGGTCATCGTGGCCGATGTCGCCCTGCGCAACCTTGCCCTGCCCGGGTTGCCGCAGGGCCTCGCCTGGTCGAACGAGATCTCGGAACTCATGCTCTACCTGATAACGATGTGCGTGGCGCCCTGGCTGTTGCGCCAGGGCCAGCATATCCGCGTCGACATCATGCTGCAGGCGATCCCGAAGGGTGCGGCCTGGGCCCTGGAATGGGTCGGCGACGCCATCGGCTTCGCCTGCTGCGTGATCATCGCCTGGTACGGCCTGAAGGCAACCGTCGACAGCTACGTCTCGGACGCGCTCAGCATCAAGACGCTGGTGACGCCGGAATGGTGGAGCCTGGCGCCGCTGCCGATCGGGTTCATCCTGCTTTCGGTCGAGATGCTGTTCCGCATGCACCGGCTGGCCCAGGCCGAGCGCGGACCCCGGCACGACGCCGTGAGCGCCTCGTGATGAGCTGGCAGGTCGCGGCCTGGCTGATGCTGGGCGGATCCACCGTGCTGCTGTTCATCGGCATGCCGGTGGCCCTGACCTTCATCGCCATCAACATCGTCGGGGCGCTGCTCTACATGGGCGGCGAGCCCGGCCTGGTGCAACTGGCGCGGTCGTCGGTCTCGTCGGTCACCGCCTTCTCGCTGACGCCGATCCCGCTGTTCGTGCTGATGGGCGAGATCCTGTTCCATACGGGCCTGGCCCTGAAAGTGATCGACGGCATCGAGCGGCTGATCCGCCGCGTGCCGGGGCGGCTTGCCGTCGTCGCCGTCGTCGCCGGCACGGTGTTCTCGGCGATCTCGGGGTCGACCATCGCCACCACCGCGATGCTCGGCGCGCTGATGCTGCCGGTGATGCTGGCGCGCGGCTATCACCCGACCATCGCCACCGGCCCGATCATGGCGATCGGCGCGGTCGACATGCTGATCCCACCATCGGCGCTGACCGTGCTGCTCGGCTCGCTGTCCGGCATCTCGATTTCCAAGCTGCTGATCGGCGGCGTGATGCCGGGCGTCATCCTGTCGATCGCCTTCGTGGTCTGGATCGTGCTGCGGGTCAAGATCAGCCCGCGGCTGGCGCCGGAAGATCCGGGCGACGGCGGCTATCGCGGCTGGGCCCGCTGGCAGCCGTTCTTCGCCTACGTGCTGCCGACCCTGTCGATCTTCGGCGTGGTCGTCGGCGCGCTGGCCGGCGGCGGGGCCACGCCGACGGAATGCGCCGCGCTCGGCGCCTTCGCCACCATGCTGCTGGCGCTGTGCTATCGCGCGCTGACCGTCGACGCGGTGCTGAAGGCACTGAAGGGCACGGCCGGCATTTCGGGCATGATCCTGTTCATCATTCTGGGTGCCACCACGTTCGCCCAGATCCTGTCGTTCTCCGGCGCGTCGTCGGGGCTGGTTTCGGCCATCACCGGCCAGGGCCTGTCGACCGGCATGGTCGTCGCGCTGATGATGCTGGTCCTGATCTTCCTCGGCATCTTCGTCGACCAGATCTCGATGATGATGATCACCCTGCCGATCTTCATGCCGATCGTGACGACGCTGGGCATCGATACCGTATGGTTTGGCGTCCTGTTCCTGATCTGCATGCAGCTCGGCCTGCTGCTGCCGCCGCATGGCCTGCTGCTGATGACCATGCGCGGCGTAGCGCCGCCCTCGGTCACCATGGGCCACATCTTCATGGCGGTGACGCCCTATGTGGTGATGAGCCTGTTGCTGCTTGCCGCCGTGTTCTGGATCCCCGGCATCGCCACCTGGTTGCAGCAGCTGATCGGGTAGCGGCTACTTTTTCATCGTGTCGTAGCTGAGCGCGCGATAGCGGGCATGCACCTCGGCCATCTCCTCGTCGGTGAGGAGGGCCGGGGTGCCGACGTTGAGGGCGAGAAGGTACTGGCGCGACAGCACCTCCAGCCGCTCGGCGAAACCGACGGCGGCTTCGAGCGTGGCGCCATGGCAGATCATGCCGTGATTGGCCAGCAGGCAGGCCTTGCGCCCGTCCAGCGCCGCGACGGCGGCGTGGGCCAGGCCCGGCGTGCCGAAGGTGCCGTAGTCGGCGCAGCGCACGTCCGAGCCGCCGAAGGCCGCGATCATGTAGTGGAACGGCGGCAGCGTGCGGCGCAGCGCCGACAGCGCGACGCAGGCGTCCGAATGGGTGTGCACCACCGCCTGGGCCGCCGGATAGGCACGGTAGATCTCGGCATGCATCTCCCATTCGCTGGACGGCCGGCCCCCGGCTTCCACCGTGCCGTCCAGCGCGCAGGCGACGATCTTGTCCGGCGTCAGGCTGTCGGCCCGTGCCCCTGTCGGTGTGATCAGCATGCCCTCGCCACGGCGGCAGGAGACATTGCCGGCGGCCCCGAAGTTCAGGCCCTTCACGCCGAGTGCGACATAGGCGGCGGCGACGGCGGCGGCATCGGTCATGGCAATCAACTCCGGGTCATTGCGGAAAGGATGGTCGCGAACATGTCGATCGGTCCCAATTTGCCCGATTTCAGGCAGAGGGCCAGGCGGCGGCCTTGCGGGTCGTCTGCCACCATGCGGGAGATGCCGGCGCCCTCGTAGGCGCCGACCTGGAAGGTCTCGAGCCCCAGCGACTCGACCACGGCGCCCGAGGTTTCACCGCCGGCGATCATCAGCCGGCGCACGCCGCGATCGACCAGCGTGCGGGCCAACTGGCCCAGCAGCCGCTCGGCCAGCGCCGCCGCGCCGGTGACGCCGAGCCGCGCCTGGATCCGGGCGACCGCCTCCGGGCCTTCCGATGTCGCGATCGCCACCGGGCCCTGCTCCAGCCGGGTCGAGGCCCAATCCACCGCCTCGGCCAGCGCGCGTTCGGGCGCGCTTGCTGCGGCGAGCAAATCTAGCCGCAGCAGCGGATGGGCGGCGCCGAAGGCGTCGAGCTGGGCGAGGGTGCGGTCCGAACAGCTGCCGGCCAGCACCAGGCCGTGGCCGGCCACCGCCGGCAACGCGACCGCCGCGGCCGCCGCGTCGAGCAGGCCGCGTTGGCGCCACAGCGCCGGATAGTGGT
>JAEYTW010000692.1 GCA_023433835.1 Pseudomonadota bacterium | reverse complement strand
AGGTGACGGGGCAAACGTCACCTGGGCCGACAATCGGTTTAGAAGTTGCAGGTCAAAATGATCTGAATCTTCGGCAACACGATCGTCATCAGCCACATCAAGTACGACATCAGACGCCTCCATTCTGCTGGCCCCGAAAGGGGTCAGCAGTCGGTTGATACATACTCACTCAGTGCGTTCCAACTGGGACCGCACATCCCTTCTACGCCGCCCCTTCGGGCGTTCAAGCTGAAGTTTCGGCCTTCCCTCGAATACGCAATGTCGTTTCTTCGATGAGTTTTTGGTTGTAATTTTTGAAAAGCGGCGGTCTAGACCTCGCGAAATATATTGCGGAGATGAGGGAACCCGATTTTGGTACACCCGCCTGCTATTGTGAAAATCGAATTTTCAGTTGGACGGTAGGCGTAATGCCTGCGCTCCGGGTGGTGTTTATTGAGATCGTTTTGGAAGTAGAAAATCGTTTCGTTCTAGCGTGAAAAGATTCAAGTATTCGGTGATCAGGTTGATCGTATCCAAGCCGAACTTCTGGTTGAATTCCAGGGCCACACCGAAAAGTGCTGAATATGGACGTGGATGAATCCTCCAATGCGCCCCGAGTGGAATCGCAAAATCGTAGGCAATGCATTCGAACATGAGGCGCTGAACGTGACCGTTACCGTCTAGGAATGGATGAATAGATCCAAAAGAAACAAAAATCATGGCGCATACTGTTATTTTCTGATCGTAAGGCCCCCCCATAACTGCGTCGATAAGTTCTCTAGTCTCGGTGGCAAATGTCGCCATCTCGGCTGCGACATTCTCTGGTAGGGTGAATTCATACTCATTGTTCCCGGGAATATCGCTTTTGGAATACGCTTTTTTGTGCTCGACAGAAGAGCCGATGGTTCCTCTATAGGTTCCGGCGTAGTCTGAATATCCGATCGGAGTAAGGTCGACATGCAGTTCTCGGTGAATCGACCTAGGGTCAGCATATAACTGTTGACGTTCGATCTTATCGTTCTTTAGGCGTTCAATAACTGTTTTGCACCGACACTCCATGTAGTGATCATAATTTTCTTTGGTGTCTAGATCCCACCGCGGCGCGGATGTCGTCGACATCGAAAGCGTGTCCTCTTCCAGTGGAGTCCCCAAGGCCAGAATGCTTGAAAATTTTCAAGAGGTCGAATCATCGGCCTCAAGCTCCGCCATCCAAGCCTCGTTGGATTTGAACGGCACCTTCGAGCGCGCGAGCAATAGCGGGTTGTCAAACCAGCACGGAGGCCGGCCCTCGATTACCACGGCCTTCGCGCCATAAATCAGCGCGATTTGCTCGCCCTTTCGTCCGTTGGCCGGATCAAGCTTTTCGAGGTTCAGCAGGCGCTGCGCGGAAAACAGGGGCACGCCCTTCCAAGGTACTGTGTCAGCGCCTTTCGCGAAGCGCTTCGTGTAATTTTCGTCAAGCACCGTCGCGTTACCGATCTGCTCCTCGATCTCCTTTGCTGTCTTTGCGGCGGCCTGCGTCGGGATGATCGTGTACGCGATCGCGTCCTTGAGCACGTCAGCAGAAGCGGCACCGGCGGCGCCTGGATTCTGCAGCGTGAACTGGCCGAAGCTTTGGCCGACGATGTACTCCTGCATCCATTGCCCGCGGCCCAGGGTGACGATGTTGCGGAAGACATCGCTCGGCGGCAGGGACCAGAACTCGTCAATATACGCCTGGATCGGCCGACCGTTTTTCTTTACGGCGGACGCCCTCTCGGAGAGCGCGCTATTGCCGAACAGCGAGATAAACATTCCAGTCAGTGGTCCCACAGTCACGGCGTCGTCCATCTTGATCACGCAATAGATCGTGATCGGATTGCCGCGCGGCATGTCCGGTCGCTTTCGCCAGCCACGGAAATCGCGGACCCGGAACGAAGACGTGCTGGTCGCCTCGCGGATCTTCGGGCTTTTGAAAAGCTGGATGCCGGCGCCGAAGGTCGAGACGACTGAGCCTCGCTCCTTGTCCGGCTTCAGTAACAGGTCGTTCAACTCGCTGATCACCCGGTCGCTGTAGCCATAGTCGCGGGCTTCCTGCACAGCTGATTTAAGGAAGACCTCAAGCTGATCACCTTTCACGTCCTGCGAGGCAGCCTGCGCCAGGTCTGGGTCAAACGGCACGCTGACCCGTTGCAGGGTTTTCTCGCCGTTTCCATCGGTCGCGATTTCGACTCGGAAGGGCGAGAACGAACCTGAGACAGTGACCTGGGTTATCCAGTCGATGAGGCCGCCGTAAGAGGGCGTCTCGGCCAGGCGCAGGCAGCGCTCGATGTAGCAGAGCGTGAGCCCGGTGCCGGCTGCACGTCCGAGCACCTTCCAATGCTGCTCCACCTGATCAGGAACGATGAACGTGTTGAAGCGGTCGATGACCTTCTGCAGGTCCGCGATCCGCGTTTGGTAGGTGTTGAGATCGTCGGCAAGCGTCCGGCCGTCGATCTTTTCCGTCAGCCAGGCCTGTAGCCGCTGTCGTCCCGTTTGGAGGCACAGATCATCGAAGGCTGCGCTGCCAATCGCATGCGACTGTTGCGTCGCCTCGTCTCCCGGCGGGAATGGATCACCGAGCAAGCCGGGGTTCTGCAGAAGCTCGTCGAGCCAGGTCAGCGGCTTATCGCGGCGGAGGCGCATCAGCTTGGGCAGGGCCTCGTATTCCGCCGTCTTCCAACGCGGGGGGCTGGCCGGTGCCGCGCCGCTCGCTGGGGCGCCGACTGGGCCCGTCTGGCTCGTGGGCGCGGCCGTCGCTGCCGCGGCAGGGGCGGCGCCCGGGGCGCCGTTCTTCGGGGCCACCCGATATTCGGCCAGGAAGCCCGCGACCGCGGTTTGTCGGATCGCGGAGAATTTCGGCGGAGGCTGGCCGGCCTTCAACGCAGCGTCGATCGCCTGTTTCTCGGCGGCTTGTTGCCGCTGTTCGACGTCGACCTTTTCGGCACGGCGGCCGTAGATCTCGCGCAGCCGCACGAGGAGTCTGTCACGGGTAGGCCCGATGTCCTCTCCACCAGGAAAATTTTCGGGATCCAGCAGATTGAAGCTGTCGGTCGGCGATCCGTCATCTTCGCCGAACCAGCTGATCACGTACGTCGGCCCGAGTTGAGACCGCCATGATCTCGTGGCGTCCCTGATTTCACCCTTCACGTCGTTGACGAACATGCTCGGCGCGGGGACCCTCGCCTCGCTTCGCAGGCCCTTGATGGCCAGCCGGGCGGCGATCAACGCGAGAAGCCCGAGGCAGCTGGCGGCGATCCAGAAATGCGCCTGCGCGGCACGCCAAGCCACGGCCGCCAGGCCGCCCGAGAGTGCGAGGAAGAAGCCGAACCGTTTCCAGCTCACGACATGATCAGGCCAGTCGGCAAGGATGTTGGTGATCAGCTGGACGGTCTTGCCCGTGCCAGGCGGGGCAAGGAGAAGAACGCTCAACGTTTCCCAAAGTCGGACGTGACGACCGCGCACTTCAGCGAGGATGAAGCCTGTATGGTCGAACCAGTTTCTTCTGATGTAGTCGAACCTGGTGGCGACACGGGCGAACCCATGTCGCGTTCGTCGAAAGTGATTTAGATCCGCCTTCACCCAATACACGTAGAATGCGATGGCGGCGGCCGACGCCGACGCCAGGATCATCGCAAAGATGCCTGCAGGCGCCTGCACCAGCATAGATGCATCGCGCTCGACGAGCGCTAGCCAGCGGTTTGTCCAGCTGGCCAGATAGTCCAGCCACGCCGTAAGGCGGTCGAGATCAATGTCGGTCGGCCAATACTGCGCCGACATCGCCACCTGCCATCGGTCGAGTGTCGCGGCTGACCAGCCAAAGCGGCGGCCGCTTTCAAGCAGCGCGCCCAGAGGGTAGGAAAACCACCAGCCGATAGCCGAGAGCGTAAGCCAGAAAAAGAGGATGGCGCCGAGCCACCGCTTCGCGCGTCGGCGTTCTGGATCGAGGATCATCTAGATCTCCACCACCGGCATCTCCCAGACGAAGCGGGACACGCCGCCGCGCCCTGGCGTTGCGCTGATCGTGACGGTCCGCCGCCCGCGGGTGACGCCGACATAGGCGAGGTTGCGTGCCGCCTCGAGCGGCGCTGGGTTGCCTTTGCACTCCGCCTCAATGTCTTGCCGGCCCGGCAACACCCCTTCAGCCCAACCGACAAGCCAGACGTGATCGGCTTCCAAGCCCTTCGATCTATGCATCGTCATCAGCTTCAAGGCGGCGTCATCCTGTGCGAACTCTGCCGCGGATCGCGCTCGGTCCAGGAGGCCATCGACCGTGCCGACGTCGGCGGCGACCCGGCCGAGCTCCGCAAGGTTCTCGAGGGCGGCTTCGGCGCCGACGTCGTCGGATTCGCGCCACATCGCCTCATAGCCGCTGGCATCGAGGAGCCAATTCAGCGCCACGTCGAGGCCGTCGCCGATTCGGTCCAGCCAGCCGGCCCGCAGCGCCGCAAGAGTTCGCGCGCCATCACGAGCTGGCGCGTTAGGGAGGGCAGGGCGATCACCTGGTCGCCTCGCGCCGGCGGAAACCGCCGGCCGCTCGGCAAGGCGCATCGCCGCGGCGAGATAGTCGCGATCGCCGGCGTCAGCTTCGGTCATGATCGCGCCGATCGACACCAGGCCCAGGCCTCGTGCTGGTCGGTCCACAACGCGCATGAATGCCTCCTTGTCGGTCGGATCGTGCATCAAGGCGGCATAGGCGAGAGCGTCGCGAACGCTCTCTCGTTCGTAGAATCCGACATCGCCTACGAGGCAATACTTTAATCCCGCCCTGATCGAGGCTTCTTCGAATGCTCGGCTGAGCCACGATGCCCGATACAAGATGAACGCGGTGGCCGGGTCGGGACTGGATAGCCGGCGGACAGCATCGGCGATAACCCATCGCGCTTCGTCGGGAAGCGAGCCAAATTCACGGAACCTGACCGGTTCACCTTGTATGTCGTTGGCAGCCACCAGCTTCTTTTCGACGCGGTCCCTATTATTGGTGATCAGCGCGTTTGCCGCTGCCGCGATCGCCACGGTCGACCGGTAGTTCTTCTCGAGGGCGAACACTTTCGCGCCCGGCCAGTCACGCTGGAAGTCAAGAATGATGCGCGCCTCAGCGCCCCGCCATTGGTAGATCGACTGTGAGTCATCCCCGACAACGAAGATGTTCCGGTGATCGCGTGCGAGCATGTAGAGCCAGTCACGATTGACCGGGTTCGCGTCCTGGTGTTCATCCGCAAGGATGTAGTCGTGAGCCCTAGCCCAATGGCGCCGCAGCGCATCGTCGCGACGCATGCTCAATGTCGGCCACAGGAGCATATCGCCGAAATCAGCGGCGTTCGCTGCCTGCAGGGCAGCCTGGTAGGCACCAAAAAGAGATCTAGCCTTTTCCTCGAGCTCGCTCGGTTCCGGTCCAGCCCAAACCGGATTTGAATCGAAGGGGTCTTGCAGGGCTTCCTTGAAGCGCTGAAACAGCTTCAGGATGTCGCGGCATACGTCGGGCGTGGCCCACGCCCGCGACTCCTCGTCATCGCCGATCGCCGCGCGCAAGTATGGCAACGCCTCCCGCTCGCTCACCACATTAAAGCGGGGCTTCAATCCGGCCAATTCAGGCCGCTCGCGGAGAAGCTGAAGGCCGAGGGAGGAATAGGTGCCCACGGTTATCTCGTTCGCAATGGCCCCGAGCTCGTGCGTCAATCGATCCTTCATCTCGGCCGTGGCCTTTTTGGTGAAGGTCACGGCCATGATCCGGTCTGGCTCGATTCCCGACCGGACCAGGTGGACAATGCGCGACACCAAGGTTTTCGTCTTGCCGGTCCCGGCGCCGGCGAGCAGCAAGACGGGGCCTTCCGTCGTGGTCGCGGCCGACAGTTGCTCTTCGTTCAGCCCGCGCAGGTGCGGCGCGTCTTCGAGTTCCGATTCGACGATGCTCATTGGCCATGCCCATCCGTTCCACAGCACCGGTGAAAACACCGGTTGGACGAATCAATAGCAAAAAGTTTCGTCGTGCGTCATGATCCGCGCGAAATGTTGGATCAATTGACCCCGACCGGCCGCATTGCGATGAACAAGCTCGAGCCCCTGCTCGCGCTTGCCGAGAAGCGCAATGTGTTCGAGCTGATGATCAACAAGCCGGGCGCGGTCTGGATCGACGTGGCAGGCAGGGGCCCGGAGGAGCTAACCGGTAAAGATGCAAGCTGGGCGACGCCGGAGTGGCTTGAGGACGTCTGCCAGCTGCTGAGCGTCGCGTACGAGCTGCCGTTTGATCCGCGAAAAGGCCTGGGACGTCTCGCCTGTCAGCTGCCCGGTGGCCACCGCTGGCATTCGCTGCTTGGGCCGATGACGCGCAATGGCATGGCCGTCGCCGTGCGGGTGAAGAGGCACCTGAAGAACCCGACCTGGTCCAATTGGGGCATGGATAAAAATGACCCTCGAGTCGCTCGGCTCGAAGCCGCTGTTAAGGCCGGCCGAGGCGTCCTCGTGTCGGGCGGAACGGCCAGCGGAAAAACCACCTTGCTGAATTTCCTCGTCAATTTCATACCGCGAGATTGGCGTATGAATCTGATCGAGGATGTCCCAGAAATAGACCTGCCCCACCCGAACCGAGTCGAAATATTCGTGAGCCGCGTGATCTCTGAAGGACGCATGACCTGGCGCGACGGATTGGACGACATCGTGCGTCTGAAACCCGACGGCTGCGCGATCGGCGAGATCAACATGGACAACGCCTATGCGTTCGTCCGGTTGATCAATACCGGGCATGACGCGGCGTTTTCCTCGATCCATGCCACGACCCCGTGGGGCGCATTTCTCGCGATCCGGCAGAACACCCAAATGTCGGGCATGCCGCCTGACGGCGTGTTGGACATGCTGGTCGAACGCATCGGGTTTGTCGTTCAGGTGAAGCGGGCCAACCGGTCTGGTGGTTCAGCCGAGCGAAAGATAACGCGCGTTATGTCCCCGTTCGAAATGCCTGAGGCTGTCGCGATGCTCGATCGCGCGATCGGCCCCGACTGGCGAAAATCGTCGGAGGCATACGAGACCTATCTGTCCGAAAAATCGGAATTCGAGCGCCAGGCCGGCGTCACGATCGGCGCCGGCGGCGAGCTCGAGACCCGAACGGGCAAGCCCATCGCAAACCGGAGCCACCTAAGCTGAAAAAAAGAAAACCCGCCAAGGGCGGGTTTCCTGGGGCCGGGCCGCCGTCGCGACTGGAACTCGCGGAAGCGGTGAATGGCAACGTCGATAGCGAACTGACGTTAATCCGGCCCCCCACAGCACGCAAGAAAAAACGCGCGGTTCGCGCCACGGGAGTGCTTATTTCTTGAGTGCTGAACTTAAGTTATTGATAATAAAGGGGAATTCGGAGTTATGCACAGAAATTGGTTGTCGATCTGGCGAAACCGCTTAGAGTCCCAATTGTGCCGGATTCGTGACTCGGGCGAGTCACAGCGGCATCCCGCCCGCCGGATTTCGGTAGGCAGCGACCAGGTGCAACAACGATGGAGGGGCAGCAGCGGATAACCCGGCCCGGTTAACGACGAAAGGCAGACGCGGGAACGTCTGCCTCTGTCGCCCCGGAGGGGATCACCAAAATACGCCAGCGGGATCGGGAACCGACCAGAGGCGCCTCAACACAGCGCTCACTCTATCGACCCTCCCATTCCTCGGCAAGTCAAAATGCGCCCCGGTGCGCCACAGGATAACTTTGCCGAATCGGCATCGCTCCTAGCTGGAAACCGATGGTGCATGGCCGCTTGGCGCGTCGGCGCTGGGCGGCACCGGTGATGCTGTCCGCTTGCCGAGAAATCATGACGACAACGCCGCAATTCGGCACGCAGGAATACTGGCAAGCATATTCAGCGGGCGAGATCACCGACGACCAGGCCCAGCGCGATGCCGCATCGGCCCAAGCAGCGGCCGATTATCGCGCCGGACGTCGGCTGACTGCCGCGGCCGAGCAGGTCGAGGGCCCGATGAAAACCGCGACGCAAGCAGCACTCGACAGCCTATGGCGTGACCAACGCGTCACCGGTGACGACGGTGCCAGCCCAGAGCGAACTGCCGGTTCAAGGAAGAACACCGGTGCGCCGAGCCGACCGGGCAGGGCGCCAGAACCGGTTCATCGCTTTTCCAGGCGCGCTGGCCATTGCGAAGGCGTCTGGTGGTCAAAAACGACCAGGCAAGACGTCCGACGCATTGTGCTGGCTGCCAGGCGGTATGAATTGGCACACCGGTTGCCCGGCAAGCGATCGGGTCCTCTCGGCTTTGTCGCGATCGAGGTGCTCGAGCTCTTTGCAAACCTCGTTTCTTTCAGGACCGGGCGCCTCGACCCGGCAATCGAGACGATCATGGAGCGCCTCCGTCGATCGCGTGACGCTGTTGTCCGAGCCCTGAAGGCGCTGCGCAGCCACGGATTCCTGGACTGGCTGCGGCGCTACCAGCCGTCCGGCCGCGCCGGCGCCGGCCCGCAGGTTATCCAGTGCTCAAACGCGTACCGGCTGTACCTCCCAAAAGCGGCAGCATCGCTGGTAGGACGGTACTTCCAACCGGCGCCAGTGCCAGACGACATCCAGCTGGCCGCGCGGGCATTTGGAGAGACGCTCGCCCTTGATGAGCTGCCGCTGTGGGCCATCCAGGACAATGATCTGGCACAAGCGCTCGCACGCCTTGGGCGCGCTCTACAGTCACGTGAGTCCGTTCAGCGGGATGAAACCGTATCTATTAATCTCAAGGGGAAATAATGAGCGCGCCATGGTCGGGCTGCTAACGCAGCCCTGGCGCGCCCGCGGCGAGAACGCCGCTCAGATCGTGCCCCATCGCCGCGGGTATGGCAGTACTCGCCGGCAGCGCGTCACCAAAGAGATCCGCCAAGAAGGCGGAGCGGTTTTTCCGCGGCACTTTTGCGATACCTCGCTGCCTCACCAACGGGGCCAAATTCGGCCGCCGCTGGCGGCTGAGGCACGAAGGCGTGACTTTTTGGGTGAGGACGAGGGGTCTGGAAATTACCGGCCCAGCGATGGAAAATTCTGCGGCCTACATTTTTTGGCGGACCAGGGGAGCCATGTTCGCGAGGGGAACCATGCCATGCGAAATCATGGCGGCCATCACCATAAATGGTCATTAATTCGGCGATCAGTCTTCGCGAAGCTGATCGCCCCAGCTCGTCCAGCCTGGTCGCCGCTCTCGCGCGAAGAGCTCCATGCGGTCGACGTCGCCATACAAATTTTCGAGTGCTTGCCGCACTTCGTGCGGCTTCTCGGAATGTCGGCCCCGCCTGGCCGGTTGAAATTCAGAAATGTCAGCTCTCTGCCGGCGAAGACCACGGCCGCGTCTGAACAGATACAGCGATTCCGTGTTTTTCCGGGTGGACTTGCCCAGGCCGAGGATCGGACGACCGTCGATCGTTCGTTTCGACCAGGTCATCAGTTTTCCGGCGTATCGGAAACCCCAGATTTCCGGGATGACGATGCACCACGGCAAGATCGGGTCGTAGACCCACAAGGCCATGACCGCGTGGTCCGCAGCGATGCGATCGATGGGCAATGCAGCGATCGCCGCCGGCGACATGACGCGGTAGTGCGCCTGGGGACTTCGGGCCTCGCCCAACGCCGACCAGGCTACCCACGGCCAGGGCGGATCGAGATAGAGCAGCCGAGGCTTCGAGCTTGAGGTCGTCGCGATCAAGGATCGCTCATTTCCTTCCAGGAGGCGGCGGTATGCCTGCCGACAAGCGGGGCTGCAGGTCAAGCGCGGTCGACCAACGCCGAGATCCGCCTGCAGGGCGGAATGACAGAACGCGCATCGGTTCCAGCAGCTGATAACCGCTTGAGCGGCAGCGATCGAAAGGGCAGGGGGACGCAATATCGCCTCGTCGTCACGAAAGTCCGCATTTCGTGACAGACAGATTCTCCGATCGAGCACCGTATTAGCAATACAAAATGTAACTCGCTAAATGTGGTGAAGCGTGTCAACATCAGTGTTGACGCGCATGTCAACAGGAGCGCACGATGGCGACGCGACAAGGATCCTCGGGAACCGACATGATCAAGGAAAAGAGCAACCAGCGGAAGCCACGGGTCGGCCTGCTGACCGGCGACGAACTGCGCAGTTTCCGGCTCGGCCGGAACTGGTCGCAAGCGCAGATGGCTGAATGGGCCGCCGACCATAGCGATGTTCGCCCCGATCGTCATCGGATCTCGGCCTGGGAGGCCGGGCGCGAGGCAATGACGTCGACGAGCCTTTCTGCCGCGATCAAGGCAGCGATTTCGCTCGATGCGCGGCCAGCCGGAGAAGATCGAGCCGGTGTTGTGATTGCCGTTGCGCTGCACAAGGGCGGTGTTGGGAAAACGACCAGCGTCCTCAACCTGGCAGGCCTGGCCCGGCAGGATGGGATGAAGGTGCTGGTGATTGATGCCGACGCCGGCGGCCACCTAAGCGTTGGCCTGGGCATCGACAAGGACGTGATTGACGCTGCCCCTGGTTTGGCAAACCTGTTGGATCAACGAGGCGACGATGCAGGCCCTGGCATCGTTGCCGATATCGCGCGTCTCGCCGGCGGCCGCGGCCGCAAGGAAGATCGCCCGCGATCCGATCCGGCCCATGTGGTGATGGCGACCGACAGCGGCATCGATCTGCTGTTGCCTGGCGGGGATCTCGATCTTGAGGAGGAACGTCTGCGATCGAGGACCCTCGTCGAGTTCGCGGGTCGGCCGCTCATGCAATGGGCCCGGCGGCATTACGACCTGATCCTGGTCGACTGTGCGCCAAACGCTGGCTTGATCGTTAGAATGATGCTGGTTGCGGCCGACGCCGTGCTGCTGCCCTGCGAGACCAGACTATACTCGGTCAATGGCCTCATGAAGTTCTTGAAGATCCTGCTGCCAATCATGCAGGACCGCGAGGCAAACCCGGATCTGCGCCTGCTGGGGGTGCTGCCGACAAAGCACGACAACCGGGTGAAGGATAATGTCGAGCAGCTCGCCATGCTTGGCGAGAACCTAGGCCGCATCAAGCTGTACCCGCCGGTGCCGCGGGCTGAAGCCCTGGCCGCGTCGGTCGGTCACGGACGACCGACCGTCGAGCTTGTCACAGTGCTGCCCGGCCGCGATGCCTTCCGGGCAGTGTTGACCGATATCGCGCAGCTGCGAGCGTCACGCTCGACGGCAGCTACCGCTGGAAGGAGCGCGTCGTGAAATTTCGCAAGCTCCCTGGCGGGTCCGCGCAGGCGGCAGCTGAAAAGTCAGCCGGCATCGGCCAACGGATATCCGAGCTGGCGTCGAGCCTGCCTGGGGATGCGACGTCGGCCGGGACGCCAGTGGCGAAAGAAATCGACCTTGATCTTCTTGACCCGAATCCCTTCCAGCCGAGGAAGTTGTTCGACCCAGCGGAAATCAACAGCCTCGCGCGCGGCCTGGCTGAAGTCGGCCAGTTGCAGCCGATCCGTTATGCGCCCCAGCGGCCCGACGTGCCCCTCATCGGACGCGATGGTCAGCCGGTTCACCAGGTAGCCGGCCGCTTCTGGATCATCGCGGGTGAACGCCGCGTCCGCGCGGCACGCCAGCTCGGCCGCACGAAGATCGTCGGCATGGAATTCGCCGGCGACATCGCTCGAGCGGCGATTGTCGAAAACCTGCAGCGCGAGAATCTGCATCCGATCGAAGAGGCAATGGGCCTGCAGGTCTGGATGGACGTCGAGAAGATCAGTCGTGCCGAAGCAGCGAGGCGCATTGGCGTGGATCCCGCCGAGATCACGCGCCTGATGCGCCTGGTCAAACTGCCTCAGGCGATCGTCGACGAAATTTTGGTCGACAAAGCTACGGCTGAACGTGTTGCACGGAACACGCTGTTTGCCATGGCGGCGTTGGACACCGACAAGCAGCTTGAGGTATGGCCGCGGCTGAAGGCCGGCGAATGGGGCCTAGTCCAGCTGCAGGCAGCCATCGAGCGCATGAAGGCCGGAAAGGACGAAACCCCACCCGTCACGACCGCTCCGGTGTTGAAGAACCCTGCGGCGAAAGCTGGCGAGGCCATGCAGCAAAAGTGGTCGCGATGGCTCGAAAAGACAGCCGAAAAGCCACTAGCTTCTGAGGATCGCAAGGAGCTGGCCGCCCTGGAGACCACGCTGCAGCGGATTCTGGGCGAACTGCGCGACCAGCTGCAGCGCTGATCGCCAGCCGCCCGCACCGTCTGGAAGGCGCCAGATCATTTGCCTGTCGCCACCACTCTGCCGTTGACCAGGGTGGCGCTCGCGGGTCCGCCGTTCGGAGGCGGCGGACCGTTGTATTCGATAGGTGCAGACCCGGCGGCGGCTGGTGGGTCAGGGA
>JAEYTW010000594.1 GCA_023433835.1 Pseudomonadota bacterium | reverse complement strand
GCCCGGCGCAGCCGCCGCCGACAACCAGCAGGTCGCAATGGGCATAGCGGGTTTCGTAGCGGCCGGGATCGGGCGCGGTCGGCGCGCGGCCGAGGCCCGCGGCGCGGCGCACCAGCCCTTCGAAGGCATGCCAGTGCGGCCACATGAATGTCTTGTAGTAGAACCCGGCCGGCAGGAAGCGCGACACCAGGCCCATGGCGGCGCCGAGGTCGCGGTCGACATCGGGCCAGCAATTCTGCGCGGCGGCGATGAGGCCGTCGACCAGTTCGACCTCGGTCGCCTTCAGGTTCGGCTCGGCCTCCGCACCCGCGCCGATGCGCATCAGTGCGTTCGGTTCCTCCGGGCCGGCGGCAAGCAGGCCGCGCGGCCGGTGATACTTGAAGCTGCGCCCGACGACCTCGACCCCGGCGGCCAGCAGGGCCGAAGCCAGGGTGTCGCCGGGATGGCCGGTATGGGTCTGGCCCTCGAAGGTGAAATGCAGCAGCCGGCTGCGATCGATGCGGCCGCCGGCGGCAAGGCGAAAGCCGCCCATCACCCGATCTCCGGCGCGGCCGCGCCCATCGGGTAGACGGCGAGGATGCGGTGGTCGACCGTGTCGCGCGCCAGGTTGAACCATTGGCGGCAGCCGGCCTCGTGCACCCAGCGCTCGTAATGCGTGCCCTTGGGATTGCGGCGCCCGAACAGGTAGTCGGCCCAGCCGTCGTCGTCGACCGACAAGGCGGGGCGCTGGACATGGGATTCGCCGCCGCAGCGGAATTCGACCTCGGCGCGCGGGCCGCAGAAGGGGCAGGGGATCAGGAGCATCTCGGATCCTCTAATGGGCGATGCCGGCCGCGCCGGCCTCGTCGATCAGCGCGCCGCTGGCAAAGCGGTGCAGGCCGAACGGGACGGCGATCGGGTGCGGGGTACCGGTGGCGAGGCGATGGGCCAGCAGCGTGCCGCCGGCCGGGATCGCCGTGAACCCGCCGGAGCCCCAGCCGCAGTCGAGCAGCAGGTTCGAGACCGGCGAGGCGCCGATGATCGGGCTGGAATCGGCCACGACGTCGACGATCCCGGCCCATTGGCGCAGCAGGCGCAGCCGGCCGAAGGATGGAAACTGCTCGGCCACCGCGGCCAGCACGCCGTGGGCGACCGCGGGCGTGCCGCGCTGGCCGTAGGAGAGGTGGTGGTCGAGGCCGCCGCCGATCACCAGTTCGCCCTTGTCGGACTGGCTGAGATACATGCCGGTGGCCGGCGACAGCACGACGGTGTCCAGCACCGGCTTGACCGGCTCGGTGACCATCGCCTGCAGCGCGTGGCTCGAGATCGGCAGGCGGAAGCCGGCCATTCCAGCCAGTACGCCGGAATGGCCGGCCACGGTCAGCGCCACGCGGCGTGCGCCGATCGTGCCGCGGCTGGTCTCGACCGCGGTGATCGCGCCGTCGGCCCCGCGACGGAAACCGGTGACCTCGCAATTCTGGATGATGTCGATGCCGCGGGCATCGGCGGCGCGGGCATAACCCCAGGCGACCGCATCATGCCGCGCGGTGCCGGCGCGGGCCTGTACCAGCCCGCCCAGCACGGGAAAGCGCGCCTGCGGCCCGACATCGAGCGCCGGGATCATCCGCGCCACCTCGTCGACCGTCAGCAGCGCGGCATCGACGCCGTTCAGCCGCATCGCATTGGCGGCGCGGCGCGCCAATTCGAGATCGTGCCGGCTGTGCGACAGCACGACCATGCCGCGCTGGCTCAGCATGATGTTGTAGTTCAGCGTGCGGCTCAGGCCCTCGTAGAGGCGGAGCGCCAGGTCATAGAGGGCCGCGCTCTGGGGGTAGAAGTAGTTCGAGCGCACCACGGTGGTATTGCGGCCGGTATTGCCGCCGCCGATCCAGCCCTTTTCCAGCACGGCGACATTGGTGATGCCGTGCTCGGCGGCAAGGTAGTAGGCCGTGGCCAGGCCATGCCCGCCACCGCCGACGATGACGACGTCATAGGCGGCCTTCGGGGCGGGATCGCGCCACGCCTGGGGCCAGCCGCGGTGGCCGTTCAGGGCCTGGGCGCCCAGGCTGAAGATCGAATAACGCATTGCCGCCTCCCCCTTTCTTGGTCAATCAGTACCATGGTGTACTGTATTGAACAATGGCGAAAAAGGCCCGTGGGCGGTTGCCGTGGCGGCGGGCCGTCAGGCCTCGCCCGTCGTCATTCCGGCAAGGATCTTGTTGTAGAGCGGCAGATATTCCCGGCGCGTCTTCTTGGTTTCCTTGACCGCCAGGGCGTAGTAGCCGACCTGGTGGAAATAGGTGACGCGGGCGCGGATCAGCGCCTCGGGCTGGGGAAAGCCCATTTCGAGGAACACGGCTTCCAGCAGCCGCATGCGGTCTTCGTCGACCTTGGTGACGTCGGCCCGCACCTTGCGCGAGGCGCCGGCCCAGCCGCGGACGGCGGCGTCGAAGGCTGGATCGAAGTCGGTTTCCTCCAGCCACAGATTGACGATCGCCAGGTATTTGTCGCGGCCGGTCCTGGTGGTGTCGCGCGCCACCGCCTCGAAGGGTTCGGTATTCTGGACGTGCCATAGCTTCAGCAGCTCTTCCAGCAACTCGGCATGGCTGTCGAAATGCCAGTAGAAGCTGCCGCGGGTGACCTGCAGCCGCTTGGCGATGACGTCGATCTTGACCGCGTTGTGGCCGCCCTTGATCAGCGCGTCGCGGGCCGCCAGAACCCAATCGGCCTTCGTCAGCCGGGCGGCATCCCGCACCTTCCGCCGCGGCTTTTCCACGCGATCGGCTCCCGTCTCCGTCATCTGTCCATACCTGACGCCATCCCTCGAAAGGTGGTCTTATAGAAGACCGGATCAATCATCAAGCGTCGCAGCCGGACTGGAGACGGGCGCCGTCACGGGCGTCACATCAGCGATTTGGCGATCTTGCCGCCCTTGATCACCAGCGGCACGTTGCGCCCGTCCTCGGTGAACAGCGAGACGTCGGCGAGCGGGTCGCCGTCGACCACGATCAGGTCGGCCAGGTAGTTCGGCGCGATCCGGCCGATGCGGTTGCCGGCCCGGATGATGTCGGCATTGATGCTGGTGGCCGAGCGCAGGATCTCGAACGGCGACATGATTTCGCGGCGCAGCGTGAACTCGATGCACTGGTGGCGGTCCAGTTCGCCGATCAGGTCGGTGCCGAAGCCGATGCGGACGCCGGCCTTCATCATCCGCTCGACCCCGGCCAGCGCGACCGGCGCGATCTCGGCCAGCTTCTCCAGCGATTCCGGCGGATAGCCGAGGCGGGCGCCATGCTCGGACAGCGCGCTGATCACGGCCAGCGTCGGCACGATGTCGGTGCCGCGGGCGGCGGCGAAGGCCGCCGTCTCGTCCGAGATCAAGGTGCCGTGCTCGATGCAGTGGATGCCGAGCTCGATGCAGCGGCGGATCGCGCCGTCGGGGTGGCAATGGGCGGTGACGTAGCTGTCATGCCGCTCGACCTCGTCGACCACGGCGCGCACCTCGTCCTCGGCATACTGCGCGCAATGCAGCGAATCACCGGTCGAGGAGACGCCGCCGGAGCCCATGATCTTGATGAAATGGGCGCCGCGCCGCATTTCCTCGCGCACCGCCCGGCGCAGGTTGTCGACGCCGTCGACGACGGCGGTCAGCCGGCCGGCATGGCTCATGCCGCAGGTGCAGATCTCATGCTCGTGCGGGTCATGCTCGTGCGGGCGGCGCATGTCGCCGTGCCCGCCGGTCTGGCTGAGGCCGCGGCCGCAATAGAACAGGCGCGGCCCGTTGACCCAGCCGCGTTCGATGGCGAGGTAGAGGCCGTAATCGGCGCCGCCGGTATCGCGCATCGCGGTGAAGCCGCGGGCCAGCGACGCCTCGAACATCCGGCCGGCGCGATGGGCCACCATCGTCGTCGGCATGCGTTCGGATTTCAGCGGATCGACGTCGGGGAAATAGGCATGGACATGGGCATCGATCAGGCCGGGCATCAGGGTCCGGCCCTTGAGGTCGATGACACGCGCCGTCTCGGTCCTGATCGGCGTGTCGCTGACTTCGCGGATGCGGCCGTTCTCGACCAGGATCGAATTGCCGGTGACGTCGGGCGAGATGCCGTCGAAGACGCGGCCGTTGACGAGCAGCAGGTTTTCCACGGAACGGTTTCCTCTCACTTCTTCTTCGGCTGGATCAGCCAGGCCAGGGTTTCCTCCGCCGGATCCGGCTGATAGGTCAGATCGGCGCGGCTGGCGGTGATGACGTTCAGGAAGAACAAGGGCAGGGCGGCGACGTCCTTGGTCGCCATGTCGATCGCCGTGCGCATCCGCGCGTCGCGCTGTTTCTGGTCGAGGGTGGTGGTCGCCTCGATCACGGTGCGGTCGAACTCGGGGTTGCTGTAACGGCCGAAATTGTACTGGCCGCGGCCGATCGCCGGGTTGACGCTGTGCATCACCAGGGTCAGGGCCTTGGGTGTCGTGCCCTGCGACCCCAGGCCCAGCATGCCCAGCGCGACCTCGCTGCCGCGTTCGGGCGTGCCGCGCAGCTTGGGCATCAGGATGCTCATCGGCACGGTCTCGACATTGGCGTTGAAGCCGCCGCGCGACAGCATCTGGCCGACCGCCTGGCAAACCTTGTCGTCATTGGGATAGCGGTTGTTCGAGCAGGCGATGGTCAGGCCGAAACCCTTCGGGTAGCCCGCATCGGCCAAGAGCTTCTTGGACCCTTGCGGATCGTATTTGTCGACCTCGAGCTTGGGGTCGTAGCCTTCCATGATCGGCAGGGCGACTTGGGCGGCCGGCACGCCTTCGCCATCCATGATGCGCGAGACCAGCGCCTTGCGGTCGATCGACCTGGACAGCGCCTGGCGGACCCGGAGGTCGAGCAGCGGGTTCTTGTCGAGCGGCTTGCCGTCGGCATCCTTGTTGGTCGGTACCGCGTCGGTGCGGAAATTGATCAACAGGAACATCATCCGGGTGCTGGGGCCGGTCTGTATCGCGATCTTCGGGTTCGACTTCAGCTTGGGCACGTCGCTCGGCGGCACGAAGTCGATGAAGTCGACGTCGCCCGACAGCAATGCGGCGACCCGCGTGGCATCGTTGGTCATCACCCGGAACGTGACCTTCTCCCAATAGGGCTTCTCGCCCCAGAAGGTCGGGTTGCGTTCCAGGATCAGGCGGTCGCCCGGGGTGAACGAAACCACGCGATAGGGGCCATATTCGTTCATCGCCTTCAGCGAGGTGAAGTCGCCGGTGGCCTTGCCCTCGACCGACTTGCGCGAGACGATCGCCAGGTCGACCATGTTGTCGGGCACATAAGGGTTGGGCGCGCTGGTGCGGATCAGCACGGTCTGCGGATCGGGCGCCTCGACGCCCACGATCGATTCCAGCCGCGAGGTATAAGGGCTCGGGTTGCCCGGCAGGTCGGCGGCGCGCTTCAGCGAGAAGACGACGTCGTCGGCGGTGAGGGGCGAGCCATCCTTGAACCGGACGTCGGGCCGCAGCTTGAATTCCCAGGTCTTGTCGTCGACCACCCGGTAGGAGGTCGCCAGGCTCGGCAGGATATGGCCGGCCTGGTCGTGCATGGTCAGCGTGCCGAACAGGTGCCGGAAGATCGAGACGTTGGTCCCGATATACATGAAATGCGGGTCGAGCGACGGGTCGCCCTGCGTGCCGATGCGCAGTTCCTGCGCCTGCACCTGCGTCGCCCCCGCCAGCACCAGCAGGGCACCCAGAAGCTTTTTCAAGGCCATTTTGCCGCCTCCTCCATGTTTTCCATACAGTACACTACCGTATGTAAACGGGGTTGGCAATTGCGGGCGGCGCGTTTCGCGGGCGCAGGTGTCAGGTGGCGGGGGGGGGGTGGGGGGGGCCCGCGCC
>JAEYTW010000573.1 GCA_023433835.1 Pseudomonadota bacterium | reverse complement strand
GCCTGCTTCTGGCTGGCGCGCGCAGTCCTGCTGACCGCGGTGGTCGGGCTGCTCACCATCGTGGCGGCCGTCGCCTACCAGGTGTTCGGCCGCTACATCCTCAACGATACGCCGACCTGGGCGGAATCGCTGGCCTTGCTGCTGATCCTCTGGGTCACCATGTTCGGCGCGGCGATCGCGGTGCGCGATGCCGGCCATATCGGCTTCGAATCGCTGATGGAACTGGCGCCCAGCCATCTCAGGCTGTGGCTGCAGATCGTCATTCACTGCCTGATCGGCTTCTTCGGCGCGACGATGGTGTGGTTCGGCTGGGGGCTCGTCCAGTCCGTCATCACCTACAACATTCCGATCCTGGGCGTATCGGAAGGGCTGAACTACCTCCCGACCGTGATCTCGGGCGGGCTGATCGTACTGTTCTCGATCGACCATATCGTGGCGCTGCTGACCGGCGTGGAGCTTGAACTGACATGGCGCTGAGTATCCTGACCGTCCTGTTCGCCGGCTTCCTGCTGCTGGGCGTTCCCGTCGCCTTCTCGATCGGCCTGTCGGCGATGGGGGCCATCGCCTACGAGGGCCTGCCGCTCGAGGTGCTGTTCCAGCGCATGACGGCGGGCATGAGCGTGTTCTCGTTCCTCGCCATCCCGTTCTTCATCTTCTCGGGCGAACTGATGCTGCATGGCGGCGTCGCCGACCGCATCGTCAACTTCGCCAAGGCGGCCGTCGGCCATATCCGCGGCGGCTTGGGGATGTCGAACGTCGTCGCCTGCACGCTGTTCGGCGGTGTCTCCGGCTCGCCGGTTGCCGACGTCTCGGCGATGGGCGCGGTGATGATCCCGATGATGAAGAAGGAGGGGTATCACGCCGACTACGCGGTCAACGTGACGACCCACGCCTCGCTGGTCGGCGCGCTGATGCCGACCAGCCACAACATCATCATCTTCGCGCTGGCGGCCTCGGGCAAGGTCTCGATCCTGGCCCTGATCCTCGCGGGCCTCGGCCCCGCCATCCTGCTGACCATCTGCAACCTTGCCGCCGCCTACCTGGTCGCGGTCAAGCGCGGCTATCCGGCCGGCACCTTCCCGGGCTGGGAAATCCTGTTCCGCTCATTCGCGGCCTCGATCCCCGGGCTGTTCATCGTCGTCATCATCCTGGCCGGCATCGTCTCGGGCGTGTTCACCGCCTCCGAATCCTCGGCCGTGGCGGTGATCTACTCGCTGATCCTGACCACCCTGATCTATCGCAGCCTGACCTGGGAGAAATTCCTGAAGGCCGCGACCAAGGCGGCCAAGACCACCGGCATCGTGCTGCTACTGATCGGCATCTCCGCGACCTTCGGCTACCTGATCAGCCTCTACAGCGTCGCCGAGCTGACCGGCGAGGCGCTGTCGCATATCTCGACCCAGCCCTGGGTCATCTTCCTGATGGTCAACGTCATCCTGTTCGTGCTGGGCACGTTCCTCGACATGGCGCCGACCATTCTGATCTGCACGCCGATCTTCATGCCGATCTGCCAGCATTACGGCATGGACCCCGTGCAGTTCGGCATGCTGATGCTGATCAACTGCGCGCTGGGCCTGAACACGCCGCCGGTCGGCACCACCCAGTTCGTCGGCTGCGCCATCGGCGAAGTCTCGGTCGGCCATGTCATGCGCACGATCTGGCCGTTCTATACGGCGCTGATCGCCGCGCTGATGCTGGTAACCTACGTGCCGGCCTTCTCGCTGACCCTGCCGCATCTGGTGATGGGAAAGTAGCTGCCGGCAAACGCGGCAAGAGAAAAGGGCGCCCCGCGGGGCGCCCTCTTTGTTTCAGCGGTCGTAGCCGTCGCTGCAGAACGGGCCGCCCTGGTAGCGCACGGCGATCGCCTTCCTGTTGCGCTTGTCACCCTTGGGCAGCAGCTTGTCGGCAAACTGCTCGGCATTCTTCTTCGGCTTGTACTTGACGTGCGGGGCCAGGCTGTTGTCCCACCAGCCGCGGGTGTTGGCCGAAGCGCCGTACATGACAGTATGGCCGAGCGTCTCGGCCTTCAGGCAGGCGTCGATCAGCTCGAGCAGATCCTCGCGGGCCAGCCACGTCGACAGATGGCGCGGATCGGTCGGCTCGGCGATCGAGGTGCCGATGCGCAGGGAGGCGATGTCCATGCCGTGCTTGTCGGCATAGAGGCTGGCGAGGTTCTCGCCGAACGCCTTCGACACGCCGTAATAGGTATCGGGCCGCATCGTCGAGTTGGCGTCGAGGCGGGTGGTGGTCTCGTGGAAGCCGATCACGTGGTTGGACGAGGCGTAGACGATGCGCTTCTTGCCCTGCAGCCGCGCGGCCTCGAACACGTTGTAGCAGCCCTGGATATTGGCGTGCATGATCTTCATGAACGGCGCTTCGACCGAGACGCCGCCGAAATGCAGGATGGCCGACGCCTTGTCGACCAGCCGCTCGACCGCGACGCCGTCGGCCAGGTCGCAGACCACGAATTCCTCGTTCTTGAGGGCCGGGCCGCCATCGACGATGTCGGAGGAGATCAGCCGGCCGTAGCGCTTGATCAGCCGCGGGCGCAGCCAGCGGCCCAGCGCGCCGGCGGCACCGGTCAGCAGCAGCGGTTTGGTATCGGACATGGGACGAAATGCCTCCTGCGGGCGGGGATGATTTGTTGATGCGCGATCTTAGGTAAACTTGCCCGACAAATCGAGAAGATTGCTTTGCGGAAGCCTCTTCCGGCCCGTATAATTCGTCATCATGAAACTGGCATCGAACAGGGCAACCCCAGCCACGCCGCGCACGCCGCAGACGGCCGTGCGCGCGCAGCGCCTCGGCGACCAGCTCTACGAACGCATCCTGCACCGCATCGTCGCCGGCGAACTGGCCGAGGGTGAGCGGCTGCCGTCGGAGGCCCGGCTCTGCGAGGAATTCGGGGTGTCGCGCCCGGTGGTGCGCGAGGCGCTGTCGCGGCTGCAGGCCGACGGCATGGTGATCTCGCGCCAGGGCTCGGGCACCTATGTCCAGCGCCGGCCCAGCCAGGATCTGACGACCATCGCCCCGGTCGGCTCGATCGCCGACCTGATGCGCTGCTTCGAATTCCGCATCGCGCTGGAGGGCGAGGCCGCGGCCTTGGCCGCGCTGCGCCGGACCGACGACGACGTCGAACGGATCGAGGCCGCGCTGGTCGAGCTCGACCGGGTGATCGAGGCCGGCGAGGTCGGCTCGGAAGCCGACGTCCGCTTCCACATGGCGATCGCCCAGGCGACCCGCAACAAGATCTTCGAGACCTCGTTGCGCGCCGTCGCCGGCCAGGCGATCCAGGGCATGCATGTCGCCCGCTCGCTGTCGCTGAAACGCTCGATCGCCCGGATGCGCAAGGTCCAGGCCGAGCATCACGAGGTCGTCGCCGCGATCAAGGCCGAGGATGCCGACGCCGCCCGCGCCGCGATGCGCAACCATATCGAGAACGCGCGCGCCCGCGTGCTGACCGACAGCATGGAACCCTGAGATGGCCGAGCCGAACGTCGAATGCGTGCTGGATGCCCGGGCCCTGATCGGCGAATCGCCGGTCTGGTGCATGCGGGAAAGGGTGTTGTGGTGGGTCGACATCAAGGGGCGCAGGGTCAACCGCTTCGACCCGTCCTCGGGCAAGAACCAGGCCTGGGAGGTGCCGGGCCCGCCGGGCTGCCTGGGGCTGACCGAGGATGGTGGGGTGGTGCTCGCCATGGCCGATGGTTTTTACCGTTTCGACCGGCATACCGGGGCCACGTCGCCGCTGGCCATCGCCGAGACCGGCAAACCCGGCAACCGGATGAACGACGGCCGTTGCGACCGTGCCGGCCGCTTCTGGGCCGGCACGATGCATGATCCGCCCCGCCCGCCGCAGGCCGAAGGCACGCTCTATCGCCTCGGCCTCGACGGCGCGGTCACGGCGATGGTGCCGAACCTGATCGTCTCCAACGGGCTGGCCTTCTCGCCCGACGACAAGATCCTCTACCTGTCGGATTCCAACGTCGCCGTCCGCACCATCTGGGCCTTCGATTTCGACCTGGCCGAGGGGCGCATCGACAACCGCCGCGTCTTCGTCGACACCAACGGCATGCCCGGCCGGCCCGACGGCGCCGCCGTCGACGCCGACGGCTGCTACTGGATGGCCGCGGCGGACGGCTGGGAGCTGGTGCGGTTCACGCCCGCCGGCAGGATCGACCGCCGCATCCCCGTGCCGGTGCAGAAGCCGAGCATGCCGGCCTTCGGTGGCGCCGACCTGCGCACGCTCTACGTGACCTCGATCGGCGATGGCGTCGACCGGTCGAACCAGCCCCAGGCCGGCGGCCTGTTCGCCGTCGATGCCGGCGTGCAGGGGCTGGAGGAGCCGCGGTTCAAGGGGTAGGAATTTTATCAGCGACATCGGTCGTTCCGGCGAAAGCCGGAACCCAGGGAGGCTCGGTGCCGGTTGCGGCGCCCTTGCCCTGGATCCCGGATCTCCGCTTCGCTGCGTCCGGGATGACGATGATACGTTGGGCTGGCGCCTAACGCGTCGCGGCCAGGAACGTTTCCAGCAGCGGCTTCAGCGTCTCTTCCTCGGCGGCCGACAGGTTGGCCAGGAACGGCAGCAGCGGGCCGGTATCGGCGACGTCGGCCATGCGGACCAGCGATTGCAGCACGCGGATGAAGCCGAGCTTCTCGCGGGCATCCTCGAGCGGCTTGAACTTGGCGGCCTGGGTTGCCGCGGCCGCGAAATCGCCGGCCTGCGCCAGCTTGAGCACCTTCTGCGTTGCCGCCGGGCTGATGCAGACGAGGCCGGAGGTGAAGCCGGCCAGGCCGAAATGCTGGAGGTGGGCCACCGCCGGGCGCTCGCCCATGCCGCTGACCACGATCTGGCGGTCGATTTGGTCGAGCAGGGCGGTGAGATAGGCATCCTCGCGCGGGTCGCGGCGGTCGATGGCGTATTTGATGCCGCAGACCGCGCCGTCGCGGACGAGCTTGCCGACCGCCGCCGGCGCGATATAGCCATCGCCCTTGATGTAGAGCATCAGCGGCCGCCCGAAGGTATCGGCGACGCGGGCGAGGCCCAGCGCCACGCCGTCCTCATGGGTGGCCTGGCCCATCGGCAGGGTCAGCGCGGTCGGGAACTTGTGGTCGCGCAGCACGCGGGCCTGGTCGCGCATCTTGCCGTAATCGGGGCCGATGGCGGGGATCACCCAGCTGTCGGCCGCGGCGGCCTCGGCCAGGAAACCCAGCAGTTCGGCATATTCGCCCTGCTCGATGTGATAGAGATTGGCGTTGCCGCCATAGAGCAGATGCGGCACGCCGCCCGCCTCGATATGGCGGATCAGTTTCCGGTTCGCCTCGAAATCGAGCGACAGGTCGGCCCGGCGCGCCAGCGGCGGCACCGAGAAGACGGAGGCGGAGAAATCGGCGGCGGTGACGGCTGACGTCTTCATCGGCGGGGACCTTCGTGCTCTGATGCTGCCGAAGCTATGGGCAGGCCGCCAGCTTGTCAATCTGAATGTCATGTTGTAAGACAACACGGCATTCGCTCGAGGGAGGAAACCCAAATGACCAAGCGACCCGAAACGCTGCGCAGCCATCGTTGGTACGGCGTCGAGGATCTGCGCTCGTTCGGCCATCGCTCGCGCACCAAGCAGATGGGCTATGCCGCCGAGGATTATGCCGGCAAGCCGGTGATCGGCATCATCAACACCTGGTCGGAAGCCAATCCCTGCCATGCGCATTTCCGCACGCGCGCCGAGGAGGTGAAGCGCGGCGTCTGGCAGGCCGGGGGCTTCCCGATGGAAATCCCGGCGATGTCGCTGGGCGAGACCCTGATGAAGCCGACGACGATGCTCTATCGCAATTTCCTGGCAATGGAAGTCGAGGAACTGGCGCGCTCGAACCCGGTCGACGGCGTCGTGCTGCTCGGCGGTTGCGACAAGACCGTGCCGGCGATGCTGATGGGCGCCTTCAGCATGGACCTGCCGGCGATCTTCGTGCCGGCCGGGCCGATGCTGCGCGGCCATTGGCGCAAGGATGTGCTGGGCTCGGGCTCCGACGTCTGGAAGTACTGGGCCGAGAAGCGCGCCGGCACGCTGAGCGAGACGTCGTGGGGCGAGATCGAGGACGGCATCGCCCGCTCGTTCGGCACCTGCATGACGATGGGCACGGCCTCGACCATGGCGCTGATCGCCGAGGTGCTGGGCATGACCCTGCCGGGTGCCGCCGCGATCCCGGCGGCCGACAGTTCGCATTCGCGGCTGGCCACCGAATCCGGCCGCCAGATCGTCGAGATGGTCTGGCAGGACCGCAAGCCGTCCGATCTCGTTACCGACGCCTCGTTCCAGAACGCCATCGTCACCCTGATGGCCTGCGGCGGCTCGACCAATGCGATCATCCATCTGGTCGCCATGGCCGGGCGGCTGGGCATCAAGGTCGATCTCGACCGGTTCGATGCGGCCGCCCGCGGCACGCCGCTGATCGCCGACCTGCGTCCCGCCGGGCGCTACCTGATGGAAGACCTCTATTACGCCGGCGGCTCGCGCGCGCTGCTCGGCCGGCTCGGGCCGCTGCTCGATCTCGGCTGCGTCACCGTCAACGGCCATACCTTGGCCGAGAACCTGGAAGGCGCCGAAGTCTTCGAGGACGAGGTCATCCGGCCGCTGGACAAGCCGGTGAAGGCCGAGGGCGGCCTGGCCGTGCTGCGCGGCAGCCTCGCGCCCAACGGCGCGGTCATCAAGCATGCCGCGGCGTCAGAACACCTGCTGCGCCATACCGGCCCGGCGATCGTGTTCAACGATTACAAGGACCTGAAGAAGCGGCTCGACGATCCGAGCCTGCCGTTCACCAAGGATACGGTGATGGTGCTGCGCCAGTCCGGCCCGCTCGGCGGTCCCGGCATGCCGGAAAGCGGCATGCTGCCGCTCCCCAAGAAGCTGCTCGAGCAGGGCGTGCGCGACCTCGTGCGCATCTCGGATGCGCGGATGAGCGGCACCAGCTACGGCACCTGCGTGCTGCATGTCGCCCCGGAAAGCCATGTCGGCGGCCCGCTGGCGCTGGTGCAGGACGGCGATCTGATCGCCCTGGACGTCGAGGCGCGCCGCCTCGACCTGCTGGTGCCGGAGGACGAACTGGCCCGCCGTCGGGCGGCCTGGGAGGCACCCGAGGTCATCTACTCCCGCGGCTATGGCCAGATGTTTGCCAAGCACGTGACGCAGGCTGACGCAGGCTGCGACTTCGACTTCCTGCACCGCACCGACAAGCCGGTGCCGGAACCGGAGATCAACTGAACGCTGCCGACAGGCGGTGCCGCTCGGCCTGTTGAGACTTATTCTCATCTGCTGTAGCGTGCGCCGCAATGTCGGAATCGCTGTTGCTGGCCGCCTATCGCGAGCATGAATGGGAACTGTTGCGGTTCCTGGCCCGCCGGCTCGGCTCGGCCAATCTCGCCTCCGACATCGCGCACGACCTCTACACCAAGCTATGCGGCGCCACCGATCATCCCGATATCCGCGACCGCAAGGCCTATCTGTTCGGCATGGCGGCAAACCTCGCCACCGACCACCTGCGGGTCGAGCGCCGGCGCAACGAAATCCTGGCCGAGGCGGAAGGCCTGGTCTGGCGCCAGACCGACGAACTGACGCCGGAGCGCCACGTGATGGCGCGGGCCGAACTGCGCTTCCTCGAGGCCGCGGTTGCCGAACTGCCCGATCGCGCGCGCGAGGTTTTCCGCCTCAGCCGCTACGAGGGCCAGTCCCAGGCCCAGATCGCCGACAGCCTCGGCATCGGCATCACCACGGTCTACAGTGACCTGAAGGCTGTCATGGCGGCGCTGACCCAGGCGCGCCGCCGTTTCCGCGCGGGATCCAGCCAATGAGCGGGGCCGTCTTCCACGCCATGCCCGATCCGATCGGCGATGCCGCCCAGGACTGGCTGCTGCTGTTTGCCACCGGCACGCCGTCGGCCGACGATCTCGCCCGTTTCGAAGCCTGGCGCGCCGCCGATCCGCGCCATCGCGCCGCCTATGACGAGGCCCGGGCGCTGTGGAACGATATCGACGACCTGCAGCCGGCCTTCGCCGCACCGCCCCGGCGGCGGCGCGGCCGGGCGGTCGCCGGCGGGCTGATCGCCGCCGGTATCCTGGTCGCGGTGATGGCCGCCCAGCCGCTGCTGCGCAGCCTGCTCGCCGATTATCGCACCACCGTCGGCCAGCAGACGGCCGTGACCTTGCCCGACGGCTCGACCGCTTATCTGAACACCGATACCGCGATCGACGTTGCCTTCGACGCCGCGCGGCGGCGGGTGACGATCCTGCGCGGCGAGGCGCTGTTCGAGGTGGTCAAGGATCCGGCGCGACCGTTCGACGTCGTCGCGGTGGAGGGGCGCGCGACGGCGGTCGGCACCGCCTTCGCCGTGCGCGACCTCGACGAGGCCGCGACCGTCACGGTGGTCGAGGG
>JAEYTW010000563.1 GCA_023433835.1 Pseudomonadota bacterium | reverse complement strand
GGCGAGTGCCGGGTGGCCGGGGCCGCGGCCCGGCTGATGGGCACGACGGGGCAGGTGCGCTTCTATCACGACCATCTGCTGGTCAAGGAATCCAACACCCGGCAGAAGACGCCGTGGCACCAGGACCAGCCCTATTACAACGTCGACGGCAGGATGAACTGCAGCCTGTGGCTGCCGGTCGACCCGGTGCCCCGGGAATCGAGCCTCGAATTCATCGCCGGCTCCCATGCCGAGGGCTGGCTGATGCCGCGGTCATTCCGCGACAACCAGGCCAAGTGGTTCCCCGAGGGCACGCTGAAGGAATTGCCCGACATCGAGGCCGACCGGGCTGCCTTCCCGATCATCGGCTGGGCGCTGGAACCGGGCGACGCGATCTTCTTCCACATGCTGGCGCTGCACGGCGCGGCCGGCTCGACCGGCCGGCGCCGCGTCATCTCGCTGCGCTTCCTGGGCGAGGACATGCGGCATGCGCCGCGGCCCTGGCGGACCTCGCCCGAATTCCCGGGCCTCGCCGACGAACTGCCGGCTGGGGCCGTGCTCGATCATCCCTTGTTTCCCGTCGTGTGGGAGGGCCGCGCATGACCGACGCCCTGCGCATCACCGGCAAGACCCGGATCCTGTTCATGCTGGGCGATCCGGTCGCCCATATCCTGGGCAGCGCGCTGTTCAACGATCATTTCCGTGAGCACGGCATCGATGCCGCGGTCTCGCCGCTGCATGTGGCGCCAGCCGACCTTGCCCAGGTGGTCGCGGCCATCCGCTGCCTGCGCAACGTCGCGGGGTTCGGCGTCACCATCCCGCATAAGATCGCGGTCCTGCCGTTGCTCGATCGCCGCACCGAACGGGCCGAGCATGTCGGGGCCGTGAACTTCGTGCGCCGCGAGGCCGATGGCAGCCTGACCGGCGACAATCTCGACGGGGTCGGCTTCGTCTCGGGCCTCAGGCGCAACGGCATCAGGGTCGAAGGCGCCCGCATCCTGCAGGCCGGGGCGGGCGGTGCCGGCCGGGCCGTGGCCTTCGCCCTGGCCGAGGCGGGGGCGGCGAGCCTCAATCTCGTCAATCGCTCGGCGGCCAAGGCCGAGGAGCTGGCCGCCGCGGTCCGGGCAGCCTATCCCGCGACCCGCGTGCGGGTCGGCGCGATCCCGGTGGCCGAGGCCGATATCGTGGTCAATACCACCTCGCTCGGCCTCAAGCCGGAAGACCCGCTGCCCCTCGATCTGACGGGGCTGGCCCCGCCGGTCACGGTGGCCGAGGTGATCATGGTGCCGGAGACGACGCCGTTGCTGGCCCGGGCGGTCGAGCAGCGCTGCGCGGTGGTACGTGGCCGCGCAATGCTGCTCGACCAGATCGCCTCAGTGTGCCGTTTCATGTCCCTGTGACGGGGCCGCGGGCCTGGCCTTGCGGAAGCGCAGGACCAGCTTGCGGATCGCCACGTAGAATACCGGGGTCAGGAACAGGCCGAACACGGTGACGCCGAACATGCCGAAGAACACGGCAGTACCCAGTGACTGACGCATCTCGGCCCCCGGCCCCTTGGCGATCACCAGCGGCACGACGCCGAGGATGAAGGCCAGCGCCGTCATCAGGATCGGCCGCAGGCGCAGGCGGCAGGCCTCGACCACGGCAGCGATCGGATCCTTGCCCTCGCGCGCCTCGGCCTCCCGGGCGAATTCGACGATCAGGATCGCGTTCTTCGCGGCCAGGCCGACCAGCACCACCAGGCCGATCTGCGTCAGGATGTTGTTGTCCATGCCACGCAGCATCACGCCTGCGAGGGCCGACAGCACGGCCAGCGGCACGATCAGGATGATGGCGAGCGGCAGTGACCAGCTCTCGTACTGGGCGGCCAGCACCAGGAAGACGAACAGCACCGACAGGGCGAAGATGAAACCCGCGGTATTGCCGACCGAGCGCTGCTGGAAGGCCAGTTCGGTCCATTGGTAGGACATGCCCTGCGGCAGCACCTCGGCGGCGAGCTTCTCCATCGCCTGCAGCGCCTGGCCCGATGAGATGCCGGGGGCGGCGTTGCCCTGCAGCGGTACCGACGGATACATGTTGTAGCGCTGCACCAGGTCGGGGCCGGTGGTCTCGCGGATCTCGACCAGCGTGCCGAGCGGCACCAGCGCGCCGGTGGCCGAGCGCACGCGCAGCCGGTTGATGTCGTCCTCGGTCAGGCGGAAGCGCTGGTCGGCCTGGGCGCGCACCTGGTAGACGCGGCCGAAGGCGTTGTAGTCGTTGACGAAAGCCGAGCCGAGATTGACCTGCAGCGTCTCGAAGATATTGGCGATCGGCACGTTCAGGATCTGCGCCTTCTGCCGGTCGATATCGAGGAAGATCTGCGGCGAGCCGGCGGTGAACGTGGTGAACACGCCCGACAGCTGCGGGTTCTGGCGCGCCGCCCCCATCAGCTGATAGGTCGCGGCCAGCACCTTGCGCACGTCGCCGCCGGTGCGGTCCTGGACCTGGAGCTTGAAGCCGCCGGAATTCCCCAGGCCGCGCACGGGCGGCGGCGGGATGGCGATGATGAAGGCTTCCTGCACCACCTGCATCCGCACGAACAGGTCGCGCACGATCTGGTCGCCGGAGATGCCCGCCTTGATGCGGTCCTTGAACGGCGCGAAGGTGACGAACACCGCCGCCGCGTTGGTGGCATTGGTGAAGGTCGCGCCGGAGAAACCGGCGAAGGACACCGCGTTGCTCGCCCCCGGCGTGCCGCGCGCGATCTCGACCACCCGCTTGGTCACGGCATCGGTGCGCGACAGCGAGGCGCCGTCGGGCAACTGCACCACGACGATCGCGTAGCCCTGGTCCTGGGCCGGGATGAAGCCGGTCGGCACCGTGTTCGACATCCACACCGTGCCGGCCAGCAGCAGGGCATAGATCGGCAGCACGATGATCTGGCGGCGCACGATGGCGTCGATGATCCCGGCATATTTGTTCGACATCCAGTCGAAGCCGCGATTGAAGCCGTTGGCGAACGTCGCCCCGGCCCGCGACAGGATGTTGGTCGGCCGGGCATGGCCGTGCGGCTTCAGCAGCAGGGCGGCCAGCGCCGGCGACAGGGTGATCGAGACCAGCGCCGAGATCACGGTGGAGACCGCGATGGTCAGGGCGAACTGGCGATAGAACTGGCCGGTGATGCCGGGAATGAAGGCGGTCGGCACGAACACCGCGACCAGGACCAGCGCGATGGCGATGACCGCGGCGCCGACCTGGTCCATCGTCTCATGCGCCGCATCGCGCGGGTTCATGCCCTCGGCGATGTTGCGCTCGACGTTCTCGACCACGACGATGGCATCGTCGACGACGATGCCGATCGCCAGCACCAGGCCGAACAGGGTCAGGGTATTGAGCGAGAAGCCGAAGGCCGCCATCAGCGCGCAGGTACCGATCAGCGAGACCGGAATGGCCAGGATCGGGATGATCGCCGTGCGCCACGACTGCAGGAACATCAGGACGACCAGGACGACCAGCACGACCGCCTCGAACAGCGTGTCGTAGACTGCCTTGACCGATTCCCCGATGAATTCGGTGGGATTGTAGACGATGCGGTATTCGAGGCCCGGCGGGAACGACTTCTTGGCCTCCTCCATCACCTGGATGATCTGCTCGGACGCCTTCAGCGCGTTGGTCCCCGGGCGCTGGAAGATGCCGAGTGCCACGGCCTGCTTGTCGTCGAGATAGGAATTGGTGACGTAGTCCTGGGCGCCGAGTTCGATGCGCGCGACATCCTCGACGCGGACCAGCCGGCCGTCGGGCGTCGCCCGCACGATGACGCGGCGGAACTGGCGCGGGTCGTCGAAGCGGCCCTGCGTCGTCACCGTGATCTGGAAGGCATTGCCGGCCGTGTTCGGCTCCTGCCCCAGCGCGCCGCCCGAGACCTGGACGTTCTGTTCCTGCACCGCCCGCACGACGTCGCCGGCCGACAGGCCGAAGGAGGACAGCTTTTCCGGGTCGAGCCAGAGGCGCAGCGAATACTGCCGCTCGCCGAACAGGATCAGGTCGCCCACGCCTTCCAGGCGCAGCAGTTCGTCGCGGATATTGTTGCGGGCGTAGTTGGAGACGTAGAGCTGGTCGTAGGTCGCGTCGGGCGACAGCATGTGCACGACCATCATCAGGTCGGGCGAGCTTTTCAGCGTGGTGATCCCCAAGCGCCGCACTTCCTCGGGCAGGCGGGGCGTGGCGATCGAGACGCGGTTCTGGACCAGCACCTGGGCCTTGTCGAGATCGGTGCCGAGCTTGAAGGTCACGGTGACCGAGACCTGGCCGTCGCCGGTCGAGTAGGAGGACATGTAGAGCATGTCCTCGACGCCGTTGATCTGCTGTTCCAGCGGGGTTGCCACCGTCGCCGCGATGGTCTCGGCATTGGCGCCGGGATAGGAGGCGCGCACCACGATGGTGGGCGGCACGATTTCCGGATACTGCGTGACCGGCAGGGTCGTATAGGCGATCGAGCCGATCAGCATGATGACGATCGCCAGCACCGAGGCCAGCACCGGGCGATCGACGAAGATATGGGAGAAGCGCATCCCTTAAGTCCCCGCCCGTCAGTTCTGGCGTTCGCGGACGGGGGGCAGGGTGGTCATCTGCGGTGTCACCGGCGCGCCCGGGCGCACCCGCATCAGGCCGTTGACGACGATGGTCTCGTCGCCCTTCAGGCCGGAGCGGATGACGCGGTAGCCGTCGATATGCGGGCCGACCCTGACCGGCTGCAGCGCGACCTTGTTGTCAGGCCCGACCACATAGACGACGCGGCGGTCCTGGTCGGCGCCGATCGCTTCCTCCGGCACCAGCACGCCCTTGTACTGGGGCGAGCCGGCAATCAGCAGCCGGCCGAACAGCCCGGGCACCAGCAGCATGTCCTTGTTGTCGAAGATCGCGCGGGCGCGCACGGTGCCCGAGGCCTGGTCGACGCGGTTGTCGACGAAATCCATGTGGCCCGGCTGGGTCGGGATCCGCTGGTCGGTGGTGGCTACCCGCACGTCGTTCGGGTTGTCGCGGTTCGATTTCATCTGCCCCTCCAGCGCCAGGCGCGAATAGGCGAGGTAGGAGCGTTCGTCGACGTCGAAATAGAACTGGATCGGGGCGACCGAGACGATATTGGTCAGCACCGTTTCGTTGGGCTTGATCAGGTTGCCGACCGAGACGAGGCGGCGCGACACGCGGCCGTCGATCGGGGCGCGGATCTCGGTGAATTCGAGGTCGAGCTGGGCGCGGTTCAACGAGGCCTGGTTGCGGTCGACGGCGGCGCGCGCGGTGGTCACGCGCTGGCGGCGCTGGTCGAAGACCTGCTCGGTCACGTTGCCGCCCTGCTTCAGCGTCTCGGCCCGGCGGAAGTCGGTGGTGGCGAAATCCAGCTCGGCCTTGGCCGAGGCCAGCGCGGCCCGCAACTCTTCCAGTGCCAGCTTGTAGGGACGCTGGTCGATGACGAACAGCAGGTCGCCCTTCTTGACCAGGGCGCCGTCGACGAAGTTGACCTTGTCAAGATAGCCGGCCACCTGGGCGCGGAGATCGACCTGGTCGATCGCCTCGAACCGGCCGATATATTCGTCGTATTCGGTGATGTCCTTGACTACCGGCTTGGCGACGGTGACCGGTGGCGGCCCGGCCGGCGCCTGGGCGCCGGCGTTGTGGCCAAGGAATACGGCTGCGGCCACGGCCGCGCCGGTGATCAGACGAATGCCCTGCATTATCCCACCCATTATCCGGGAGGCCCGCCGGCCGCCCCCTGTCCTGCGAATCGCTTACCACGTAATCGTCTCAGGTTCTGCGACGATTGCGTGGCCGATTGTAGGTTTCGCTCACGACACGAAGTGCAAGGCGGGTCGGCGGTTCAACTACAGGGGCTGTGATGCCGGTCACAGGAACGGGCGTTACCGGCCGGTAGGAAAAACGTCAGGCAGGGCCGGCGTCGCCGCCGGCCCCGCTGATTTGTAATCCCGATTACGCCGCCTTGTTGGCGATGACGTCCCAGCCGGCCTGGACGTTGCCGCCCATCGAGCCGTCGGTCTTCTGCGGCGCATAGGTGAACTTGATGGTCTTGTAGCTGATCGCGACCTTCTCCAGCGGCACGTTGTTCTTCGTCGGATCGTCCTGCTCGTCGCCGGGGACGAAGGTCTCCAGCCGGGCGACCATGGCCTCGCCCAGTTCGATGGTCAGGTAC
>JAEYTW010000562.1 GCA_023433835.1 Pseudomonadota bacterium | reverse complement strand
CCCGCGTCCTGCTGCTGCTGCATCTGCCGCGCGACGGTTTCGCCGCGCGCTTCCGCCGGCTGCGCCAGGCGGCGGACCCGGCCGAGCTGGTCGCGCTGTTCCGCGGCCTGGCCCTCTATCCCGATCCCGCGGCGCTGGAACCGGAGGCCGGCGAAGGCCTGCGCAGCAACATGCGGCCGGTGTTCGAGGCAGTGGCCCATGACAGCCCCTATCCGCGCGAGGTCTTCGATGAGCATCGCTGGAACCACATGGTGCTGAAGGCCCTGTTCGTCGACAGCCGCCTCGACCCGATCCAGGGCCTCGACGAACGCGCCAACCCCGAGCTTGCCGTGATCCTGCGCGATTACGCCCGCGAACGCCGCACCGCCGGCCGGCCGGTCTCGCCGGAGCTGTGGCGCTGTCTCATTCCCTTCGCGCAGGCGGTCGGCGCGGAAGCGGACGTCGCATCGGCCGCGCAGGAACGCACCCCATGATGTTCATCGATCCGCATGCCCATATGATCTCGCGCACGACGGACGATTACGAGGCGATGGCCGCCGCCGGCATCGTCGCCGTCATCGAGCCGGCCTTCTGGGTCGGCCAGCCGCGCACCCATGTGGCCAGCTATGCCGATTACCTCTCGGCCATTCTGGGGTTCGAACGCTTCCGCGCCGGGCAGTTCGGCCTGCGCCACTACTGCACCATCGGCCTCAATTCGAAGGAAGCCAACGACGAGGCACTGGCCGAGGCGGTAATGGACATCCTGCCCCGCTTCGCCGTCAAGGAAGGTGTCGTGGCGATCGGCGAGATCGGCTATGACGAACAGACCGAGCTGGAAGACCGCTATTTCCGCCGCCAGCTCGACCTTGCCCGCGGACTCGACCTGCCGGTGATGATCCACACGCCGCATCGCGACAAGAAGCGCGGCACCACGCGCTCGATGGATGTCTGCGAGGAACACGGCCTCGATCCGTCGCGCGTCGTCGTCGACCACAACAACGAGGAGACGGTGGCCGAGGTGCTGGAGCGCGGCTACTGGGCCGCCTTCTCGATCTATCCGTCGACCAAGATGGGCGATGCCCGCATGGTCGAGATCCTCAAGCGCTACGGTTCGGAACGCGTCATCGTCAACTCGGCCTGCGACTGGGGCATCTCCGACCCGCTGTCGGTCCCGAAGACCGCCAGGCTTGCCCTGGCGCAAGGGGTGGCGGCTGAAGACGTGCGCCGCGCCTGTTACGCCAATGCGCTGGCGGCGTTCAGCCCTTCGGGCCAGATCGCGGAAAGCGACTGGCTGGCCGGCGCGGGCATCGACCAGCGCGACCTGTTCGAGGGCAACTCGATCCTGCGCGGCGGGCGTGATGCCCGAGTGACGGCAGCAGAGTAAATTCCCAACATTCGTCATTCCGGGCGGCGCGCAGCGAAGACCCGGAATCCAGGGTAAGCGCGGCGCCATTTGCGACGCCCTTGCCCTGGATTCCCGCTCGCGCGGGAATGACGCTTTTCTTCGCGCCCGCTCAGGCCTGCGAGCCCCAGCTGTCGGAGAGGGCGAAACCGTCGGGGAACGGGTCATGGGCATCCAGGCGCAACACTTCGCGGCCATAAACCCAGGCCTGGCCGGTGATGCGCGGCAGGATGGCCGGGCGGCCGCCGACCGTGGTCTCAGCCCTCACCTCCGCCAGGAATTCGCCGCCGATGATCGAGCGCGAGCGGCGACCCTCGCCGACCCGGATCATGCCGCGGGCATGCAGGGTGGCGAGATTGGCCGAGCTGCCGGTGCCGCAGGGCGAGCGGTCGACCCGACCCGGCGGCAGCGTCGTGCAGGTGCGTACCGCGCCGTCGGGCTCGCGCCCACGGAACATCACATAGGCGATCTCGTCGAGGCCGGGCAGTTCGGGATGGCTGACCCGCACCTGTTCGGCCAGCATGGCCTTCAGCGCGACGCCGGCCTCGGCCAGCGCGCGGGCATTGCGCGGCTCGATCGTCAGGCCGACCTGTTCGGCATCGACAACGGCATAGTAGACGCCGCCGAAGGCGATGTCGGCGGTGATGCGGCCCCAGCGCGCGGTCTCGACCGGCTGGTCCAGCACCTCGACGAAACAGGCGACGTTGTCGAGGCTGACCGACAGGCAGCGCCCATCGGCGCATCTGGCGCGCGCCACGATCAGCCCGGCCGGCGTATCGATGCGCACGATCGTCTCGGGCTCGACCATCTTCACCCGGCCGCTTTCGAGCAGGGCGGTGACGACGCAGATACAGTTGGAGCCCGACATCGGATGGGCGCGGTCGGCCTGCAGCACGATGAAGCCGGCATCGGCCTCGGGCCGCGCCGGCGGCACCAGCAGGTTGACCGACATCGCCACATGGGCGCGCGGCTCGGAGGTGACGAAGCGGCGCAGGGCATCGTCGCCGGCATTGATGCGGTTCATCCGGTCGAGCAGCGTGGCGCCGGGAATCTCGGGTGCGCCGCCGGTGATCACCTTGCCGATCTCACCTTGGCAATGGACCTGCAGCAGCTCGATCGTCCTGTCCCATTTCATTTGATGTACCAACCCCAGGGCTCGTCGCTGACCAGGCGGGTGATCTGCTTGGTTTCGAGATAGTTCTCCAGGCCCCAGCGCCCGAGTTCGCGCCCGATGCCCGATTGCTTGTAACCGCCCCAAGGCGCCTCGGTGAAGGTCGGCTGCGAGCAATTGATCCAGACGATGCCGGCGCGCAAACGCGCCGCCACCCGCTCGGCCCGGTCGAGATCGGCCGACATCACCGCGGCGGCGAGGCCGAAGCGCGAATCATTGGCCAATCGCACCCCCTCGGCTTCGTCGGCGAAGCGGCGGACGCACACCACCGGCCCGAAGATTTCCTCGCGCCAGGCGGCACTGTCGAGCGGCACGTCGGTCAGCACCGTCGGCTCGACGAAATAGCCGCGCGCGAACCCCGCCGGCACGCCGCCGCCGGTCGCGACCGTGGCGCCGTCGGCCTGGGCCTGGGCAATCGCTGCGAGCACCTTGGCCCGCTGCGGGGCGGAGACCAGCGGCCCGAGCAGCGTGCCGGCATCGAGCCCGTTGCCGATGCGGATCCGCCGGGCCTCGGCCACCAGCCGCTCCAGCAGGCGATCGTAGAGCCCGTCCTGCACCAGCACGCGCGAGGTGGCCGAGCAGACCTGGCCCTGGTTCCAGAAGATGCCGAACATGATCCATTCGACGGCTTTCTCGACATCGGCATCGTCGAACACCAGGAACGGCGACTTGCCGCCGAGTTCCAGGCTGACCTTCTTGATGTCGCGCGCCGCCGCCGCCATCACCTTCGCGCCGGTCAGGCCCGAGCCGGTGAAGGCGAGCTTGTCGACACCGGGATGGTCGCAGAGCGGCTGGCCCGCATCCGGGCCGGTGCCGGTGACGATGTTGAGCACGCCCGCCGGCAGCCCGGCCGCCTCGGCGACGGCGCCGAGCTCCAGCGCGGTCAGGGGTGTCAGCTCGGAGGGTTTCAACACCATGGTGCAGCCGGCGGCCAGCGCCGGGGCCACCTTCCATGCCGCCATCAGCAGCGGGTAATTCCAGGGAATGACGGCACCGGCAACACCCAGCGGCTCGCGCAGCACCGTCGCCGCGAAACGGGCATCGGGCAGCGCGATCGCCTCGGGCCCCGCCGCATCCATCTCCTCGGCCAGGCCGGCATAGAACTCGAAGCAGCCGGCGGCATCGCCGATATCCCATTCGGCCTCGGGCAGGGGCTTGCCATTGTCCCGCACTTCGAGGCGGGCGAGATCGCCCAGGCGCTCGCGGATGCCGGCCGCGATGGCGCGCAGGACGACTGCCCGCCCGGCGCCGCTCATCCGCGGCCAGGGGCCGTCGTCGAAGGCGTGGCGGGCCGCGGCAACGGCGGCATCGATATCCTCGGCCGTACCGGCCGGGGCTTGGTGGATCACCGCCTCGGTCGCGGGGTCGACGACGGACAAGCCGCCGCCGCGCACCGGCGCCACCCAGCGGCCATCGATGAACAGGCTGTCACGCATGGCCCCCTCCTCAGAAACGGTCGACGCGATACGGCGCCATGTCGACCGGCGGCGTGCGGCCGGTGACGAGGTCGCCGATCAGCCGCGCCGTGGTCGCCGCGTAGGTCAGGCCGAGATGGCCGTGGCCGGTAGCATAATAGATGCCGCGGGTGGTCGACGACGGCCCGATGATCGGCACGGTATCGGGTAAGGCGGGCCGGTGGCCCATCCATTCCGACGTCTCGCGCGGCTGCAGGTTCGGCAGTGCCTCGCGCGCGCGGCCGACCAGCACGCGGGCCCGGCGATAATCGGGGGCGGCGTCGAGGCCCGCCATCTCGACCGTGCCGCCGACGCGGATGCCGCCGGCGGTCGGCGTCACCATGAAGGCGCGGGCCGGCCAGATCAGCGAATGGCGCAAGGCGATGCCCGGCGCCATGATCTGGGTGTGATAGCCGCGCTCGGTCTCCAGCGGGATCGGCTCGCCCAATGCCGCCGCAAGCCGCCCGGTATGGGCACCGCCGCAGAGGATGGCTTCCTCCGTCTCGATCCGGCGGCCATCGGCCAGGCGCAGGGCGGTTACCGCCTCGCCGCGCTCGAAACCCGCGACGTCACCCTGTTCGACGCAGCCCCCCATCGCCCGGAACCGCTCGACCAGCGCCAGCACCAGCTTGTAGGGATCGCGCACCGAACGGTTCTGCGGGAACAGCACGGCACGGCGGATCACGGCCGAGATTTCCGGCTCCAGCCGATGCAGCTCGTCAGGCCCCAGCACCTCGTGCGGCAGGGCGAAGCGTTCGAGCAGCGCGATATGCTCGCGGTCGGCGGCAAACTCGCCATCGTCGGCATAGAGGCTGAGACAGCCTTCTTCCGACAGCGTGTCGTTGAGGCCGGCCGCTTCCAGCAGCGGCAGCAGGTCATCGTAGACGCGGCGGCAGAGCGCGGCGCCGGCAGCCTCCAATGCCCGCACCCGCGCCGGCGTGCCGGCGGCGAGAAAGCACAGGAACCAGGGCATCGCCTTGAGCAGGTAGGACGGTCGCACCCGCACCGGCCCCTCGGGATCGAGCAGCCAGCCGGGGATCTGCGCCCAGATGCCCGGCCGCGACGACGGCAGGAATTCGGTGACCGCGATGCTCGCCATGTTGCCGTAGGACGCGCCCCGGCCAGGCGAACCCCGATCGATCAGCACCACGTCGCGGCCGCGGCGCCGCAGCTCGAAGGCGATGGCCGCCCCGATGATGCCGGCGCCGACGACCGCGGTGGTCATGCGTGGGCCGCGGCGAAGACCTGGGCGAAGGCGGCCTTCTCGTCCGGTCCCAGCGGCATCAGCGGCCGGCGCGTCTCGCCGACCGCGATCCCGGAGAGCTCGCAGCCGTATTTGACCTTCTGCACGAACTTGCCGGATTCGAGATCGGTCATCGCCGGATAGATCCTGCGCATCAGGGCCTGCGCCGTCGCCTGGTCGCCGCGGACGAACGCCTCGTAGAACCGAACGATCGGGCCGGCGAAACAGTTGGCCGGGCCGCAGATCCAGCTGGTCGCGCCCCACATGAAGAAGTCGAAAGCCTGATCGTCGCTGCCGCAGGAAAGCTCGAGGCGGCCGGCATAGCGGCGATTGATCTCCAGCGCGCGCAACAGATTGCCGCTGCTTTCCTTGATGGCGACGACGCGCGGGTCGTCGGCCAGCGCATCCATCACGTCGAAGCCGACCTCGACACCGGCGCGCAGCGGGAAATTATAGAGAACGACCCGCACGTCGACCGCATCGAGCACCGCGCGGTAGTGGACGAGCAGTTCCTCCTGCGTCGGCAGGCAGTAATAGGGCGGCGGCAGCAGCACGGTATCGTAGCCGAGCTTTTTCGCCGTCTCGGTGTGGCCGATGACCTCGCGGGTCGAGCCGCCGTTGGTGCCGGCGACGAGCTGGCCGCGATCGCCGACCACCTCCTTGACGCAGCGCAGCACGTCGGCGCGCTCGCCCGCCGTCATCGCGTAGTACTCGCCGGTCGAGCCCATCGGCACGAAACCGTGCACGCCCTGGGCCAGGTGATGCTCGATCAGTTTTTCCAGCGTGGCAAAATCGGTGTCGCCGGCAGCGTCGAACGGCGTCACCAGCGCGGGGAGGATACCTTTCAGGGCCATGGCCGGCTGCTCCTTATGTCGGCACGGTGTCGACTTGAAATATGTCGGCAGAGTGTCGACAATGTCAATCGCGAAAAACAATGTGTCGACACGAGCCGGGCGCGGCGCTATGCCGGGCCGCAGCAAGAGGACATGACGGGTTTGAGCGACGAGACCGAAGGGCGGCGGGCCAAGGGCCAGGGCTGGAAAAGCGTCTACGAGACGCTGCGCAACGATATCCTGACGCTGGAGTTGGCGCCGGGCCAGCTTCTGGACGAGACCACGCTGGCGGAACGCTTCGGCATGTCGCGCTCGCCGGTACGCGAGGCGCTGATCCGCCTGTCGGGCGAGGATCTGGTGGTGACGCTGGCCAACCGATCGACCATCGTGGCGCCGATCGAGGTCGCGACCTTCCCGAAATATGTCGAGGCGCTCGACATCGCCCAGCGGGTCAATTCCCGGCTGGCCGCCCAGCTGCGGACCGATGGCGACCTCAAGGCCATCGCCCGCCGGCTGAAGGAATTCGAGGCGGCGGTGCGCGGCGGCGACCATCTCGTGATGTCGGAAGCCAACAAGCAGTTCCACATGACGATTGCGCGCGCCGGCCGCAATCCTTACATGGCGTCGTTCTACGAACGCCTACTGAACCAGGGCCAGCGCATGCTGCATCTGCATTTCGACTATCTCGAGCGTACCAACGACGGTTACCTGCTGACCGACGAGCATCAGGCGATGCTGGATGCCATCCGCGACCGCGACGCCGAACGCGCCGACGCGCTGGCCCATGCCCATACCCGCCAGTTCCGCGACAATTTCATCGCCTTCATGCGCGAGAACTACACGACGGACATCGCGCTGGGGCTGGTGCCATGATCCCCTGGGTCGAGCTTGCCCGCACCACCATTCCCGGCGGCGGCGACATGCGGCTGAAGCGCCGCGGCGACGAATTCTCGATCATGCTGTCCAACAACGAACTGATGAACAGCCGGCTATGGGGTTCGGAGGAGGCGTTGGCGACGCTGACCGCCGAACGCCTGGGGCAGCGCAAGAAACCCCGGCTGCTGATCGGCGGGCTGGGGATGGGCTTCACCCTGCGCGCCGCGCTGAAGTCGTTCGGCCCCGATGCGGTCATCGAGGTGGCCGAGCTGGTGCCGGCAGTGGTCGACTGGGCGCGGGGACCGATGGCGCCGATCTTCGGCGACTGCCTCGAGGATCCGCGCGTGGTGATCCGGCTGGGGGATGTCGGCGGCATGATGGCCTCGGCCCGCGCCGCCTATGACGCCATCCTGCTCGACGTCGACAACGGCCCCGACGGCCTGACTACCGAAGACAACAATACGCTCTACGGCATCACCGGGCTTTATTCCGCCCATGCCGCCTTGAAGCCCGGCGGCATCCTGGCCGTCTGGTCGGCCGCGCCCGACGGCCGCTTCACCGCCCGGCTGCGCCGCAACGGCTTCGCCGCCGAGGAAGTCACCGTCCGCGCCCGCGGATCCAAGGGCGGCCGCCGCCACGTCATCTGGCTGGCGAAGAAGAAGTAAGCAGCGCCGCATACGCATCGGCCGGCAACGGCCGGGAGAACAGGTAGCCCTGCATCTCGTCGCAGCCGAGGTCGCGCAGCACGGCCCGCTGCCCCTCGGTCTCGACGCCTTCGGCGATCACCCGCAGGTTCATGCTGCGCGCCATGGCGATGACGGCGCCGACGATCGCGGCATCGCCGGGCTGGCGGTCGCAATGCAGCACGAACGAGCGGTCGATCTTGAGCTTGGCGACGGGAAAGCGCTGCAGGTGGCTGAGACTGGAATAGCCCGTGCCGAAATCGTCGATGGCGAGGTCGATGCCGGCGCGGGTCAGTTCCTGCATCACCGCGATCGCCGCTTCGACATCCCCCATCACCATGCTCTCGGTGATCTCCAGCTGTAGCGCGGCCGACGGCATCTCGTGGGCCGCCAAGAGATCGATGACGCTGCGCGCGAAACCCGGCCGCTGGAACTGGGGCGCGGCGAGGTTGACGGCGACCGGCGGCGGCCCGGCGCCGGCGGCCCGCCAGTCGCGCCAATGGCGGCAGGCCTCGTCGAGGACCCAGGCGCCCAACTCCTGGATCAACCCGGTTTCCTCGGCCAGCGGGATGAACCGCGACGGCGGCACGGCGCCGAGTTCGGGGTGCTGCCAGCGCAGCAGCGCCTCGGCACCGATGATCCGACCGGTCTGCAGCGAGATCTGCGGCTGGTAATGCAGGGACATCTCGCCGCGCCCGATCGCACCGCGCAGGCGTTCCTCCAGCGCCAGGTCGTCCAGCCGCGCGCGGCTCATGGCCGGGCGATAGGCCGCGATCTGACCCTGGCCGCCGGCCCGCGCGGCATGCAGGGCGGACTGGCCGTTGCGCAACAGGGTCACGGGATCGGCGCCATCCTGCGGCCCCGCCGCGATGCCGATGCAGGCAGCCAGATGCAGGGCCCGCGTCTCGACCACGAAGGGCTGGGCCAGCGCCTGGAGCGCCTGGCCCGCGGCGGCGTCGATATCGGCCGAGGTGCCGTCGGGCATGGCCAGCACGAATTCGTCGGGCCCGAAGCGATAGGCCTGCATGGCCGGCCCGCAGCACTGGGCGAGCCGCCGGCTGACCTCGACGGCCAGCGCATCGCCGGCGGTGTAGCCCAGCGCCTGCGCGAAATGATGCAGCCGATCGATGCCGATCACCGCGATGGGACAGGCCTGCCCCGCCGCCAGCGCCGCGCCCAGGTCATCGATCAGCCGCTGCCGCGCGGCCAGCCCGGTGACCGGATCGAAATGCTGGAGATGCTCGATCCGCCGGGCGGTCTCCTGCGCCTGGGTCAGGTCGCGCACGATGGCGTTGAACTGGGTGCGGCCGCCGCTGCGCATCCGCGCGACGATGACGGCGACCGGAAACGGCGTGCCGTCCTGCCGCTGGTGGACGGTCTGGTAGGACAGGTCGTCGCCGGACTCCAGGCCCTGCGCCAGGGTTGCGAGATCGACCCGTTCGGCGGGCGAGCGCAATTCCGCGACCGCCATGCCGACCAGCTGGTCGCGCCGGCGGCCGTACATCGCCATGGCGCGCTCATTGGCATCGACGATCATGCCCTCGTCGTCGATCACCAGGATGGCGTCGTCGGCCCGGCTGGTGGCGAATTCGAGGCGGCCGGCGATCGCCGCCTCGCGCAGCCGGGCGCGGTACAGCTCGGCCCGCCGCCACAACAGGCCGGCGGCGATCGCCAGCGCGATGCCGGCGGTGCCCAGCCCCGCCAGGGACAGCGCGTGGCGTTCGAACTCGCCCATGCCGTCGCGGACATCGAGGCTGGCGATGACGAAGGTGGAATAAGGTTCGACCCGGCGGCCCACGGCAAAGACCTGGTGGCCGTTGATGTCGGGCCCCTCGAGCATGCCGATGGCACCGGCCAGGATCCGCGCCTCGACCGACGCGGCCGCGCGCATGTCGCGCAGCCGGGCCAGGCCGGCATCGCCGGGGGCGTCGGTCGCCTGCGGCGACGAAACCCGGCCGGCATCGTTGCGCGCGAAATAGACCGCGCCGCGGCCGGTCGCGCCGACCGCGTCGCGGGTGACGACGGCATCGAGCATCGCGCCCGGCACGGTCAGCACGACGATGGCGAACGGCTTGTCGGCCGTGGCCGCGGAAAAGACGCCGCGGAAGAAGACCAACTGGCGCGCCAGCCGCCGCGTGCCGGCATCGGCGCCTTCCGGACCGGGATAGAAGGTGAGCTGGCCGACACGCAGGTTGGTCGCCTGCCTGATCCGCGGCTCGAGCCAGTCGGGCAAGATGGCCGGCGCGGCCTTCGAGCCGGCGATGCGCTGGCCGGTCTCGGTCGAATAGGCCCCGACGGACTGGTAGAGATAGCGGCCGGCCATCTGGTCGAACAGACCGTCGAGCGAATTGCGGAAGCGCGGGATGAAGTTGGCCGGCGTCAGGTCGCCGGCGATGTCGGCCGCCACCTCGGTATCGGCCAGCCGTTCGAACAGCCATTTCTGGACCATGTCGATCGATACGCGCACCGTGCCGTCGAGCGCGGCGGCCAGCACCTGCTGGCGGTCGGCCCGGGCACGGGCATAATTGTCGATCCCGGCGACGATCGCCGCCGCGATCACGAGCCCGACGACGAGGCCACGGCCCCAGCGGCCACGCAAGGTGCGCGACAGCGTCCGTCCGAAGTCCGCCATCCGCCCTCCTCCGGCATCCCGCGTGCGGCCCGAGCCTAATACAAGCCGGCAGCTCTGGGATACCCGTCAGCGTGGATTTATGACCATGGCAATCACGCGCTGCAGTTCCGCCTGATCGAACGGCTTGGCCAGGCGGGGCAGGCTGGCCGCCGGGCCGGCAGGCAGTTCGGCGAACCCGGTCGCCAGCACTACCGGCAGGTCCGGATGCTTGGTGGCGATGATCTGGGCCAGTTCCGCCCCGGTCATCTGCGGCATCGCATGATCGGTGATGACCAGATCGACCGCGGTCTCGCGCCGCAGCCGGTCGAGGGCGGCGGCGGCGGACGCGGCCTCGATGACATGATGGCCGAGGTCTTCCAGCATGCTGGCCGTCGACGTCAGGACCAGGGCATCGTCATCGACCGCCAGAATGGTCAGCGGCCGCGTGCCATCCTGGGCCTGCGCCGGCTCGGGCGTCACCGTGGCGGTTTCGCCGGCTGCCACCGGCAGCCACAGCTCGGCGGTCGTGCCTTCGCCCGGGCGGCTCGTTAGCATCAGCCGGCCGCCGGACTGCTCGGCCAGGCCATGCACCATCGGCAGGCCGAGCCCGGTGCCCCGGCCGATACCCTTGGTGGTGAAGAACGGTTCGACGGCACGCGCCAGCGTCGCCTCGTCCATGCCTTGGCCGCTGTCGGTGACCGCGATGCGCACGTAGTCGCCCGGCAGCGCCCCGCCGGTCCAGGGTGCGGCAACGCTGTCCTCGCGTGCCGAAACGACGATCATGCCGCCGTCCGGCATCGCGTCGCGGGCGTTGATCGCCAGGTTGAGCAGGGCGGTCGCGAGTTGCTCGGGATCGGTGCGCACCGGGGGCAGGCCTGCCGGAAACCGCGTCTCGATGGTCACGTAGGGCCCGACCGAGCGTTGCATCAGGTCGCCCATGCCCAGCACCAGGGCCGCCACGTCGACGGCGGCGGGTTTCAGTTCCTGGCGCCTGGCAAAGGCCAGCATCCGCTGGGTCAGCGATACCCCGCGGCGCGCGCCCTGGGTCGCATTGTCGATCAGCCGCCGCATCGCCGCATCGTCGGGCAGGCGCTTGCGCAGCAGTTCGAGGCTGCCCAGCACGGCCATCAGCAGATTGTTGAAATCATGGGCGACGCCGCCGGTCAGCTGGCCGATCGCCTCCATCTTGCGCGACTGCAGCAACGCCTCGCGCGCCTGATCCAGTGCATCCTGGGCAAGCTTCCGCTCGGTCGAATCGCGGGTGATCTTGGCAAAGCCGATGATCTCGCCCGCCTCGTTGCGGATCGGATCGATCACCACGTTGGCCCAGAAGCGCGTGCCGTCCCGGCGCACCCGCCAGCCTTCGCGCTCGAGCCGGCCTTCGCGACGCACGGTCTCGAGGCTGCGCTGCGGCTCGCCGCGCTCGCGATCTTCCGGGGTATAGAATTCCGAGAAATGGCGGCCGATGATCTCGCCGGGCGCATAGCCCTTGATCCGCTCGGCCCCGGCATTCCAGCTCGAGACCATGCCGGCGGGATCGAGCATGTAGATCGCGTAGTCGGTGACGCCCTGGACCAGCAGGCGGAACTGCTCCTCGCTGCGGCGCAGCGCCTCCTGGGCGGCCCGGCGTTCGGTCAGGTCGCGGGTGACCTTGGCAAAGCCGATGAGGCGGCCGGCGGGATCGCGGATCGCATCGACCACCACGCTGGCCCAGAAGCGGCTTCCATCCTTGCGCAGGCGCCAGCCCTCGGCCTCGAAGCGGCCCTCGGTCGCGGCCGTATGCAACGCGCGCTCAGGCTTGCCCGCGGCCCGGTCTTCCTCGGTATAGAAACGGGAGAAATGCTGGCCGATGATCTCGGCGGGGACATAGCCCTTCGAGCGCTGGGCACCCGAATTCCAGCTGGTCACGATGCCGGAGGGGTCGAGCATATAGATCGCGTAGTCGGCGATCGCATCGACGAGGATGCGATAGCGCTCCGCCTCGGGAACCGAGCCCGCGACCTGATCGTCCCCTGTCATCCCGCCCTTTTCACCCCATGGCCTCCAGAACGCTTATCACGGCAGACCAGTTTGGCAAAACGCCGGCGCGAGAAAACTGTTCCCCAGAGAGCGGTTTGCCGGCGGCGATGACGATCTCGCCGAAATGGCGTAAGATCGGCGTCTCGGCGGCCGGATCGGCCTGCTGTACCGGCCCGATGTCCGCCCGCCCGAACCCATGAGAATGGTTCAGGAGGAAACGGACATGACCATCCGCAATCCCGTCGAATGGACCTGGGACCAGCTCGGCCATGTCGCCCACGGCATGGCGTCGGCCGGCCGGGCGATCGGTGATCTCGAACGGCCGCGGGACACCTCGGCGCCCTCGGTGCGCCATATCGGCATGGCCGATCTCGGCGCGGCGGTGCGCGCGGGGCTCGCCGATTTCGGCGCCTGCCGCACCGACGTCATTTTCCTGGCGCTGATCTATCCGATCGCCGGCGTCATCCTGGCGCGCGCCGCCGTTTCCTATGACATGCTGCCCCTGGTCTTCCCGCTGGCCTCCGGGTTCGTGCTGATCGGCCCGGTCGCGGCGATCGGCCTCTACGAGATGAGCCGCCGGCGCGAACGCGGCGAGGCGGCGAGCTGGGGAGACGCCTTCGGCGCGGTCCGTTCGCCCGCCATCGCCGGCATCGCCGTGCTCGGCCTGATCCTCGCGGCCCTGTTCGTCGCCTGGCTGTTCGCCGCCCAGGCGATCTACGACGCGACCCTGGGGCCCGAGCCGCCGCTGGCCCTGTCGAGCTTCATTGGCGACGTCTTCACCACCGAGGCGGGGCTGATCATGATCGTCGCCGGCTGCGGCGCAGGCTTCCTGTTCGCGGTGGCGGCGCTGGCCATCAGCATCGTCTCGTTCCCGCTGATGCTCGACCAGGACGTCTCGGTCCACACCGCCATCGCCACTTCCGTGCGGGCGGTTGCGGCCAGCCCGAAGGAAATGGCCGCGTGGGGCGCCCTGGTCAGCGGCAGCCTGGTGCTCGGCTCGATCCCCCTGTTCGTCGGGCTGATCATCGTCATGCCGGTCCTGGGCCATGCGACCTGGCATCTCTACCGCCGCGTGGTCGGCCGCGACCTCTCCTCCGCGCGCCCCTGACCCTGGTCCCAGCGGCCGATCCCCCGGGTCGGCCGCTGGACAACCGTTACATAATTTCACAAACTCAAACCCAAGGCGACGAAGGCTTTGGCTAGTGTGCACCGCACAAGCACCAGTCCTTCGCGGGGGTTGCCATGGGTCAGCAGAATGCGTCCTACCAGTTCGATCCGTTCGGCCTGATCGGCCCGGAGGCCGATCCGGGCCTGCAGCGCGCCGCCGTCCTGGCCGCCCGCGCCTTCGGCGCCGCCCGGGCGATGGTGACGATCGACGTCGGCTCGCGCCTCTATGTCGCGGCGGGCACGCCCGGTGTCGAACGCGGCTTCGTCGAGCGCGTCACCTGCCCCTGCACCCAGGTCATCCTGGGCGAGAAACCGGTCGTCGTCGCCGACGTCCCGGCCGTCCAGGCCTTTGCCGGACATCCCGTGCTGGCGGGCGCCAGGAACTATGTCGGCGTGCCGGTGACCGCGCCGTCGGGTATCGTCATCGGCGCGCTGTCGGTGATCGATCCGGCCAATCCGCAGATCGATTTCGACGAACTGGCCGTACTGGGCGACTACGCCAAGCTGGCCGACGATGCGCTGGCCCGCCGCGGCGGCGCCAACCGCGATCCGCTGACCGGCCTCTATACCTCGAGCTATCTGGCCGAGCAGGCCGCCGTCGAATGGCAGCGCTGCGCCCGCGACCGCCAGCCGATCAGCGTGGCGATGATCGATGTCGATCACTTCAGCGCCTACAACGATGCCAATGGCCGCAACCGCGGCGATATCGTCCTGAAGAAAGTGGCCCGCCTGATGTCGGCCCAGTTCCGCCGGCCCGGCGAGCTGGTCGGCCGGCACGAGGGCCGCGAGATCGCCCTGGTCCTGCCGGGCGTGCACCCGATCCAGGCCGAGATGATGCTGAGCGACGCGCTGCGCGTGCTGCGCCGCCAGGCCCTGCCCCACCAGGCATCGGACCACGGCGTGGTGACGTTCAGCGCCGGGGTTTCCGGCGTGATGAACGCGGGCTCGGCCGATGCGGAAAAGTCGGACCTGTTCTATCGCGCCGACGATGCCCTCCAGGACGTCAAGGCCCATGGCGGCAACAATGTCCGGTCGTGGCATTCGACCTGAAAAGACGATCGATCAAGTGGTGGAAAAAGGAACGGGGCCGGAATTCATTCCGGCCCCGTTCTTCTTCGGCCTCGTTACGCCGCCTTGTTGGCGATGACGTCCCAGCCTGCCTGGACGTTGCCGCCCATCGAACCGTCGGTCTTCTGCGGCGCATAGGTGAACTTGACGGTCTTGTAGCTGATCGCGACCTTCTCCAGCGGCACGTTGTTCTTCGTCGGATCGTCCTGCTCGTCGCCGGGGACGAAGGTCTCCAGCCGGGCGACCATGGCCTCGCCCAGTTCGATGGTCAGGTAC
>JAEYTW010000514.1 GCA_023433835.1 Pseudomonadota bacterium | reverse complement strand
CCCCGGGGGGCCACGGCCGCGATCGTCCCGATCGCCCAGCAGGTGATGAAGAATGAGCCAAGACGCAATCGGATTGCCGCGGCCGGGGCCGCTCGAACGGCTGGCCTATCGCTGGTCGTTCAAGCTCTGGCTGGCCGAGCTGCTCGCCAAGCGCTGGATGGAGCCGGCGATCCCCTTCGCGGTTCTCGTCGCGATGTTCGCGGGCTTCGCCGCGACGATCCCGAACTATACCTCGCCCGGCAGCCTGCAGTCGCTCGGCGCGCAGTTTCCTGAATTCGCGCTGGTCGCGATGGCGATGGCGCTGGTGATCATCTCGGGCGGCATCGACCTCAGCGTCGGCGCGATCTTCGCCATGGCCAACCTCGCCGCCCTGGTCCTGTTCAAGGTCGCGGGCCTGCCGGTCGGGCTGGCGGCGGCGGCGGCGATCGGCATCGGGGCCGCCTTCGGCGCCATCAACGGCGTGCTCGTCGGCTACGTCAAGACACGGCCCTTCCTGACGACGCTGGTCTCGCTGATCATCCTGCGCGCCGCCTACAACATGCTGGGCCAGCATTTCGCCTTCCCGCTGGCGCTGTCGGCCGAGACCAGCGACGGGTGGAGCTTCTTCGGCACCGGCGACGTGCTCGGCATCCCGGTCAACCTGTTCCTGCTGGTCCTCGTAGCACTCGCCGGCCATGTCTATCTCAGCCGCTCGCGCCCCGGCATCCAGCTGACCGCCGTCGGCGCCAGCCGCAAGGCGGCGCGGCATGCCGGGATCCGGGTCGAGCGCCATCTGTGCGTGGCCTACATGCTGTCAGGCGCGCTGTGCGGCCTAGCCGGCTTCCTGGTCGCCGCCCGCCAGGAAAGCGCCGATGCCACCTCGGGCGCCGGCTGGGAGGTCCAGGCGCTGACCGCGGTCGTGCTGGGCGGGGTGTCGCTTGCGGGCGGCAAGGGCACGTTCTGGCGCGCGCTGATCGGTGCCGGCGTGGTCTTCCTGCTGATCAACGGTTTCGTCCGGCTCGGCACGCGCGGCGATGCCGCGCTGATGATCCTCGGCGCGATCCTCATCGGCGCCGTGGCGCTCGACGCCAAATGGGGCAAGAATCGCAGCAGGTTCGTCGAGCGCATCTACGTCAACCCGACCTGTCTGTCCTACGACCCGCCCCCCGCGCTCGGCCGCGACGTCGGCACCGCCTATGCCGAGAACGACGCGCTGTCAGGGGCCGAGGCGATCGGCACCGGCCTCGTCGAGGGGCCCGAGGACGTGATCCTCGACCGCCACGACCGGCTCTATTGCGGCACGCGCGAAGGCTGGATCCACCGCTTCAGCGGGCCGAACTTCGAGACGCACGAGATCTTCGCCCGCATCGGCGGCCGCCCGCTGGGCCTGGCCTTCGACCGCGACGAGAACCTCGTGGTCTGCGTCGGCGGCATGGGCGTCTACGGGGTCAGGCCGGACGGCAAGGTCTTCAAGTTCACCGACGAGACCAACCGCACCTGGTACAAGCTGAACGACGACCGCCGCCTGCGGCTGGCCGACGACCTCGACATCGCGCCGGACGGCCGGATCTATTTCTCCGAGGCGACGATCCGCTACGAGATGCACAGCTGGGACCTCGACGGCATCGAGGGCCGCGGCAACGGCCGCCTGATCTGCCACGACCCCCGCACCGGCACCACCCGGACCATCCTGAAGAACATCTCGTTCCCGAACGGGATCTGCATGGCCCATGACGGCCGCTCGTTCCTGTTCGCGACCAGCTGGCTGTGCAAGATCTACCGCTACTGGATCGCCGGGCCGAAGGCAGGCACCCACGAACTGTTCGCCGACAACCTGCCGGGCAACCCCGACAACATCAACCGCGCCTCCGACGGCGGCTACTGGGTCGCCCTCACCGGCATCCGCACGCCGACGATCGACCTGGCGATGGCCAAGCCCGGTTTCCGGCTGCGCATGATCAAGGAAATCCCGCGCGACGAATGGCTGTTCCCCGGGTTGAACAACGGCTGCGTCATCAAGATCGACGAGGCGGGCCGGACCGTCCTGTCGCTCTGGGATCCCGGCGGGAAATCGCATGCCACGATCACCTCGATGCGCGAGCACAAGGGCTGGCTCTACCTCGGCGGGCTCGAGAACAACCGGATCGGGCGGGTGCGCCTGGCCGATGCCGACCCGGCCTGGAACGGCTGGTCCTCCTACTGGGGCGGCGGGGAGACGGCGTCGTGAGTTTCATCGCCCGGCTCAGGCGCGACCTGGAACAGGTGCTGTTCCCCTCGCGCGACCGCCATGCCATCCCCTCGATGGACGGCCCGCTCAGCCCCAACGACATCCTCGACGCGGCGATACCCGCCGGGCCCGCCCTGCCCGGGGCCGACGACATCGTGGCCTGCGGCGACGGCACCGTGCTCGTCTCGGCCGGCTGCGAAATCCATCGCCTCTCCGGCCCCGGCCTCGAGCACCGCGCGCTTTTTCGCCGCTTCGAGCGGACGGTGACCGCGATTGCCCGCCACCCCGACGGCCGGGTACTGGCCGCGACGGCGGGCGAGGGGCTGTGGGCGGTGGCGCCGGACGGCACCTGCCGGGGCCTTGCGCAGGCCGGCGGCATGCCGCTGACCGGCATCACCGCGATCGTCGCCGGCCGCGACGGCACCATCTTCGCCGCCCAGGGCAGCAGCCGGTTCGCGCCCGACGACTTCCTGCACGACCTGATGCACCGGAACCGGGCCGGCGCATTGGTGGCGATCCCGCCGGATCTGGCCGCGGGCCAGGTCATCGCCGACGGCTTGGCCTTTCCCGCCGGGCTCTGCCTCGATGCCGATGGCCCCGGCCTCCTGTTCACCCAGGCCTGGACGCACAGCCTTCACCGCATCGCGCCCACGGGTGGTGCCGCGACAGCGGTGATCCCGAACCTGCCGGGCTATCCCGGGCGGATCGCGGCGTCGCCGGACGGCTATCTGCTGTGCCTCTTCGCCATGCGCACCCATCTGACCGAGCTGGTCCTGCGCGAGGATGATTTTCGCCGCGAGATGATGGCCCGCATCGATCCGGCCTACTGGATCGGGCCGGCGCTGTCGACCACCGGCTCCTATTACGAGCCGCTGCAGGCGGGCAACGTCAAGAAGCTCGGGGTCATGAAACCCTGGGCGCCGCCGCGGTCCTACGGCCTGGTCGTCGAGCTCGACCGGACCGGCGAGCCGCGGCGGGCGATGCACAGCCGCGCCGGCGGCAACTGGCATGGCATCACCGCCGCCGTCGCGACGGGCGACGGCCTCGTCGCCGTGTCGAAGGGTGCCGGGCGGATCCTGCAGGCGCGCTGGGAGGAGGAATGATGATGGACGCGGTCGGGCCGCAGTCGGGGCCGGTGCTGGTGGCGGTCGAGAACGGCAGCAAGCTCTACGGCGGCATCCACGCGATCGAGACTGTCAGTTTCGATCTGCGCGCCGGCGAGGTTCACGCGATCGTCGGCGAGAACGGCGCCGGCAAGTCGACCCTGTGCAAGGCGATCGCCGGGGCGATCCGGCTGTCGTCGGGCCGGGTGCTGGTCGATGGCCGCGAGGCCCGCTTCGCCCGCCCCGCCGATGCCCTGGCCGCCGGCATCGCCATGGTCTACCAGGAAACCAGCCTGGTGCCGACGATGACGGTGGCGCAGAACATCGAGCTCGGCCGGGAACGCCTGTTCGACACCGAGAACAGCCGCAACATCCGGGCGCAGCAGTTGCTGCAGTCGCTCAACTTCCATGTCGAGCCGAACCTGCCGGTCAGTGCCCTGGGCACGGCGAAGCGTCAGATGGTCGAGATCGCGCGGGCGGTCTATCTCAATGCCCGCGTCATCATCTTCGACGAACCGACCGCGAGCCTGACGCCGGAGGAGATCATCCACTTCTTCCACCTGATCCGCGACATCAGGGCCCGGGGCGTCGGCATCGTCTTCATCTCGCATGCGCTCGAGGAATCGCTGCGCATCGCCGACCGGATCACGGTGCTGCGCGACGGCCGCCACGTGGTGACCCAGGATGCCGGGGCACTGACGCGCGACGCCTTGGTCCGCCACATGGTCGGCCGCGAGCTCGCGCGCACCCACGATCATGACCCCGGCGCCGGCCGCACTCCGGCGCGCCGCCGCGGCCAGAAGGTGCTGTCGATCGAGAACGTCACGATGGGCGCGATGGTGCGCAACATGTCGTTCTCGATCTTCGAAGGCGAGGTTCTGGGCATCGCCGGCCTGATCGGCTCGGGCCGCACAGAGATCGCCCGGATCATCGCCGGCAGCCTGAAGCGCGATTTCTTCAACGGCGGCATGATCTATCTGCGGGGCCGGCCGGTGCGCTACCGGGTGCCCCGCCAGGCCGTGCGCGACGGCATCGCCTACATCACCGAGGACCGCAAGATCGACGGCTTCTACGAGACGATGGACATCGCCGACAACCTGTTCCTCGGCGAACTCGCGGGGCGGAACCGCCTGCCGCTGCGCTACGCCCCGGCCGAGCGCGACGCGGTGGCATCGCGCTGGACCAAGGCGCTGCGCATCGCCTCGCTCAACCGCCGGGCCCGCGTCGTCGAGCTTTCCGGCGGCAACCAGCAGAAGGTGGTGATCGGCAAGTCGCTGGCGCAGGATCCGTCGATCGTGATCTTCGACGAACCGACCCGCGGCGTCGATGTCGGCGCGATCGCCGAGATCCACCAGATCATCCGCGGCCTCGCCGAACAGGGCAAGGCCGTCGTCGTCATCTCCTCCTACCTGCCCGAGATCCTGTCGATTTCCGACCGCATCCTCGTCGCCCGCGCCGGCCGCATCGTCGCCGAATTCCCGGCTGACAAGGCAACGGAGGCCAGGATCATGTACGCGGCAATCCACTGATATGTCGCGGAAAGACGGGCGAGGTATAGCCGCGCGCCGAGGGCCGCCTTGCTGGCGCTGCCGGGCAGCAGTCGTGGCGACGGTCACCCATTACCGCGGACAACCGTGGCGCGGTGCATGATCCTCCGGGCCGTGGGCTGGGTGACCGTCATGGCGAGCGTGCCATAGTGGACACCCCAGGCGCCCGCCACGCCTGGATTGCGCGTACCGAGGAACACGTCGACGACGTCCGGCGTGCTGTGCCGAAGAAGTTCGGCGCCCTGGAGAACGCGGGCGACCGCCTCGGTCATCGGCCGGGCAAGGAATTCGTCGGCCGTCGCCTCGCGGATCAGCAGTTCGGCATGGCGGACCATGGCGTCGAAGCGCGCATCCTGGCCGGCCAGCGGACGAACCTCGTCCAGCAGCGCCGCGATCGTGCGCCCGTCCTTCGTCATGGCCCGGCGCACGTCCATGCACATCATGTTCGCGGTGCCTTCCCAGACGCTGTTGAGCGGCGCCTCGCGATAGAGCCGCGCCATCGGGTTCTCCTCGATGAAGCCGTTGCCGCCGTGGCATTGCAGCGCTTCATAGGCGATCGACGGGGCGCGCGAGCAGTTGAAGAATTTCGCCACCGGCGTGGCGACGCGGGCCAGCAGCCTCTCGTGCTCGACGCCTGCCATCTGGTCGGTGGCCTTCGCCACGCGCAGGGCCAGCAGTGTTGCCGCCTCGACCTCGACCGCCATGTCGGCCAGGACGTTGGTCATCATCGGCCGGTCGGCGATCGTCGTGCCGAAGGCGCTTCGCGTCGTGGTATGCTGCAGGGCCAGGGTCAGCGCCTGGCGCATCAGCCCGGCGGAACCGATGGCGAAGTCGAGCCGCGTCAGATGGGCATGCGACAGGATCTCGCGGATTCCGCGGCCTTCCTCGCCGACGCGGATGGCCAGGCTGCCGGCGAACTCCACTTCGCTGGACGCATTCGACTTGTTGCCGGCCTTGTCCTTGAGGCGTTGGACGAAGAAGGGGTTGAAGCTGCCGTCCGGCAGGGTGCGCGGCAGAAAGAAACAGGTCACCTCGCCGTCGACCTTGGCCAGGGTGAAGAAGCCGTCGGCCTGAGGCACCGAGCAGAACCACTTGTGGCCGGCCAGTTCGTACCAGTGCGCGGTGGCACCGTGATAGTCGGCCGCGTGCACGAAGCGGGCGGTCGTCTGGGTTTCGCGAAGGTCCGAGCCGCCTTGTTTTTCCGTCATCGCGTAGCCGACCACGACGGACGGCTTCTCGCCCACCTCGCGGCGGCTGAACTCGTAGTCCGTGCCCTTGATCTTCTCCGCCCAGATGCCCAGCGCGGGCTCTGCCGCGAAACCGGCATGGGACGCATAGGCCATGCCCGTCGGACAGCCGGTCCCCTGCTCGATCTGGTTCCAGACATAGGAAAGCACCGCCCGGGCAAAATGTCCGTTCTGCTGGTTCGTGCGCCAGGCCAGGCTCGGGACCTCGTGCTTCCAGGCGAGCGACATCAAGTCGTGCCAACTCGGATGCAGCTCGACCCAGTCGATGCGATTGCCGAAGCGATCATGGGTCCTGAGTTCGGGCAGATGACGATTGGCCTGACGCGCCAGTTCCTGGACGTCTTCGTCGCCGGCGGCCGCGCCGAGCGCCTCGCACCGGTCGGCGGCCCAGGGCGCCTCGCGCGCGATCGCCGCGCGCAGCACCACGTCGCCGGTAAAGGCATTGAACCCGGTAGCCGGCCTGGCCTGGTTGCGGACTTCGTGCGTGGCGTAGCGGGCGGTTGCGGCGGCGGGCGAAAATTCCGTCATGGGGCCTCTGTCGGATTATGTGAGTGATGAATTTGAATTCAAATTCATCAGCGGCCAATTGGAAGGCCGCTTGGAAGTTGACCTCTGGGAATGATGTTGACACCAAAATTCCAAACCATCAAGATGAAGATGAATTCGAATTCATTGTGAGGCCAGAATGCGATCGATGTTCCGTAGGTGGTGGCGATGACCGCCAGGCAGCTTCGCACGCTCGACAAGAAAACCCAGATCCTGCGCGCCGCGCGGTCCGTCGTGATGGACGGCGGCTTCGGCGATCTGCAGATGAATGCCGTGGCCGCGGCGGCCGGCGTGGCGGTGGGCACGATCTATCACTACTTCCCGTCGCGGGCCGAGCTGTGCGCCGCCATCGTGAGCACGACCTCCCAGCGGGAAGTCGACGTCCTGGCCGGCATCGCGGTGGCTGAAGGCGCGCCCTCGCAGAAACTGCAGGATGCGGTGCGCACCTTCGCGGCGCGTGCCATGCGCGGCCGCAGGTTGGCCTATGGGCTGATCTTCGAGCCGATCGATCCGGAGGTCGAAAGCACCCGCCTGAAATATCGCCGCGCGATTGCCCGGGTGTTCGAGAGCATCGTCCGCGAGGGCATTGCACAGGGCGAGTTCCGCGATCTCGACGTCGAGGTCACCGGCGCCTGCCTGATCGGTGCCTTCATGGAAGGGCTTGTCGGTTCGCTGGCGCCGGATACCGGCGGTGACCAGGCGCGCTCTGCCGCGATCGCGGATGCGATCGCCGATCTGTGCCTCGCAGCCGTCGCCCGGCCGGACAATCCATTTCTGGCGGCGCGCCGTCCGCAACCAGGTGCCGAGCATGCCATCCCGCTGCGGAACAGGATTTCGGCGCGCGACCGGTAAAGGGTCGGCTGCATCTGTTCTTCATCGGTCAAGCGGCGCGCAAGCCGCAATTCAAGACAGGGAGATACGCCATGGGGGAAACGCAGGCGGGCAATACGGAGAACGCGGCGCGCGCTCGCTTCTTCTCGGTGGAGGAAGGCTTCAACATCAAACGCCCGCGCCTTGCGCCCCGCGCGTTCACCGCCGAGCGGGACATGGCATTCCGGGAGCGGGGGCAAACGGGTGAAATTCTCCTGGATTGCTCAGGCGAGCTCGGGTTTCATCAGCCCGCCACCTCGCCTCTGATGCTCGCCTGCTATCTCCGGATCAACGCCGGCGAGACGCTTGACGTCGCGCGCGCGGCCACCGGCGAGATCCACGTGGCTCTGAAAGGGGCGGGCGAGAGCCGGAAGGGCGGCGATCGTGTCCGCTGGCAGGCCGGCGATGTCTTTTGCCTGCCCGGGGGCGACGCGCCGGCCGAGCACGCCGCCGACGATGACGCCGTTCTCTACCATGTCTGCGATGCGCCGGCCCTCCACTTCATCGGCGCCGGCGCCCCCAAGCCGGGCCAGGCCCCGATCCGGGCGGTCCATCATCCACGCGCCATGATCGACCGGCAGCTCGACGGCCTGCGCGCGCGGCAGCTGCCCGCCGACGCGCCCGGCCGCGCCGTTAATCTTTCGAGCGTCGAGATGGACGGGCTCAAGACCTGCCTGCCGTCGATGACGCTGACCTACAACGTGGTCCCGCCAGGCGATACGCAGCGGCCCCACCGCCACAACGCCACCGCGCTGGTCCTGGTCCAGCGCCCCGGCAGTTGCCGGTCCATCGTCGCCGGCCAGCCCTTCGACTGGCGCGAGAACACGGTGATCCTGACCCCGGCGACCGAGGTGCACTCCCATGCCAACGGGCCGGACGCCGATTGGGCCCTCGCGCTCATCGTGCAGGACGGTGGCCTCTATTACCACGCCCGCACCATGGGCTTCGCGTTCGCCTGAGGAGGAAACGATGCACGGCCTGATGCAGGACTCCCCGCTGCTGATCTCGGGTCTGCTCGACTATGCCGAGCGCTGGCATCCCGATACCGAGATCGTGACCTATGCCGGCGCGGCGGCGGTGCACCGCTACGGCTTTGCCGACGCGGCCGCACGGGCGCGCAGGCTCGCTTCGGCGCTGCGCCGGGCGGGTATCGGGCCCGGCGATCGGGTCGCCACCCTGGCGATGAACCACAGCCGGCATTTCGAACTGTATTTCGGCGTCTCGGGTATCGGCGGCGTGCTCCATACCGTCAACCCGCGGCTGTTCGAACCGCAGATCGAGTACATCGTCCGTCACGGCGGCGCGCGGATTCTCTTCGTCGATTCACAGTTCCTGCAGCTTGCCGCCCATCTCGCCGACACGGTGGCGGACCTGCATACGGTCGTCGTTCTGGACGACGGCGGGCCGGATGCCCTGCCGGGCGCCGACGTCATCGGCTACGAGCCGTTTCTGGCAACGGGTGACGATGCCCTGACCTGGCCCCGTCTGGACGAACGGGCGGCATCGACGCTCTGCTACACCTCCGGCACCACCGGCAATCCCAAGGGTGTCCTCTACTCCCATCGCTCGACCGTGCTGCATGCGCTGTCGGCCTGCCAGCCCGGCAGCTTCGCGATCTCGGCGGAAACGGTGCTGCTGGCATTGCCGCCGATGTTCCATGCCAATGCCTGGAGCTTTCCCTATCTCGCGGCGATGACCGGGGCGAAGCTGGTCCTGCCGGGGCCGAAGATCGACGGCCCGTCGATGCATGCCATGATCAATGCCGAGGCCTGCAGTTTCACCGTCGGCGTTCCGACCGTCTTCACCATGCTGATCGATCACCTGCGGCAGGGCCGGGGGCGCATCGACAGCCTGAAACGCGTGGGCATTGGCGGTTCGGCCGTACCGCGGGCGATGATCGACGCGCTGCGGGGATTCGGGTGCACGGCGCTGCAGCTGTGGGGCATGACCGAGACGAGCCCGCTGGGCACCATCGCCACGCCGACCCCGGCGGTGAACCGGCTGCCCCTCGCGGAGCGCGAGGCGGTGCTTGCCCGGCAGGGCCGGGTGCGTTGGGGGCTCGATGCCCGCATCGTGCTCGAGGACGGCAGCGACGCGCCGCGCGACGGCCTCTCGCAAGGTGCGTTGTGGGTTCGCGGCCCGTGGGTTGCGAGCGGGTATTTCGGTCAGGATGAGGGTGCGCTGGATGGCGACGGCTGGTTTGCCACCGGGGATGTCGGCACGCTCGATTCTCTCGGTTATCTGCGCATCACCGATCGCACCAAGGATGTCATCAAGTCCGGCGGCGAATGGATCAGTTCGCTCGAGATCGAGAATCTCGCCTGCGGCATGCCCGGCGTGAGACAAGCTGCGGTGGTCGCGGCCTATCATCCGAAGTGGGAAGAGCGGCCCTTGCTGATCGTGGTTCCCGAGGCAGGGGCGGCGCCGAGTCGCGACGCGGTTGTCGAGTTCCTCGGTTCCCGGATCGCGAAGTGGTGGATCCCCGACGATGTCGTGTTCGTCGAGGAACTGCCGATGACCGCCACGGGCAAGATTTCCAAGCTCATGTTGCGTGAGCGATTCCGCGATCATCTGGTCGCCGCCGGGCGGAATACCTCCGCATCCCCCCGGCCTGACCTGTCGGACGCGCCGGTGACGACGTAGGTCTTCTCCCCGTCGGCCTGCCGCCCGTCACTTGCCGTGCTTGGCCAGCCACCCCTTCATCATCGCGATCTCGCCCTCCTGGGCCTTGATCACTTCTTCCGCCAGCTTGCGGACCTCGGGGTCCTTGCCGTACTGCAGCGCCACGCGGGCCATGTCGATCGCACCCTGGTGGTGGGGGATCATGCTGCGCATGAAGTCGACGTCGGCGTCACCGCTGAACTCGATCATCATGTCCTTGTGCATGCGGTCGTTCGCCGCGGCGTAGGCCTTGGTCGAGGGGCTGTCCGGCATCATGCCGGACATGGAATGCCCCGGCATCGAGCCCTGAGCCACCGCCCAGCCGGCGCCGGCGAGGATGGAGGCGGCAATGAGGACGGGGGTGAGCACGCGCATGGTCTTTTCCTTTGGTTGAAGCTCGTACCCGTGGCTATGGGGCTTCCTACCGTGGGAAGGTCAATGCCCTTTCTCGCCGAAAAGAGGAACCGGCGCGGATCGGTGGTGTTCTCCCTCGTCCACCAGGGATCGAGAGGATCGCCATGCTCACCAAGCATCTCTTCGCCGGCTGCATCGTGCTGGGTCTGTCCGCGGCCGTCGGGGCCGCGCCCGTGCTGGCCCAGTCGTCGCCGCCGGTCGCGGTCAACGCCCCCGACATGCAGGCGAGTTTCCTGCAGAAGGTGGTGCGCGCCAACGCCTTCGAGATCCAGACCAGCCAGCTGGCCCTGGAGAAGACCAACACCCCCGAGGTACGCAACTTCGCCCAGCAGATGATCACCGATCATACCAAGGCCAAGGACGAACTGGCGGTGCTGTTGAAGTCGCTCAACATCACCGAGCCGTCGGCGGCGCTGGAGCCGGCGCAGATCGAGCAGATCAAGCTGATGCAGGGCAACCAGAACGATGCCTTCGACCTGATCTACATCCCGGCGCAGACCAACGCCCATGTCGAGGCGGTCGAGCTGTTCCGCAATTTCAGCGCCTCGGGCTCGCCGGCCGAGGTGCGGGCCTGGGCCGCAAAGACCCTGCCGGTGCTGGAACAGCATCTGGCTCATGTCCAGAAGCTGAAACACTGATCCATGTAGGGGGGCTTCCGGTCCGGAAGCCCCCGTCACGGCACGAACAGTCCGTGCACGCCGCCCACCGCGCCGAAGGCGGTGAGGCCGGCCAGCGCCAGCAGGGCGCAATGGGCCCGCGCGATCAGGCGCAGGGTCGCGGCGGGGTCGGCATGGGTGCGCGCGGCAAAGCGGGTATGCAGCAGCGGCTCGATCACGAACAGCATCGCCATGAAGACGAGCCACAGCCCGGCCATCGCGCCCAGCCACCAGAAGGACGGATCGAGAAAGCGCGCCCACAGGTCCAGGCGCCAGGCCATCCACAGGCCGGTGGCGCCGGCGATCGGCACGGACAACCGCACCTGGCTCGAGAACCGTCGCTCGACGATCTCAAACAGCGACAATCGGTCTTCCGCGGCGGCAAGCGGCAGCACGACCAGGGTCACGAAGCTCAGGCCGCCGATCCAGTGGATGATCGACAGCACATGCAGGGCGCGCATCAGGGCGACGTCGTCCATCGGTCAGCCTTGAACGCGCCGCGATGGCGCCCTGGTCGTGATCCGCATCGCGCGCACTCCTTCCAATCCCGGCGATTACGCGCCACTGCCCGGCCCAGGGGAATGGGGCGGGTTGTCGCGGCTGCCGGCCCGGAAATCTTTGAGCGGATGTTGGCGTCCTCCCGGCATTGACCGCTCAGTCAGTTTTCATTGTCGTTCGTGCGTATTTTCGTGTTTCATATCAGCTGTTTGATCCGTGCTCAGAAGGGCTTCGGAATGATCAGTTGTTTTACCCGGGTCCATGTCGACGACGTGGGCAGCGCCGAGCTGAAGCTGGTGCTCAGGGTCTGGAACGAGATTGCCGGCGGCGGCTCGCATGTCGAGTTCACCGATGTCGAGCAGCAATTCTGGCGCAATCCCGTGCTGCTCGGCCCGCGCAGCATGGTGCTGATGGCCGACGAGACCAACCCGGACGATCCGCGGGCCTGGATGCTTACCCGGTCGGGTGGTTCGTTTCCCGTGGCCGGCGGCCATCTGCCGATCGGGTGCCGGCTGGGTGACCTGCCCGATGCGGCCTATGTCGCCGCGGCCTCGGCCGCGCTGGCCGAGGCGCTGGCCGCGGGCGTCGCGACCTTCCATCGCTACACCGGCGTCGTCGGCGGCACGCGCATCCAGTACGAGCGGATCGCGCTGCCGATGTATCATGAAGGGCGACCCGATGCGCTGTGTACGGTCGCCGCCGGCTATCGTATCGAGGGGGTGGCGGCGCCGATCCTGTTGCGGACCGAGGCACGCTGATTCCCGGGCGTTGCCTGCCCGTCGATTTCGGATAATTATGGGGCCTGGCGACAACCAAACAATCACGGGGGCCCCCATGCCGCCACGCCTTCATCCCTTCAATCAGAAAGTGGGTGCGAAGGTACGTGACCGTCGCATGATGCTCGGATGGAGCCAGCGCCAGCTGGCCGAGCGGACCGGCCTGACCTTCCAGCAGATCCAGAAATACGAGAACGGCGTCAACCGGATCGATCCCGCCTGCCTGATGGCGCTGTGCGGCGCCCTGGGCGTGCAGCCGGACTGGTTCTTCGGCACCCTCACCGACATTCCGGTCGAACCGCAGACCCCGCTGATCGAGGGCGGCGATCACGCCCGGCGCCAGATCCTGACCCTGGCGCGCGCCTTTAACCGGATCGGCGACAATGATATGCGGGAACGGGTGGTCACGCTGGTCGAGGCGGTGGCCGACGCCGATGATGACGCCGCCGCCTGATTGGCGGCAATCTTTCCAGGGATGATCCGATGACCGATACCAGCACTCTCACCGGGCTCGAGTTGCGCTCGCGCATCACTGCCGCGGGCAGGCTCGAACTGTCGCTGATCGACGTGCCCGTGCCCGCGCCCGGCCCGGGCGAGGTGGTCGTGCGCGTCGAGGGCACGCCGATCAACCCTTCCGACCTGGGCCTGCTGGTCGGGCCGGCCGACCTGGCCACGGTCGCTGCCGGCGGCACGGCGACGCATCCGACACTCACCGCCGACGTCCCGGCCCAGCATCTGAAGGCCGTGGCCGCCCGCCTTGACCAGTCGATGCCGGTCGGCAACGAAGGCGCCGGCACGGTGATCGCGGCCGGGGCGGGCGCCGAGGGCATGGTCGGCAAGCTGGTCGCGGTGCTGGCGGGCTCGATGTATGCGCAGTATCGCGTGGTCAAGGCGGCCGATTGCCTGATGCTGCCCGAGGGGGCGAGCGCGGCCGACGGCGCCTCCTGCTTCGTCAATCCGATGACCGCGCTGGGCATGACCGAGACGATGCGGCGCGAGGGGCATACCGCGCTGGTCCACACCGCCGCCGCCTCCAACCTGGGCCAGATGCTGAACCGCATCTGCCTGAAGGACGGCATCGGGCTGGTCAACATCGTGCGCTCGGCCGCGCAGGCGGCGATCCTGCGCGACCAGGGCGCGGCCCATGTTCTGGACTCGACCAGCCCGGGCTTCACCGACGAGCTGACCGAGGCGCTGGTCGCCACCGGCGCCACCATCGCCTTCGACGCCATCGGCGGCGGCAGGCTGGCCAGCCAGATCCTCGGCGGCATGGAGGCGGCGGCCAACCGCCGGGCGACGGCCTACAGCCGCTACGGCTCGTCGGTCTACAAGCAGGTCTATATCTACGGCAGCCTGGATACGCGGCCCACCGAACTCGTCCGCAACTTCGGGCTCAGCTGGGGAGTCGGCGGCTGGCTGCTGATCCCGTTCCTGGTCAAGATCGGCGGCGACGGCGTCGCCGCCCTGCGCCAGCGCGTGGCGGCCGAGCTGAAGACCACCTTCGCCAGCCATTATACCGCCGAAATCTCGCTGGCCGAGGCGCTGCAGCCCGGCATCCTCGCCGCCTACGCCAAACGGGCGACGGGTACGAAATACCTGATCAATCCGTCGAAAACCTGACGTCGCCGAAATCGCTGTCCTGGCCCTGGTGATCCGGGGTCAGGCAGTGCTGGTGGCTGAGGTCGGCCAGCACTTCGATGACATGGCAGTCGCCGATCGTGCCGCTGGCGCAGGTGGCGACCATGCGGTCGAGTTCCTGTTCCAGCGCGCGCAGCCGCGCGATCTTGGAGCGCACGGCCACCAGCTGCTCCTGCGCGATGGCATCGGCTTCGGCGCAGGAACGCTCCGGCTGGTCGGCCAGCGACAGCAATTGCCTGATGGCATCGAGCGAGAAGCCGAGCTCGCGCCCGTGGCGGATGAAGGCCAGCCGGCGTTCGTGGCGCGCGCCATAGATCCGCTGGTTACCCTGGCTGCGCTCCGGCTCCGGCATCAGCCCGAGCTGTTCGTAATAGCGGATGGTCTGGACCTTCGATCCCGTCGCCTTGGCCAATTGGCCGATCGACAGGCCGAGGCCGCGCCCGGATGCATTCATGATCGCCGGCCCTCCCTGGCCGTCCTTGCCAGCATATCCCAATCGGGCGACAGGCGGTCGATCCAGATGCTGCCGATCCCCTGGATCGCGGCCATCATGCCATGGGCCGAGGCGAGAAGAAGGTCGGGCACGATTCCCGCCGGCGGCACCAGCAGCAGCGCGGACGAGGTGACTTCGGCAAAGCTGATATGCCGGCGGGCCAGGCGGTGATGGAGGAGATGCAGGGTCTGCACGACGGCCAGCACACCCCATGTCCACGGGGCAATATCCATCACGAGGCCGCGGTGCCGCAGGAGCCGCAAAAGCGGGCGCCGGGGCTGAGCGGTTGCGCGCAGGACGGGCAGGGTGCCGGCCCGACGCGCTGGCCGCACTGGCTGCAGAACCGCGCGTCGACCGCATTGCCGGCGCCGCAGGCGCGGCAGGCCGACTGCGCCTGGGCAGGTTGCGCGACCGGCAGATAACCGTAGCCGTTGTTGTGATGCCTGGAACCGCGGCGCTGGCCGTGCAGGTTGAACAGATCGAAGATGCTCATGACGCTTTTCCTTCTTCAGACTTCGGTCTCGCGCCGCAGCAGGCGCAGGGCGTTCAGCGTGACGATGACCGTCGCGCCGGTATCGGCCAGGATCGCCATCCACAGCGTGGTGGCGCCGGCCAGCGTGGTCGCCAGGAACAGGGCCTTCAGGCCAAGGGCGATGGCGATGTTCTGGTGGATGTTGGCGAGCACGAGGCGCGACAGGGCGATCAGCTCGGCCACGCCGCCCAGGCGCTGATGCAGCAGGGCGGCGTCCGCGGTGTCGAGGGCCACGTCGGTGCCGCCGCCCATGGCGATGCCGACCGAGGCGGCAGCCAGGGCCGGCGCGTCATTGATGCCGTCCCCCACCATGATGACGGGACCGTCCTGCCGCAGCCGTGCGATGGCGCGCAGCTTGTCGTCCGGCAGCAGCTCCGCCTGAACCTCCAGCCCCAATGCGCCGGCCAGGGCGGCGCCGGTGCGGGCATTGTCGCCGGTCAGCATCACGGGCCGCAGCCCCTGCGCCCGCAACGCCGCGATGCCGGCCTGGGCATCCGGGCGAGGCTCGTCGCGCAGCGCGATCAGGCCGAGCAGACGTTCGCCTGCCAGCAGCACGGCGACGGTCTTGCC
>JAEYTW010000508.1 GCA_023433835.1 Pseudomonadota bacterium | reverse complement strand
CGCCTCGGCGGCGGCGGCGCGGGCTTCTTCCTCTTCCTCGGCGCGGGCTTCCTCGGCGGCCTGCTGCTCGAGCAGGCGCTGCCGGTCGGCGACCGGGATCTGGTAGTAGTCGGGGTGAATTTCGCTGAAAGCCAGGAAGCCGTGGCGATTGCCGCCATATTCGACGAAGGCTGCCTGGAGGGACGGTTCTACCCGCGTGACCTTGGCCAGGTAGATATTGCCCTTGAGGGTCTTCTTGGTGCTGGTCTCAAAATCGAATTCGTCAAGACGCGTACCCTTGACGACGACGACACGAGTTTCCTCGAGATGTGTCGCGTCGATCAGCATGCGTGTGGCCATTCGGCTCTACTCCGCGACGGTAGGGGATTCTAGCGAATATCGAATCCGCCCCGCCATTTGTCTGCGAGGCCGCAGAGCGCCGCGATCGACCCGTCCCGCTGCCGTCCAGCAACGCCGGCGCCGAAACTGGAAGGGCGCGGGCGTATCCTAGTCAAGGCGCGCTGGCGCTTCAGCAGCCGCGCACGGGGATTTCAATCGACGCTCGTCTCCGCCGGTTTCAGGGGTCGGAGCGGCCTCAAAGTTTCCACATAAGCCGCCTTGTCTTGAGCGCCTGTCGACCGCGGCTCCTGCCTCGTGCGCGGGCCCTCAAAGCGGGGCTTGGCGCAAACCGTGGCAAACTCGGGTCGGCGGCGCCGGATTCATCCCGCGAAGCGGAAGAATCCTGACTGCGGCCTTTTCGCGTTGGGGAATGTACCGGGCAACCCCCCAACCCACAACAAGATTGTGTCAGCGGTAGCCGGGGGTGGTTTTTTCGCGGAAATCGGAGGGATTCGGGTTGCCCTCAGTGGAAATCCCGGCTGGCCGGCATGACCCTGACGCGGCGGTCGTAGCCGGGGCGGCGGATTTCGTCGGCATGGGCGATGGTCTGGTCGATGCCGTGGAAGAAGCGCGGCGAGAGCGCCTGCAGCAGGTCGGTGCGGTCGGCCAGCCGGTCGATGACGACATGGACGACGATGCCCTCGCGCTGGACCCGGCCGCGGGCGATCAGCAGCTTGGAGCGCATCACCTCGCGCCGATAGGTTTCCAGCATGCTCGGCCATACCACCAGGTTGGCGACGCCGGTCTCGTCCTCCAGCGTGACGAAGACGACGCCCGAGGCGGTGCCCGGCCGCTGGCGGACCAGCACCAGCCCGGCGACCAGGACGCGGGTGTTGTGCTTGGCCTCGACCAGGCTCGAGGCCGGCACGCAGCCCCTGAGATCGTCGCTCTCGCGCAGCAGCGACAGCGGATGGGCCTTCAAGGACAGCGACAGGCTCGAATAATCCTCGATGACATGCTCGCCCATCGTCATCTCGGGCAGCTCGACCGCCGGCTCGGCCGCCAGTTCGGGCGGCGGCGCGTTGTCGCCGGGCCGGGCGGTCAGTTCGACATGGTCGAACAACGGCAGCGGCCGTTCCTTCAGCGCCCGCACCTCCCACAGCGCGGCGCGGCGGTCGAGATCGACCGAGCGCCAGGCATCGGCATCGGCCAGCCGCTCCAGCGGCCGGGGATCGAGCCGGCTGCGCCGCCAGGCATCGCGCAGCGAGGTGTAGCCGCGGCCGCGCGCGTCGACCAGGGCCAGCGCGTCGTCCTCCTTCAAGCCCTTGACCTGGGACATGCCGAGCCGCAGGGCGGTCTTCTTGCCATCCTCCTCGATCGTGCAGTGCCAGTCGCTGTGATTGACGTCGACCGGGCGCACCTCGACGCCATGGTCGCGGGCATCGCGAATGATCTGGGCCGGGGCGTAGAAACCCATCGGCTGGCTGTTCAGCAGCGCGCAGGCGAAGACGTCGGGGTAATGGCACTTCATCCAGGCCGAGATATAGGCAAGCTTGGCGAAGCTCGCCGCGTGGCTTTCGGGAAAGCCGTAATCGCTGAACCCCTTGATCTGGGAGAAGCAGCGATTGGCGAAGTCGTGATCATAACCGTTCCGGACCATGCCCTCGATGAACATGGCCTCGTATTTGCCGATGTCGCCATTGCGCTTGAACGTCGCCATCGCCCGGCGCAGGCCGTCGGCCTGGGCATCGGTGAAGCCGGCGCCGACCATGGCGATGCTCATCGCCTGTTCCTGGAACAGCGGCACGCCCTTGGTCTTTTCCAGCACTTTCCTAAGGGCTTCGGACGGATAGGTGACCTTCTCCTCGCCGTTGCGGCGGCGCAGATAGGGATGGACCATGTCGCCCTGGATCGGGCCGGGGCGCACGATCGCCACCTCGATGACGAGGTCGTAGAGATTGGCCGGCTTCAGCCGCGGCAGCATCGTCATCTGCGCCCGGCTTTCGATCTGGAAGACGCCGATGGTGTCGGCCTGCTGGATCATCTCGTAAGTCTTGGGGTCGTCCTGGGGCACGGTGGCCAGTTCGAGCTTCGGGCCGTGATGGGCCGCGATCAGCTCGAAACCCTTGCGCAGGCAGCTCAGCATGCCCAGCGCCAGCACGTCGATCTTGAACAGCCCGACGGCGTCAAGGTCGTCCTTGTCCCATTCGATGACGGTGCGGCCGTCCATCGCTGCATTCTCGATCGGCACCAGTTCGTCGAGGCGGCCGCGCGACAGGATGAAACCGCCGACATGCTGTGACAGATGGCGGGGAAAGCCCAGCAGTTCCTCGGTCAGCTCCAGCGCCAGGCGGATGCGCGGCGATTCCGGATCGAGGCCGGCCTCCTTCACCCGCAGTTCGCTGATCCCGTCGCTGCCCCAGCCCCAGACGCCCTTGGCCAGGGCGGTGACGATGTCGTCGGAGAGGCCGAGCGCCTTGCCGACATCGCGGATGGCCGAGCGCGGGCGGTAGCTGATCACGGTGGCGGCCAGCCCCGCATGTTCGCGGCCGTAGGTGTCGTAGATGTACTGGATGACTTCCTCGCGCCGCTCATGCTCGAAATCGACGTCGATATCGGGCGGCTCGTCGCGCTCTTCCGACAGGAAGCGGGCGAACAGCAGTTCGTGCTCCATCGGATCGACGGCGGTGATGCCGAGGCAGTAGCAGACCGCCGAATTCGCCGCCGAGCCGCGCCCCTGGCACAGGATGCCGCGGTCGATGGCGAACTCGACGATGTCGTGGACGGTCAGGAAATAGGGGGCAAGGCTTCTGAGCTTTATGAAGTCCAGTTCCTTGCGCAGGATCGCCTCGACCTTTTCCGGCACGCCGCTCCGGTAACGGCCGATGGCGCCGGCGGAGACACGTTCCTCCAATTCCTCATGCGCGGTCATGCCGGCCGGCAGGTGGATCAGCGGGTACTCGTACTTCAATTCAATGAGCGAGAAGTGGCAGCGTTGCGCGATCTCGATCGACCGGTCGAGCGCTTCGGGCCAGCGGGCGAACAATTCGGCCATCTCAGGCCCGCTTTTCATGTGCCGCTCGGCATTGGCCTCCAGCCGGAAACCCGCCGTGTCGATCGTGCAACGCTCGCGCACGCAGGTCAGCACGTCCTGCAGCCGCCGGCGGGCGCGGCCGTGATAGAGCACGTCGTTGCAGGCGACGATCGGCAGGCCGAAGCCCGCCAGCCGCTCGATCCGCGCCTCGTCGTCGCCGCGCAGGTGATGATGGACGGCGAGCGACAGGTCGTCGCCGAACGCGTCGTGCAGCCTGGCGAGATGCCGGCCGAAATCCTCGCCGGGATCATCCACCGGCAGCGCGATGATCTGATGCCCCCCGGCATGGTCGAACAGATCCGCGATCTGCAGATGGCATTCGCCCTTGGGCGCGCGCCGCCGGCCCAGGCTGATCAGCCGCGACAGCCGGCCGTAGGCGGCGCGATCGGTCGGCAGGCACAGCACGCTCGGGGCATCCTGGAAATCGAGGCGGGCGCCGACGATGACCTTCAGGCCATGTTCCTTGCCGGCCTGCCAGGCGCGCACCACGCCGGCCAGCGTGTTGCGGTCGGTGATCGCGATCGCCTTCAGCCCCTGGGCGGCGGCCGCGACCGCCAGCTCCGGCGGCGACGAACCGGCGCGCAGGAACGAGAAATTGGTGGTGATCTGCAGCTCGGCATAGGCGGTCATGGCGCCAGCCCATGCAGGAACCAATTCCCCGCCGGTTCGCGGTAGAGCCAGTAGCGACGGCCGGCGGCATCCTCGACCCGGTAATAATCGCGGGTCGCCGCATCCGGCGCCCGCCACCATTCCGGTGCGATGCGCTCAGGCCCGCAGGCCTGCACCAGGGGCCGGGCGACGCGGCGCCAATGCAGGGTGGCGGGGCCCGCAGCGCCTTCGACCTCGACCGGTTCGGGGCGCGGCAGCAGGCGCAGGGGGCGCAGCGCGGTCGGACGGCAGCGATCGGGGGCTGCGGGTTCGGCCGCCGAGCGCCAGGCCACGGCACGCTCGGGCAGATGGCTTTCCACGCCCCAGGGGCGCCGCACCCGGTCGGGGCCGAGCCAGTTGACCAGGCGGTCGAGCAGCTGGGCTTCGCGCGTCGCCTGCTCGGCGGTCGACTGGGCGTCGAGGTCGTCCTGCTCGGGGCCCAGCGGGGCGGTGGCACCGGCCTCCAGCACCAGGGTTTCCAGGCCGAAGCCGGGATCGATCTCGCCCAGCCGCTCGGCGAACAGCCGGGCGAGCAGCTTAGGCGCGCGCAAGGGGCGGGCGGTGCCGACGCGCAAGGCCTGCGTCGTGCCGTCGACGCGGTAGACGCGGAAGGTCATCGCGCGTGCCCCCTGGTCGCCGGCGGCAAGGTCGCCGCACAAGGCGGCCAGCAGATGGTCGAGGCC
>JAEYTW010000506.1 GCA_023433835.1 Pseudomonadota bacterium | reverse complement strand
AGGTGGGCTTGGGGGCGGAGCGCTTCGCGGCCGGCGAAAGCGGCCGGTTCGACCGCGCCTCGGGCCAGGACGCCCGGATCGCCGCGCCGGTCGAGACCCTGCTGGCCTGGCGGCAGGGGCAGCTGGTCGTCGATCGCTGGCCGGTCGCCCGCGTGCTCGACGAACTCGGCCGCTATCATCAGGGCCGCATCCTGCTGCGCGACGATGCGCTCGGCCGCCGCCCGGTCTCGGGCGTCTACGATCTCGATCGCCCGGTCGAGGCGGTGCGCGCGGTGGTGGCGGCCTCCGGCGGTCGCGTCGACGAATTGACCCCCTGGCTGCTGGTCGTTTCCGCCGCCTGAAAATTATTTTTGCAGTGCCGTCCGGTCTCGCCCGTCTTCACCGATGAGTGGCGCCATTGCGTCGCAATCGCGTTGGGGGAGTGGGATATGACTTCGGCAGAATTCGGCTGGCGGCGCCTGGGCCTGGCGGCCGCGACGGCGATGGCATTGGCGTCGGGCACACCGGCCTTCGGCCAGACCGCGGCGCCGGTCGCCGGCAGCGTGCCGGCCGCGGCGGCACGGTTCGACATCCAGCCGCAGGCCCTGTCGTCGGCGCTGCTCGCCTTCGGCCGGCAATCGGGTTTCCAGGTGTCCTATCCGCCCGAGGACGTCGACGGCATCGGCTCGCCCGGCGTCGTCGGCACGATGGCGCCGGAGGCGGCGCTGCGCGCCCTGTTGTCGGGCACCGGCGCCACCTATCGCCTGACGGCTGCGGGCAGCGTGGTGATCAGCCGACCGGCGGCACAGTCCGGCGCGCTCGGCCTCACCTCGCTCGAGGCGATCACGGTGACGGCGAGCCGTGCCGACCGCCTGGTCGCCGAAACCCCGGCCTCGGTCCAGGTGATCGAGCGGGCCGAGATCCAGCGCCAGCTGGAACTGTCGGCCAGTCCGTCGGATGCGCTGTCCAAGCTGGTGCCGGGCTATTCGCCGTCGAACCAGACCGTGTCGGGTGCCTCGCAGACCTTCCGCGGCCGCGACCTGTTGGTGATGCTTGACGGCGTGCCGCTCAACACCCCGCTGCGCGATGTCTCGCGCACCAACCCGCTGATCGACCTCAACGCGGTCGAACGCATCGAGGTGGTCGCGGGCGCCTCCAGCCTCTACGGTTCGGGCGCCACCGGCGGCACCGTCAATTTCATTACCCGCAAGGCCGAGGAAGGCAAACCCACGGTCAGCGTCAACGGCGCGGTGCGCGCCTTCACCGCCAATGTGGGCCAGTCGCTGGCGCCGGAACTGTCGGGCACGGTTTCGGGCGTCTCGAACGGCACCGACTACGTTGCGACGGTCACCGGGCGGACAGCGCGCAAGACCTATGACGGTTCGGGCAACGAGATGCCGTCCGACCCGATGATCGGCCAGGGCGGCGGCGACCGCTACGGCAACCTCAACCTGCTGGGCAAGGTCGGCCACAGCTTCGGCGAGAAGCGCGTCGAAGCAACCGCGATGTGGAACTACTTCAACCAGAACCCGGCTTACCTGTCCGACTATACCAAGAGCCCGGTGCAGCCGTCGTTCAACCAGCCTTATCCGGCGCAGAGCATCATGGAGAATTCCGGCTCGTTCGCGCTGCGCTATGCCGACAACGATTTTGCGCTGGGCCGGCTGAACCTGCAGGCATTCTACAACCGCATCGAGAAGCGCTTCGGCTTCGCCACGGCCTCGCCGGTCAACCCGATCGTCTATTATTCCGGCAATCCGCGCGCGCCGATCGACCAGAACGGCATCACCTCGCTGCACACCAATCGCGGCGGGCTGAACGCGACGGTCGATACCGATCTCGACCGGATCTATCGCGGCCTGCGGCTGACCTGGGGCGGCGACCTGACGCTCGACAATACCCGCCAGACCTTCCCCGGCGACATCAACGCGATCGCACCGATGCGCCAGGCGGGTTATGCCGCCTTCGCGCAACTCGAGGCGCCGGTCTTCGACCGCGTCACCGTCAAGGGCGGGGTGCGCTACGAATCCTTCCAGCTCGACGTCTCGTCGTTCCGCCGCCCGGCCTATGTCGCCTATTACCTCTACGGGCCCAACCCGGTGCTGGCGCCGGCGATCAACATGATCGGCGGCTCGTTCACCTATTCGGCGGCGACCTTCAATGCCGGCGCGGTGGTGCGCATCACCGATAACATCGATGTCTACGGCGGGTTCTCGCAAGGCTTCTCGCTGCCCGACATCGGCTCCTTCACCCGCCGCGCCGGGCTCGGCCTGCCCGCGAACTCGACGGTCAACTATTCCAACATCGGGCCGAAGGCGCAGATCGTCGACAATTACGAACTCGGCCTGCGCGGCAACTGGAACACGGTGCGCGGGTCGGTGGCCGGTTTCGTCTCGACCTCCAACGAGGGCGTCAACTTCGACGCCCGCACCAACTCGATCAGCCAGCAGAAGGAAATCATCTACGGCGTCGAACTCGCCGGCGAGGTCGACGTGACCCGGGCGCTGACGCTCGGCGCCAACCTGACCTGGCGCGAAGGCAAGTACGACAAAAACCAGGACGGCTCGATCGATTCCTACCTGCCCAACAACCGCATGGCGACACCCTTCCGCACCTTCCTCTACGGCAGCTACACCTTCGAGACCGGCACGATGGTCCGGCTGGAAGGCGAGTACTTTTCGGGCCGCGACCGCATACCCAACGGCACGATCGAGGCGGGCGGCACGATCAACCTCCTGCTGAATCAACCGTTATGGGGCGGCAAGGTCTATCTGTCGGCGCAGAACCTGCTCGACCGGACCTACGAGAACCCGACGGCGACCGCGACCCGCGACATCCCGGTCAACGCCTGGGGCCGCACCATCACCCTCGGCTACAACAAGACGTTCTGACCATGGTGCGGCTGGAGACCGAGGCCGGGGGGATCGTCACCCTCGGCTACCATCTGCCCTACGGCACCGATGACGAGCGCGACTACCTCGCCGCCCTCGACCGCATCGGCCGCTGGCCGCAAGCCTTCGCGCTGCTCGCCGTGCTGGGCCACGGCGGGCATCTCTCGGCTGCCGGCGAGCGCACCCAGGCGCTCTGGTTCAAGGCGACGCGCGAGGCGATGAACCGGCAATGCCGGGCACTCGCGATCGTCCGCCCCGAGGCCGGCCCGCGCATGGCCGAGGTTTTCGGCCGGCTGTGGTCGTTCCCGATCCTGGTCACCGCCGACGAGGCGGCGGCACGCACGTTCCTCGAAGGATATCCGACGTGATCGAAGCCGGCCGGCTGCGCCTGTTCGTCGTGCTGGGCGGGCTCTATCTCGCCCAGGCGATCCCGAGCTACCTGTTCGCCGCGGCGCTGCCGCCGATCCTGCGCCAGGCCGGTGTCTCGCGCACCGCGATCGGCCTGTTCGCCATTCTGTTCGTGCCGCTGGTGATCAAATTCCTGTGGGCGCCGCAGGTAGACCGCCTCCGGCCGCTCGCGATGACCCGCTGGATTTCGGGCCACCGCGCCGGCTGGGTGCTCATAACCCAGGCCGGCATCATCGCGCTGATTGTGGCGCTGGCCTTCGTGCCGCCGTCCAGCATCAACGTGATCCTGGGCATCGGCATCGCCGTCTCGATGCTGCTCTCGACCCAGGACATCGCGACCGACGGTTACGCGACGCGCCAACTGCAGCCGCGCGACCGGCCGATCGGCAATGCGATCCAGAGCGGATCGGTGGCTTTCGGCGTCGTCATCGGCGGCACGATGAGCCTGGTGCTCTACGATCATCTGGGCTGGACCGCGACGATCCTGATCGTCGCCGGCATTTCGCTGCTGCCGCTTGGCGCGGCCCTGATGATGAGGGAGGACGACCCGAAGGCCGAGCGGCGCCCCCGGCCGTCGTTCAAGGCATTCCTGGCCCGGCCCGAAGCCCGGCTGATCCTCGCCGTCGCGCTGATCTACCGGGCGTCGGAGGGCCTGGTGAAGGCGATGGAGGGGCCCTATCTCGTCGATATCGGCGTGCCGCTGGCCACGATCGGTTATCTCTCGGGCGGGGCGGCGACGACCGCGGGCCTCGCCGGGTCGGCGATCGCGGCGGTCCTGATTGCGCGCATCGGCGTCGAGAACGTGCTGGCGCTGCTGGGCGGCCTGCGTACCGTCTGCTTCGCCCTGTTCGCGCTGCACGCCGCCGGCATGCTCGGCGGCCATTACGAAGTCTTCGGCGCCGCCGCCTTTCAGACCCTGATCCGCTACATGGAGATCGTGGCGCTCTACAGCCTGTTCATGGCCGTCTCGTCATCCGACCAGCCGGGAACGGACTTCACGATCCTGTCCTGCGCCCAGCTCCTGGTCTATCTGGCGGGCTCGATGTCGGCCGGCGTGCTGGTCGACCGCTTCGGCTACGCGGTGTTGTTCACCCTGGCCGCCGCGATCTCGGGGGTGGCGATCGTCGCCACCACCTGGATGCTGCGGGGATCGGTGCCGGCGGAAGCCTCGCGGGTTACGCGGCGTCGGACTTGAGCGCCGAGACGATCTGGTCGACCACGGCCTCGACCAGCGTCTCGTCCTCGCCCTCGGCCATCACGCGGATGACCGGTTCGGTGCCGGACGGTCGGATGACCAGCCGGCCGGCCCGGCCCAGCCGCGCCTCGGCGTCGGCGATGGCTTCGCGGACGTCCGCGCGCTCCAGCGGCTTGCCGCCGGAATGGCGCACGTTGCGCAACAGCTGGGGCAGCGGCGTGAAGCGGCGGCAGATCTCGGATGCCTTGCGGCCGCTCTCGGCGATGGTCGAGAGGACCTGCAGCGCGGCGATCAACCCGTCGCCCGTGGTCGAGTAATCGCCGACGATCACGTGGCCCGACTGCTCGCCGCCGATGTTGCAGCCCTTGTCGCGCATCCGCTCCAGCACGTAGCGGTCGCCGACCGCGGTGCGCTCCAGGCCGATGCCGATCGAGGCCAGATGGCGCTCGAGGCCGAGGTTGGACATCACCGTCGCGACCACCGAATTGCCGCGCAGCCGCTGCTCGGCCTTCCAGCGCTCGGCGACGATGGCCAGGATCTGGTCGCCGTCGATCAGCTCGCCGCGTTCGTCGACCATGACCACCCGGTCGGCGTCGCCGTCCAGCGCGATGCCGAGATCGGCACGGTGGGACAGGACCTGCTCGCGCAGGCCTTCGGGCCGGGTCGAGCCGCAGTCGCGGTTGATGTTGAGGCCGTCGGGGGCGACGCCGATCGGCACCACCTCGGCCTCCAGCTCCCACAGCACGGTGGGGGCGACCTTGTAGGCGGCGCCGTGGGCGCAGTCGACGACGATGCGCAGGCCATCGAGCCGGCGGCCGCGGGTGAAGGTGTTCTTGACGTATTCGATGTAGCGGCCGGCGGCGTCGTCGAGGCGGCTGGCCCGGCCGAGCTTGCGGGGTTCGGCAAGGCCCGCCTCGGCGCCGGAGGCGATCAGCCCCTCGATCTCGCGCTCGGTATCGTCCGAGAGCTTGTAGCCGTCGGGGCCGAACAGCTTGATGCCGTTATCCTCGAAGGCGTTGTGCGAGGCCGAGATCATCACGCCGAGATCGGCGCGCAGCGACCGGGTCAGCATGGCGACCGCCGGGGTCGGCATCGGGCCGACCAGGATGACGTCCATGCCGACCGAGATGAAGCCGGCGGTCAGCGCCGGTTCCAGCATGTAACCGGACAGCCGGGTATCCTTGCCGATGACGACGCGGTGGCGGTGGTTGCCGCGGCGGAAATGCCGGCCGGCCGCCATGCCGACCCGCAATGCGGTCGAGGCGGTCATCGGCTCGATATTGGCCTTGCCGCGGATGCCGTCGGTACCGAAAAGGGCGCGAGTCATGCAGGCCTTCCTCCCTGATCTTGTTGGACGACGTCAGGTAACCCGATCGGCCCTTATACGGCGGGGCCGCGTCAATCGACCACTGCACCGATATAGGGCAGTTCGCGGAAATAATGCGCGTAATCGAGGCCGTAGCCCACCACGAACTTGTCGGGGCAGACGAAGCCGACATAGTCGGCCTCCAGGTCGTTCTTCCGCTTGCCCTGCTTGTCCAGAAGGACGCAGAGGCGCACGTCGGTCGCCCCGCGGCTCAGCATCAGCTGCCGCGCGAAGGACAGCGTCGTGCCCGATTCCAGGATGTCGTCGATCAGCAGGACCTTGCAGCCCGCGACCTCCTCGGAGATGTCGCGCAGCACGGTGACCTCGCCCGACGAGGTCTTGCCCTTGCCGTAGGACGACAGGGTCAGGAAGTCGATCCGCGGCTCCATGCCGGCATAGTGCAGGCCGCGGACCAGGTCGGCGGCAAAGATGAAGCTGCCCTTCAGCACGGCGACCAGCACGACCCGGGGGCCCATGTCGGCGGTGATGCGGGCGGCGAGGTCTTCGATGCGGGTGCGGATTTCGTCGGCGCTGATCAGCGGCTCGACGCGGGCGTCGGGGCGTTCCATGGCGGTCCTGTGGCGAAAGGCTGTTGGTCAGTGATGTTTTTGCGGCGTCGCGGCTTCGAAGTCGAGCGCGACGTTCTGCGCCCCCGGCACATCGTCGAGCCGGATGGTAAAGTTTTCCTTCGCGCCCGCCGCAACGGGCGCGTCAAACAGCGCGAAGGACTGGGTATAGACCGCCTCGCCCGCTTCGTTGCGCAAGGTCACCTTGAGCGGCGGCACCGCGCGGGGCGAGGAGACGGTGGAGACCACCTGGCCGGTGATCACCAGGATCGACTTGCCGCCCTCCATGGCGCGCGCCGGGGTCACCTCGCGCAGTTCCAGGCCGATATCGCCGGGATCTTTTACCGGTATATGCAACTTTTCGTAGAGCGTGGCGGCCGGCGGCCAGACCGAGACCAGCTTGTCGCGACCAAACCACAGGCCGGCCAGCAGCCCGACCAGTACCAGGACCAGCACGGCCCAGCCGATCCAGCCGCGGCGCTTGCGCGGCGGGCTCGACGAGGCCATGGCCGCCGATTCCCGCATCGGGCGGCTGGGGAAGGCCCGCTCGTAATCCGGCTCGCCCGGGTCCTCGACCGCCAGCAGGTCCTCGAACTCGTCGCGCAGCGGCTCGGGCTCGGGC
>JAEYTW010000491.1 GCA_023433835.1 Pseudomonadota bacterium | reverse complement strand
CCGGCGGGGGGGGGTAGCGTGGCGGTTCAGCCCCTGCCATGTGCCGATCCAGATCGCGCCGTCCGGGCCGCGCCGCAGCACGGTGACGCGCGGATCGGTCAGCCGATCGCCGGGGTAGAGGCGCGGCGGCACCTCGCTCGCGGGATCGAGCGGCATGCGCCAGACGCCGCCGGGCTGGCCGCCGAACCACAGCACGTCGCCGTCGACCAGCACGGCGTCGACCCGCCCGTCGGCCGGGCGGTTCGGCACGGTGACGCGGCGCACCGCGCGCCCGTCGCCGCTGATATGGAACAGACCCTTCTCGGTCCCGACATAGGCGGTGCCGTCGGGGCCCGCGGCGATCGACAGCACGCGGTCGAGCGGCAAGGCCGTCTCGGGCCGCGCCGGATCGGGGGCGACATGGGTGACCGCGCCGCTTTCGGGATCGAGGATGTCGATACCCTGGCTGCGCAGGCCGAGCCAGATGCGGCCGTCGGGCATTTCGGTGACGGCGGTGAAATTGCTTTCGGTCACCTCGCGGCGGCCCGGCGCGCCGCCGAACAGCACGGTCAGCCCGGCCTGGTCGAGATCGATATGGCCGATGCCGCGCGCGGTGGCGACCCACAGCAGGCCCGAGCGATCGATATGCATGCCGTTGACGCCGTTGTCGGGCAGGCTGGACGGCACGGCCGGGATGCTGCGGATGCGCTGGATCGCCTGGCCGGCGGTCGAGGCCACGACGATGCCCTTGGTCTGGGTCGCGATCCATACCTGGTCGGGCGCGGCCTGCACCATCGCCATCACCCGTTCGCCCGGCAGTTCGGGCCGTTCGACATCGGGTTCGGCGATGCGCCGGGCGGCGTTTGCGCCGGCCGGCACGAGAAAGGCGCCGTCGCGCATCGTGCCGACCCACATCCGGCCGCCGTCATCCTCGAACAGCCGGCCGGGCACGGCGTTCGGCTGTTCCAGCGCGATCCTCTCGAACGGGCGGCCGTCGGCGGCCCGGCGATAGAGCCCGCCGGCACCGCCGACCCACAGCCCGCCCCGGCGGTCGCGCAGCACGGTTTCCAGCCGCCGGTCGATCTCGCGCCCGTCGGCCGTGGCCAGGCGCTCGGCGGCGCCCTTGCCGGTCGCGGTGTCGAAACGGTCGAGGCCGCCGGGGCTGGCGATCCACAGGCCGCCGCGGCCGTCATCGGCCAGCCCGTTGATCACGTCGTTCGACAACCCGTCGCGGCCCGCGCGATATGAAACGAAACCGTCGGTCGCGCGGTCATAGCCGATCAAGCCCGCGGTGGTGGTGCCGAGCCACAGGCGGCCGCCGGTGTCGTTGTGCATCACCTGGATGAAATTGTCGGGCAGGGCGCCCGGCGTGCGCGGCGCCGGTTCATAGACATGGAAGCGATAGCCGTCCCAGCGGGTCAGGCCGCCATAGGCGCCGACCCACAGGAAACCATCGGCATCCTCGATCACCTGGCGCGTTGCCTGGCGGGGCAGGCCGTTGTCGATCGACAGGTTGTGGAACACGGCGCCGGTGAAATCGGCCCAACGGTCGGCCGCGCCGGCCGGGCTTGCGAGCAGCACGGCCCCGAGCAGCACGGCCCGCCACCATCGGCGGCGGCCGTTTGCGGGCGTTCGTCCTGATCGTCTCGCCCTGGTGTACAACTCAGTCCGATTTTCGCTTGCGTGAGATGCTAGAAACTAGCCATCCCGGGATACCCGGTCAACGTTCGCACCGCGAAACGCGCAGGGATTCCAGCCGGTTGCGCAGCCGGCTGGCTGCACCTCGAACCGGAAAAATCCCGTCGCTATCGCCATTTGCCGCCAAAGGGGCTATCATCCGCTGCAAGGAACGCATGCCCGGCCGGGGCGGGGCATGCGCGGCGGACGATCGAACGACAGCTTCTCGGCTTGCCCGGTACGGCGGCGCGTCGGGGTGGTGGTTGCTCGCAAAACAGCAAAAACCTTCCCACGCCTGTTCGGTAAGAGATCCAATCGTCATGCAAATCGGTTCAGACGACACGACGACCCGGCCCTGTATCCTCGTGGTCGAGGACGATTTCCTCGTGCGTATGGTCACCGTCGACGCGCTGGAGGACATGGGCTGCCGCGTCGCCGAGGCGGGCTCGGCCAGCGAGGCCGTGGCCAAGGTCGACGAAGGCTGTGCCAACATCACGGCCGCGGTGATCGACGTGGGCCTGCCCGACCGCAAGGGCGATGCGTTGGCCGCCGAGCTGCGCGCGATGTGCAAGGGATTGCCGATCGTCATCGTCAGCGGCTATGGCGAGGCCGAGCTCGAGCACAACCTGGCCGGCGATGCCATGGTCCGCCTGCTGGGCAAGCCCTACCAGAGCAACGAGCTTGCCGCCTCGCTGCAGAGCCTGGGCGTCGCGGTCACTCCCGAATAGTCAGAGCGTCGCCAGGCGGCGAGCGCTGGTCCAGCGGCCCCGGCTCGGCCGGATCGTGATGGACCCGGCCGGTGACGAAGCGGGCCTCGGGCCAGCGCCGGCGACGCTGGCCCCGGGCCCGGGTGAGGCGAAGGCAGGTCAGGCGACGGCGGTTCAGGCGACGGCGGGCCGGGCCACGGTGGCCCGGCCCCGGATCCGCAGCGCGCTGACCGCGGCGCCCACCCCCGTGGCCCCGGCGATGATGTAGGCCTGCAGGTAA
>JAEYTW010000453.1 GCA_023433835.1 Pseudomonadota bacterium | reverse complement strand
GTTCCACTTCGGGTCGGTCGTGCCGAAATAGCGATACTCGCCCTTGATGCCCCAGTTCGGGGTGACGTCGTAGCTGACGCCCGCGATGCCCTGGTAGGCGAACTGCGTCGAGTTGCCCGACAGAAGCTTGGTGCCGTTGAGCTTGGTGTCGTGATCGAGCCACGCCGCGCCGATACCGCCGCCGATATACGGGGTCAGCGGACCGGACAGGATGTCCCAGTACACGTTCGCCATGGCCGACCAGGCAGTGGTCTTGCCGGAGGTCGAGCCGGTGAAGCCGCCGCCGGTGATGCTCTTGTTCGAGTTGTAGCGATAGCCGCCTTCCAACTCGGTGCGGAACATGCCGAAATCGTAACCGACGGTGCCCAGGCCGACGAAACCGCCTTCGGACTTTTCCTTCAGGCCGTTCGTGTTCTTGAGCTTCGAATCCTGCAGGATGTCGTAGCCGCCGGCGCCGCCGACGTACCACTGCGCGTGAGCCGCGGCCGGCACCAGTGCCAGCGCAGCGCCGAGCACTGCGAGTTTGAGCTTCTGCATGATGATCCCCTCAAATACAGATGATCCCAAAACGCAACGCCGGGATCGCCATTTGGTTCCGCCGGTTTCGCCGGGAACTTCAGCTATTCCACTAGCAGGAAGGCGGCTGATTGACCAGCCGCCGGGCCCTGCGCGGCACTTGAATCACAGTCTGCGTTGCGCCCCTGCAACAGAATGCAAGGGAAAATTAACCCAGGTTACCGGTCGAGCGCGGCATCGAGATCGGCGATGAGGTCCTCGGGGTCTTCCAGCCCCACCGAAAGGCGGAGAAGTGTATCGGAAATGCCGAGCTTGGCGCGCTCGTCCGCGGGCAGGCGCTGATGGGTGGTGGTCGCCGGATGGGTGACCAGGCTCTTGGAGTCGCCCAGGTTGTTGGAGATGTCGATCAGGCCGAGCCCGTCGAGCATGCGGAAGACGCGGTCCTTGTCGCCTTCCAGCTCGAAGGCGATCAGTGGACCGCCGCCGCCCATCTGGGCCTTCGCCAGCTCGGCCTGCGGGAAATCGGCCCGGCCGGGATAGTTGACCCGGGCGACGCCCTTGCGGCTGGCCAGGAAGTCGGCGATGCGGGCGGCCGACCGGCAGCTCTCGGCGACGCGCAGCTCGAGCGTCTCCAGGCCCTTCAGCAGCACCCAGGCATTGAACGGGCTGAGCGACGGGCCGGTATGCTTCAGATACGGCATGAACTTCTCCTCCACCAGCTGGCGCGAGGAGAGGACGATGCCGCCGAGGCAGCGGCCCTGGCCGTCGATATGCTTGGTCGCCGAATAGACGACGATGTCGGCGCCGAGCGTCAGCGGCTTCTGCAGCACCGGGGTGGCGAAGACGTTGTCGACAACGACCAGCGCGCCGACGGCGTGGGCCAGCCTGGAGACGGCGGCGATGTCGACCAGTTCCAGCGTCGGATTGGCCGGGGTTTCCAGGAATACCGCGCGGGTGCGGGGCGTGAGCGCGGCTTCCCACTGCGCGAGGTCCGAGCCGTCGACCAGCGTCGACTTGACGCCGAAGCGGGGCAGCAGGTCCTCGATGATATAGCGGCAGGAGCCGAACAGGGCGCGGGCGGCCACGACCTCGTCGCCGGCGGCCAGGATGCTCATCAGCGCGGTGTTGACCGCGGCCATGCCCGAGGCGACGCAGCAGGCAGCCTCGGCGCCCTCGTAGAGCGCCATGCGGCTTTCCAGCATCGCCACGGTCGGATTGGAATAACGCGAATAGACGAAGCCGGGCAGTTCGTTCTTGAAGCGCGCCTCTGCGGTGGCCGCATTGTCGTAGCGGAAGCCCGAGGTCAGGAAGATCGCCTCGGACGTCTCGCCGTGCTGGCTGCGATCGATGCCGCCGCGCACCAGGCGGGTGCGGCTCTTCCAGTTGGCGTTGTGCTTCTTCGTGTCGGTCATAACGGCGCCGCTCTCCATCCTGACCCGGAGCGCGGCGGGGGCCTGAAAAAGACAAACCCCGGCCGCCAAAAGGCTCCGGGGTCTTTTTCGACCACCCGACCTTTTAGCGATTTATTTAACGTGGCCGCAAGCCGGTCGGCTCAAATCACCACGGAACGCCTTGAGTTCTACCGGATGGCAGAACCCGCCGTCAAGAAGGTCTACGACTTCATCTCGATGTAGATGCCGTCGACGCCGGCGGTGAGCGCGAGGCCCTGGCGCTTGGTCTTGAGCTCGAGCACCACATCGTGCGGGTTCTGCAGCCACAGCGTGCCGTCGCCCGACTGCCCGACCGCCCAGCCGAGGCGGGCCGAGCCGTAGACGCCCGGAAACTGCCAGATCTCCTTGAGATTGTAGGCATTGCCGGTGGCCTGCACGCGCGAGACGCCGACCCCGCCGATCCCCAGGCCGCCGATGGTGAACTTGTAGCTGCGCCCGCCGAAAGTCAGCGTGCCGCCGCCGAAATTGCCGCCGATCAGCAGCGCGACCTGGGTCTCGTCGATGTCGACGGTGGCCGACGGGTTCGGCCGCGACTGGGCCAGCAGCGGCAGAGGCAGGGCGGCGCCGACGGCGGTGGCGGCGAGTGCGGTGGTGAAGCGGCGGCGGTCCATGACGAATTCCCCCTGGGTCTGCTGTTGCCGGTTTCCGGCGAACGCGCTGATTCAATACGCTATTTCGGCTATCAAGTCTCTGGAATGTTTCACGATCCTTTCAGGCCGAGGCGGTCGATCACCTGATCCATCGGCGTGCCTTCGGGGATCACCAGCCAGTCGGCCGGCCGGCTGGCGGCGACCGCGACGACCGCGCCTTTCGGGCAGACGTCGAGGCAGCCGGTCTCGACGATGCCGATCGCGGCCTTGCGGTCGTCCCCGGGCAGGTCGAGGGCGCGGCGCAAGGCCTTGGCCAGGCGCTGGTCACCGTTGCGGCCGAACCCTTCGCCGCCGAGCTTCCTGCTGCATTTGCGGCAGACCAGCACGACCTCGGTCCAGCCCGCCGGCACGCGCTTGATCGGCCGCCCGCTCATCTCAGCCGGTCGATCAGCGCCGCCTCCAGCGCCGGCATGACCGCGGGATCGTCATAGGCAAGGGCTGCGGCGGCGCGCATCCGGGCGCCGATCTCGGCCCGCCGCGCCGGATCGCGGGCCAGGCTCGCCGCCAGGGCGATGTAGCCGTCCCTGGTCGCGGCAATCGTCTCGGTGATGCCCATGCGGGTCAGGATGCCCGCCGCATGGCGGCTGCGCATCGTCTCGCCCGGCCAGGTCACCACGGGCAGGCCGGTCTTGAGCGATTCCATCACCGTGTTGCAGCCCGACCAGCCGTGCGCGTCGAGGAAGACGTCGCACAGCGCCGCGATGCCGTGGAAGCGTTCGGGCGTCTGCGGCGGCAGGATCAGGCAGTAGTCGGCGGCGTTCAGGCCATGGGCGGCGAAGGCGCGCTCGAGCCGGCTGTAGAACGTTGCGGTCACTGCGTGGCCGCGCGGGTAGGAGACGAAGACGAAGCGGCAGGGACCGGCGGCGCGCGCGATCAGCGGGAATAGCTCGTCATGTCGGGGCAGGTATTTCGCCAGCATCTGGCAGCACCAGAATGCCGGCACATCCTCGGCCAGGCCGATCCGGGCGCGGGTGACCGCGGCGGGCGTGATCGCCGGCGGGAGGTAGGAGAGGCCGATGCCGGGCAGGCGCACCAGGGCCTCGCGGTAATGCCGCTCGGCCTGTGGCGGCTCCATCAGCTCGCAGGAGAGATTGATGTCGATGGTCGGCAGACCCGGCGTGGTCGGGTGGCCGTAGGTCGTGGCCTGCACCGGCGCCAGGCGCAAGGCGGCCAGGCGCAGCGCCGTGGGGTCCATGCCGATCTCGGGGTAGATCAGCACATGCGGCCGGTCGGCGCGGATGGCGGCGACCCAGTCGTCGAAGCGCTTTGGTCCCTGCACGAATTTCGTCGCCAGGCTGGCCGCCTCGGCGGTGATTGCGTCGCGGTCGGCGCCGAGATGATAGCCGTGGATCGCGAAGCGCGCGCGATCCAGGCCGGCAAACCAGCCGCGCAGCGGAATCTTCCACACCGAATGCCATTTGAAGCAGTTGGTGACGAAGCCGACGCGAATCTTTTCCTGGCCGTCCCATTGCGCCGGCTCGGCGCCGATATCGGGGCGGCGGGCGGCCATCGCCCGGGCGATGACGTCGCCCAGCCTGGTCTGCAGGATCGCGTCGTCCTCGCCCTGATAGGCCAGCAGGAACGGGGTGGCGAGGTCGACGGCCTCGGCCAGCTCGACCAGATGCTGGGCATCGGCCGCCTCGACGCTGCGCTCCAGCGCCGCCAGCGCCCGGTCGTAGTCGGCGCGGGCGGCGGCCAGGGCGGCCTCGTCCTCATAAACCACCGGCAGCGCCGCGATCAGCCGGCTGTAGCGCAGGCCGAGGCGGTCGGGATCGAGATGGACGGCGCGGTCGAGCGCCGCGACCCCCTCGCGGTGATGGCCGAGTTCGTTGGCCAAGGCGCCGCAATTGGCCCAGGCGTCGACATTGGCCGGGTCGGCATGGGTGGCGCGGCGATAGGCCGACAGCGCCGGGGCCAGCAGGCCGGCGGCCTGGGCGGCGGCGCCGCAATTGCTCCACAGCACCGCGTTGGTCGGATCAAAGACCAGCGCCGCGCGATAGAGCGGCAGGGCATCGCGCTGGCGGCCCTGCAGATGGGTCGCGACCGCCCGGCGGGCCAGGGCTTCGCCATAGGCCGGGTCGTCCCGCCGCACCTCGCCCAGCAGGGCCAGCATCAGGTCGTGGCGGCCGCGGCCTGCGGCCAGTTCGGCCATCAGCATCAGCGCCCAGGCAAGCGTCGGGTCCTCGGCCAGCGCGGCGCGGCAGGCGGTCTCGACCGCGGGCCAGTCGCGGCGGGAGAGGGCGGCGCCGGCATCGTCGCGATGGGTCATCCCAGCACCCGGGCGGCCAGCGTCGACGGCAGTTCGCCTTCCAGCGCCATCAGGCGCAGCCGGTAGAGTCCGGAGACGGTCAGGGAATCGGTCAGCTCGCCGCGTTTGGCCATCTGATAGGCCTCGGCCGCGGGCATCCGGCGCAGCCTCAGGGCCTCGGTTTCCTCCGGCTCGGCCTGGCCGTGCTGCAGGCCGGTGGCAAGGTAGATGATGCCGGCTTCGTCGGAGACGGAATTGGAGAGATGCAGCCGGCCGATTTCGCGCCAGGTCAGGGCTTCGATGCCGGTTTCTTCCTTCAGCTCGCGCTTCGCGCCGGCCAGCGGGTCCTCGGCCAGCGGGGCGCCGCCCTCGGGGATTTCCCAGCTATAGGCATCCAGCGGGAAGCGATGCTGGCCGACCAGCCAGATATCGCCGTTGTCCTCGAGCGCGACGATGCCGATGGCGAGATTGCGGAAATGCACGACCCCGTAGATGCCGGCATTGCCCGCCGGGTTCAGCACCCGATGCTCGGTCAGGCTGATCCAGGGATTGCCGTAGATTTCGCGCTGGTCCAAGAGGGTCCAGTCGCCGCGTTTGGTCATCAGACCCTCCCGAGCAGGTAGAGCAGGCGAAAGGCCAGGTCGTCGCTGGGCCGCTGGCGATGCAGCGGGCAGCGCAGGATATAGCCGAGCCGGGCGGCGGGCCCGCGCGGCCGCAGGAAATCGTCCAGCATCGCCCGCGCCTGCGGCGTCATCCGGCCGCCGAGGCAGCGGCGCAGTTCGCCCGCCAGTGCGCTGATCTCGCCACGGCTTTGCCCGGACAGCTGGCGCATGACCCGGGCTCGGAGACCGGCGAAGGGGCCGCGGGCCACCCCGATGGTGTTGCCGCCGTGCTGGCGGTAGAGCAGGGCGGGTTCGGGGTCGTAGATCGCGGTGCCGCAGGCGGTGACGGCCTGATAGGCCCACCAGTCGTGGATCGGGTTGACCGCGGCCGAAGGCGGCGCGGCGTTGATCAGGTCCACGGCGGCCCGGTTCATCACCGTCGCCATGCCGGAGGCGATGTTCTCGATCAGCGCATTGTAGAAACCCGGCGGGCGGTTGGGCAACCGGGTATGGCCGATCGGGTTCAGCGTGCCGTCGGTCAATATCGCGCGGGCGCAATAGAGGGCCGGCACGGCGGGATCGCATCTGCGCAGGGCGGCCACCGCACGGGCGACCTTGTCGGGCCGCCAGACATCGTCCTGGTCGCAGAAGGCGACGTAGTCGGCCGCCGGGTCGGCCGCGGCGAGCAGCGCGAAGAACGAGCGCCGCACGCCCAGATGCCCGCCCCGCAGCACCCGCAGCGCCAGGCGGTCGGCATAGCCTTCGACGATTGCGAGCGTGTCGTCGGTCGAGCCGTCGTCGCGCACGACCAGCGACAGCGGGCGATGGGTCTGGGCCGCCAGGCTGTCGAGCTGTTCGCGCAGAAAGCGGCCGCCGTTATAGGTCGCCAGCAGGATCTCGACGCGTGGCGCGGTCGTCATCGCCTGTGGTCGGGATGCTCGACGAACCAGCGGTAGGCGTCGGCCAGGCCGTCGCGCAGGCCGATCCGGTGGTGCCAGCCGATGCCGTGCAGCCGGCCGACGTCGAGCAGCTTGCGCGGCGTGCCGTCGGGCTTGGCGGCGTCATAGGCGAACGTGCCGGTGAAACCGACGACGTCGCGGATCGTCTCGGCCACGTCGGTGATGGTCACATCCTCGCCGGTACCGACATTGACGTGTCCCTCGGCCGAATAATGCCGCAGCAGATGCAGGCAGGCGTCGGCCAGGTCGTCGACATGGAGGAACTCGCGCCGCGGGCGGCCCGAGCCCCAGATCGGGATGGACGGGGTGCCGGCCAGCTTGGCCTCGTGCATCTTGCGCATCAGCGCGGGCACGACATGGCTGGCGGCAAGATCGTAATTGTCGCCCGGGCCGTAGAGATTGGTCGGCATCGCCGAGATGAAGTCACTGCCGTATTGGCGGCGATAGGCGTCGCACAGCTTGATGCCGGCGATCTTGGCGATGGCATACCACTGGTTGGTCGGCTCCAGCGGTCCGGTCAGCAGCGCCTCTTCCGTCATCGGCTGGGCCGCCTCGCGCGGATAGATGCAGGACGAGCCGAGGAACAAAAGCTTTGGTACGCGGGCGAGATGGGCGCCATGGATGATCGCGGTCTCGATGGCGAGATTGTCGTAGAGGAATTCGGCCGGGCGGACATCGTTTGCCAGGATGCCGCCGACCCGGGCGGCGGCGACCAGCACCGCGTCGGGCCGCGCCTTGTCGAGGAAACGGGCGACCGCGGCGCCGTCGCGCAGATCGGCCTCGGCACGCTCGACCGTGACGATCCGGCAGTCTTCCCGCGCCAGCCGTCGTACCAGGGCCTGGCCGACCATGCCGCGATGGCCGGCGACCCAGATCGCCTTGCCCGCGACGGAGAACGCCGCTTCAGCCATGGCGGTCGTTCCGCTGCGCCTCGTCCTTCACGGCGACGAGGTCGGAACGCACCATGTCGGCCACCATCTGGGCGAACGAGGTCTGCGCCACCCAGCCGAGCTTGGCGCGCGCCTTGCCGGGATCGCCCAGCAGCAGGTCGACTTCCGTCGGCCGGAAATAGCGCGGGTCGATCTCGACCAGCAACTGGCCGGTCCTGGCATCGCGGCCCTTCTCGTCGACGCCCTGTCCGTCCCAGGCGATCTTGCGGCCGGTCTCGGCGAAGGCGAGGTCGACGAATTCGCGCACGCTACGCGTCTCGCCGGTGGCCAGCACGTAGTCGTCGGGTTCGGGCTGCTGCATCATCCGCCACATGCCCTCGACGTAATCGCGGGCATGGCCCCAGTCGCGCTTGGCGTCGAGGTTGCCGAGATAGAGGCGGTCCTGCAGGCCCAGTTCGATCGCGGCGACCGCGCGGGTAATCTTGCGGGTGACGAAGGTTTCGCCGCGCAGGGGGCTTTCATGGTTGAACAGGATGCCGTTGGAAGCGTGCAGGCCGTAGGCCTCGCGGTAGTTCACCGTGATCCAGTAGGCATAGAGCTTGGCCGCGGCGTAGGGCGAGCGCGGATAGAACGGCGTCGTCTCGCGCTGCGGCGTTTCCTGGACGCGGCCGTACAGCTCGGAGGTCGAGGCCTGGTAGAAGCGGACGCGGTCTTCCATCTTGAGGATGCGGATGGCTTCGAGCAGGCGCAGCGTGCCGATGCCGTCGGCATTGGCGGTGTATTCCGGCGTCTCGAACGAAACCTGGACGTGGCTCTGGGCCGCCAGGTTGTAGATCTCGTCTGGCTGTGTTTCCTGTACCAGGCGGATCAGGTTGGTCGCATCCGTCAGGTCGCCGTAATGCAGATGCAGCCGGACATCCCGCTGATGCGGATCCTGGTAGAGGTGGTCGATGCGCCCGGTGTTGAACGACGACGAGCGGCGCTTGACGCCGTGGACGATGTAGCCCTTGGCCAGCAGCAGTTCGGCGAGGTAAGCGCCATCCTGGCCGGTGATGCCGGTGATCAGCGCGGTCTTGGCCTCGGTCATGGCGCGCCTCAATGCGGAGCGGCGGCTGTGGCGAGATGCCGGTCGTAGAGTTCGGCGAAATTGGGCGTCGGCAGGGCGACGGCGCAGCCGCAAACCGTCATCTGATCGAGCAGCACCTGGCGGGCCATCGGGTAGAGCAGGTTGGCGGCGTCGACGCGCAGGGCGATGGCCAGCTGGTCGCCGGTGAAATCGCCCTCGCTCCAGGTCAGGCCGCCATAGACGAGTTCGGTCTCGAAAATCTGCGTCTCGCCGATCTGTCCCTCGAGCTTCAGCGACAATCGCACCTCGTGCATGTCGGCGCCGTGGCTGGCCACGTCGACATGCACGCCCATCCGCGTCGCCATCTGCTGGCGGCGGTCGAAGAACGGTTCCCGGAACGAGAAGCTGAGGTCGACGACGTACTGGGCGCGCATCGACACCAGGCGGCCGGGCTGGGTCGCCGGGGTCAGCGTCTCCGGCAGGAAATCGAAAATCGACGACGAAGGGGTATCGCTGGCGGACAAGACTGCATTTCTCCGATTGCAGGGGAGGGGGCCGGGAATTGCCCCGCCCTGGCCTTGCTTCGATAGACTGCCGCTCAGCCCCGGTCAACCAGGAGGGGCGAGCGGCGGGCTTGACGACGGCGTCGCCCCCCAGCGAAATGGCGCGGTGACGCAGATTTGCAACGACGCGGCGGCCGACTGGCTGGCCCAGGGCAATCGCCTGGCGGCGGCGGGCCGGCTCGCCCAGGCGCTCGACGCCTATGCCGCGGCGACGTTGTGGGACCCGGGGCTGGCGTCCGCCTACGGCAATATCGGCCAGATCCTGGCGGCGGCCGGGCAGTGGCGCGGGGCGCTGGCGGCGCGGCGGGCCGCGCGGATCCTGGCGC
>JAEYTW010000395.1 GCA_023433835.1 Pseudomonadota bacterium | reverse complement strand
GGGGCCTCGGTGGCCCGGCGGCGGATCAGCAGCGCGATGACCGGGGCGACCACGCCGGTGGCCCCGGCGATGATGAAGGCCTGCAGGTAATCGCCGGTCTGGGCCCGCATGAAGCCGGCGAAGAAGGCCGCGCTGGCCGCGCCGAGCTGGTGGCCGGCGACGACCCAGCCGAACACGATCGGCGCGTCGCGCTCGCCGAAGGCTTCGGTGGTCAGCCGCAGGGTCGGCGGCACGGTGGCGATCCAGTCGAGCCCGTAGAACACCGCGAAGGTCGTCAGGCTCAGCAGCGAGAAGTCCGAGAACGGCAGGTAGATCAGCGACAGGCCGCGCACGCCGTAATAGACGAACAACAGCTTGCGCGGATCGAAGCGGTCGGTCAGCCAGCCCGAGAACGTGGTGCCGACGAGATCGAAGATGCCCATCAGCGCCAGCAGGCTCGCGGCTTGCACCTCGGCGATGCCCTGGTCGCCGCAGAAGGCGATCAGGTGGGTGCCGACCAGGCCGTTGGTGGTGAAGCCGCAGATGAAGAAGGTGGCGAACAGGTACCAGAAGCTGCGGGTGCGCGCGGCGCGGCCCAGCACGCCGAAGGTGGCGGCGAGCAGCCCGGTGCGCGGCGCCGGCGGCGGCAGTTCGGCACCGGGATCGGCGCCATAGGGCGTGGCGCCGACATCGGTCGGGCGCTCGGGCACCAGGAAATAGGCCAGCGGGATCAGCGCCAGCGCGGCGGCCGAGACCACCGTGGCCACCGGCTGCCACCCGCCGGCGGCGGAGAGGGCGGCGAGGCCCGGCAGGAACACCAGCGTGCCGGTGGCGGCCGAGGCGGTCAGCAGGCCCATGACCAGGCCGCGGTTGGTGACGAACCAGCGGTTGACGATGGTGGCGCCCAGCACGATGGCGACGCAGCCGGTGCCCAGGCCCGACAGCACGCCCCAGGTGGCGACGAGATGCCAGGGCTGGCTCATCTGGGTCGACAGCGCGGTGGAGCCCGCCATCAGCACCAGCGCCGAGATCAGCACGCGGCGGATGCCGAATCGTTCCATCAGCGCGGCGGCGAACGGCCCGACCAGGCCGTAGAGGAAGATGCCGATGGCGGCCGAGGCCGACGTCATGTCGCGGCTCCAGCCGAAGGCCTGTTCCAGCGGCACCATGATGACGCCCGGCGCGCCGCGCATGCCGGCCGAGACCAGCAGGGCCAGGAAGATGACGCCGACGACGACGAAGGCCCGCTTCTGGCCCTTGAGCCCGAGACTCGCTATGCTCATGTTACGTACCGGTACGTTGCTGAGAGATGTTGCGATGTTACGTACCGGTACGTATAATCGTCAAGCCGAAATCATCGGGATGATAACGATGGCGAAAATCGAGGCTGGGGCGGGCGAGCGCCCGGTGCGGGCGGCCGATCGCATCCGCGAGACCGCGCGCGATCTGTTCTATCGCGAGGGGATCCGGGCTGTGGGGGTCGACGAGATCGTCACCCGGGCCGGCGTGACCAAGCCGAGCCTCTATCGCTCCTTCGGCTCGAAGGAAGACCTGGTCGCCGCCTATCTGCGCGATTACGACGCCGATTACTGGCAGAAGTTCGACGCCGTGATGGCCGAGCATGCGGGCAACCCGCGCGCTCAGCTGATGGCCTGGTTCACCCGTGCCGCCACGCGGGTTTCCAACCAGGGCTATCGCGGCTGCGGCATGACCAATGCCGCGGTGGAATACCCGGAACCCGGCCATCCCGGCCGCCAGGTGGCGGTGGCCAACAAGACCGAGCTGCGCCGCCGCCTCCTTGCGATGGCCGAGGCCATCGGCGCGAAGGATCCGGTCACGCTGGGCGACGGCCTGCTGCTGCTGCTCGAAGGCGCCTATGTGATGGCCCAGCTTCTCGGCACCGACGGCCCGTCGCCTTCGGTCGCCGCCGCGGCGGAAGCGTTGATCGAGGGCAGCCTGAAGGATTAGAATCCTGCGGATGAGCGAACTCCGCATCACCGCCGGCCCCTTCACCTTCGGCGCGCGCTTCGAGGACGAGGCCGCGCCGCAGACCTGCGCCCGCTTCCGCGCGCTCTTGCCCTACCGCCAGCGTATCATCCATGTCCGCTGGTCCGGCGAGGCCTGCTGGATCCCGCTGGGCGATCTCGACCTCGGCCTCGGCTACGAGAACCATACGAGCTTCCCGGCGCCGGGCCAGATCCTGCTCTACCCCGGCGGCATCAGCGAGACCGAGATATTGCTGGCCTATGGCGGCGTGCGGTTTGCCTCGAAGGTCGGGCAGTTGGCCGGCAACCACTTCATCACGGTGACGGACGGGGTGGAGAACCTGGCCAAGCTGGGGCGGATGGTGCTGTGGGAGGGGGCGAAGGAGATCGAGATCGCGGTGGTACGATGACGATAGAAAAGGTGGAGGCCACGCGCTGGGATGTGATCGAGAACCTGAAGTCGCCTGAACAGGCGATGGCATATATCGATGCGGCGCTGGAGGATGGCGATCCGGAGATGGTTGCCGTGGCCATCGAAGATATTGTCCGTGCCGTGTGGCGAATGAGCAGCAAATCTGTTCGCTGACGAAATCGGCAATCATTTGCCGATTTAGAAGACGATTAGACTCTGTTGACGTGTCGAGAGAATAACGACACCCTGCTTCCTTGAGGGGTGGGGCGTCCATGCATTATGCGCATTCGGTGGAAGGCCGGGGTTGCGAGGTCTGGCAACCGCTGGCCGAGCATCTGCAAGCCGTTGCCGATCTGGCCGGACAGCATGCGGCCAAGTTCGGTGTGGTCCGCGCTGGCAGGTTGGCCGGGCTTCTGCATGACCTGGGCAAGTATACCCAAGGCTTCCAGGCGCGGCTGCGTGGCGGCACGCGGGTCGATCATGCAACGGCCGGCGCCACGATGGTGCGGGAGCTTGCCGGCAAGGCGAACGGGTTGATGGGCGAAATCATCGCCTATGCGATCGCGGGCCATCACGCGGGCCTTGGCGATCGCAGCGAGCTGAGTGAACGCCTGGCGAAGGCCCCCTCGGGTCTCGACGAAATCTGGCGCAGCGAGATTTGTCCTGAACTGGGGACATTGGCACCGGCCGGATTCACGCCGCATCCCGATAAGGAGCGGATGCCGTTTCAGCTCGCTTTTCTGGGCCGGATGCTGTTCTCGGCGCTGGTCGATGCGGATTTCCGCGATACCGAGAGCTTCTATGCGAAAATCGAGGGCAAGGCGCCGGATCGAGACTGGCAACGCCTGGGCGATCATGTCGACGACCTGATCGCCCGGGTCGATGCGGCAATCGCGGCCAAGGCCGCGACCGGCGGCAAGATGAATCCACTGCGTGACGAAGTCCTGGATCATGTCCGCGGCCGTGCCGGCCTGCCACCCGGCCTGTTCACGCTGACCGTGCCGACCGGCGGCGGCAAGACGCTGGCCTCGCTCGCCTTCGCGCTGGCCCATGCCAAGGCGCATGGCCTCGAGCGGATCATCTACGCCATTCCCTTCACGTCGATCATCGACCAGACGGCCGGCATCTTCAAAGAAGCACTGGGCGAAGGCATCGTGCTTGAGCATCACTCGGCGATCGACGAAGAGAAGCTGGAGGGGCGCGAGGCACGCGACAAGCTGCGCCTGGCGATGGAGGACTGGGCGGCACCGGTCGTCGTCACCACCAATGTCCAGTTCTTCGAAAGCCTGTTCGCCAATCGGCCGTCGAGATGTCGCAAGCTGCACAACATCGCGCGCAGCGTGATCATCCTCGACGAGGCGCAGGCCATCCCGCTGCCGGTGCTGCGCCCCTGCATCGCGGCGATCGACGAGTTGGCGCGCAATTACGGTTGCTCGATCGTGCTGTGCACGGCGACGCAACCGGCGCTGCGCCAACCGGAATTTCCCGGTGGCCTGGATCTGGCGCCGGAACGCGAGCTGGCGCCGGAGCCGGCACGGCTGCAGCGGGAGTTGCGCCGAGTCACGTTGCGGCGGGTCGGATCGATGACCGACGATGATCTGGTCCGGGCGCTGGCCGGCGCGCCGCAGGGGTTGGTCATCGTCAATAGTCGCGGCCATGCGCGGAAGCTTTACGAGGCCGCGGTCGCGGCGGGGCTGGATGGTGTGGTCCACCTGACCACCCGGCAATACGCGGCGCATCGCCGCCGGATTCTTGACGAGGTTCGGGCGCGCCTGAGCGACGGGCTGCCCTGCCGCGTGATCGCGACGTCGTTGATCGAGGCGGGGGTGGACGTTGACTTCCCCCTGGTCTGGCGTGCCGAGGCCGGCCTCGACCAGATCATCCAGGCCGCCGGCCGCTGCAACCGCGAGCATAGGCGGGATGCCGGCGACAGCATCGTCACCGTCTTCCAGGCCGAGCATCCGGCGCCGCGCGAGATCCGCGCCTTCTGCGAAGCGATGGGCAGGGTGGCCGAACCGGACCTGCTGTCGCTTGCCGCCATTGAGCAATATTTCCAGGAAACCTACTGGCAGCGCGGCCAGGAAAGTCTCGATGCCCATGGCGTGCTGACTGCCTTCCGGACCAGCGACTACGTCCCTCATTTCGACTATCGCCGTGTCGCTGAGGCCTTCCGGCTGATCGAGGAGGGCCTGGCACCGATCATCATTCCGCGCGATGAAGCGGCGGAGAAGGCTCTCGCGAGGCTGAAGGCTCCGGAGGTTCGACCCGGCGGCGTCGCTCGCGAGCTGCAGCCCCATGTCGTCCAGGTGCCGCCCAAGGCCCGCGCTGCGCTGGTCGCGGCGCGCCATGTGCAATTCGAGCAGCCCGACCGCTTCGGTGACCAGTTCGCGGTGCTGAAGTCGCTCGGCCTCTATCGTGACGAGATTGGTCTCGCATGGGAGGATGCCGACTATCTCACCCTCGACAACCAGATCCTATGAACGGGGAAGCATCATGGCCCGTGGTGTAAAACTGTATGTCTCCGGTGATTTCGCCTGCTTCAGCCGGCCGGAGATGAAGGTCGAGCGGGTCTCCTACGACGTGATGACGCCGACCGCGGCGCGAGGCATCCTCGAAGCCATTCACTGGAAACCGGCGATCAGTTGGAGCGTCAGCACTATTCATGTGCTGAAACCCATCAAATTCCAATCGATCCGCCGCAATGAGGTGGGAGCCAAAGTACCGGTGGATGCCGCCCGTCGCGCGATGAAGTCTGGCGAGGTCGGCGCTCTGCATCTGGTCGTCGAGGAAGCGCGGCAGCAGCGCGCGGCGACCGTGCTGGTCGACGTCGGTTACGTCATCGAGGCGCATTTCGAGATGACCGGCCGGGCCGGGCCGGACGACAATCCGGCCAAACATCTCGATACTTTCAACCGCCGGGCCCGAAAGGGGCAGTGTTTCCACCAGCCATGCCTGGGCACGCGCGAATTTGCGGCGCGCTTCGAACTGATTGAGGCCGGCGCCGTCTTGCCCCCGGCGATCTCGGATGACCGCGATCTCGGCTTCATGCTCTACGACATCGATCACGACCGCGGCGGTGCCTCGTCGTTTTTCCGGGCGCGGCTCGATCATGGCGTGCTGCGCATTCCGCCGCCGCAGTCGCCGGAGGTGCGGCGATGACCGTGCTGGCGGCGCTGGCCCGCGCCTATGATCGTCTCGCAGAAGAAGGGCAGGCGCCCCGCCTCGGCTATTCGGTCGAGAAGATCGGCTACGTCATCGCCCTCAACCCCGACGGCACGCCGGCGGGCAGGCCCAGCCCCCGGCAGATTGCGGTAAAAAACAAGCAGCAACCCCGACCGATGGCGGTGCCGCAGCCGCCCAAGCGCACCTCGGGCGTCGCGCCCAACTTCCTGTGGGACAAGACGGCCTATGTGCTGGGGGTGACGGCCGGCGAGGGCAAGCGGTTGGCCGCCGAGCATGCCGCTTTCGTCAATCGCCATCTGACCGCCCTGGCAGACAGCACTGACGAAGGTCTGGTGGCTCTGCGCCGTTTTCTCGAAGCCTGGCAGCCCGGGGATTTCGCCCGGCAGGGCTGGCCGGAGGAGATGAAGGATCAGAACGTCGTCTTCGCCCTGGAAAGCGAACGGCTCCGCGACGTCATGATCCATGATCGCGAAGCGGCCATGAAACTGTGGGCGCGCCAGCAGTCTGCCGATGGGCGCGAGGAAGCCGTGTGCCTCGTCACCGGCGAGCGTGGGCCGATCGCCCGGCTGCATCCGTCAATCAAGGGGGTGTGGGGCGCTCAAACCGCCGGCGCCTCGCTGGTCTCCTTCAACCTCGACGCCTTCACCTCCTACGGCCACGAGCAGGGCGACAATGCCCCGGTATCCGAGGCGGCGGCCTTCGCCTATACCACCGCGCTGAACCGGTTTCTCGCCCAGGGCAGCAACAACCGCATTCAGATCGGCGATGCCTCGACCGTGTTCTGGGCCGAGGCGGCGACGCGCGAGGCGGCGGCCGACGCGGAGGATACCTTCGCCGCGATGATGGGTGCCGATCGGATCGACGAGGCGGCCGAAGGCCAGCGGATCGGCGACCTGCTGGAGCGTATCCGCAATGGTCAGCCGCTTGCCGCCTTGCGCCCCGACCTGGCCGACGGCGTGCGCTTCTACGTGCTGGGCCTGGCGCCCAACGCCGCGCGGTTGTCGGTGCGCTTCTGGCTCGACGACGATTTCGGCACGATCGTCACGCGGCTCGTCGCCCATCACGAGCGGCTGCGGCTCGATCCGCCGCCGCGCGATACCAGGCCGTCGTTCTGGCGTCTGCTGATCGAGACCGCGCCGCTGCGCAAGACCGACAATATCCTGCCCAACCTCGCCGGCGACTGGCTGCGCGCCATTCTCGACGGCCGGCCTTATCCCCTGACCTTGCTGGCCACGCTGCTGATGCGCCTGCGCGCCGACAAGGATGTCAACGCGTTGCGCGTCGCCATGCTGAAAGCCGTGATCATCCGCAATTTTCCAACGATGGAGGTGCCGGTGTCGCTCGACCCCGCCAAGACCGATCCGGGCTACCTGCTCGGGCGCCTGTTCGCCGCCTACGAATACGTGCAGACCCAGGCCCTCGGCGGCAAGGTCAACGCCACCATCCGCGACCAGTATTACGGCACCGCCTCGGCCACCCCGCGTGCGGTCTTCCCCGCGCTGCAGCGCAAGGCGACCCATCACCTGGCCCGGCTGCGCAAGGATCGCCCCAAATCCTACATCTTCGTCGATAACAAGATCGGCGCGATCTTCGAGCTGGCCGATCCCGACCGGCTGTTCGTGCCGACGCTGAACGCGCAGCAGCAGGCGCTGTTTGCCGTCGGCTATTACCACCAGCGCAACGATTTCTATCGCGGCAAGGACGATGCCGTTTCCGCCGAACCCAAGGCTCTCGAGGAGGCCGCCCGATGACCGCCCTTGCCCAGCGCCACGATTTCGTCTTCCTGTTCGACGTCACCAACGGCAATCCGAACGGTGATCCCGATGCCGGCAACCTGCCGCGGCTGGACCCCGAGACCAACCGCGGCCTGGTCACCGACGTCAGCCTCAAGCGCAAGATCCGCAATTACGCCGAACTGGCCCGCGGCAGCGAGCCGGGCTTCCGCATCTACGTGCAGGAAGGCTCGATCCTGAACGACCGCCATCGCGAAGCCTACAAGGCGGTGCGGCCCGACCAGGAGAAGGTCGCGACCGACAAGAAGCTGAACCCCAAGGATGACGCCGAGGCCGCCGCGCTGACCCGCTTCATGTGCGACAATTTCTTCGACGTGCGCACCTTCGGCGCGGTGATGTCGACCGGTATCAATTGCGGCCAGGTGCGCGGGCCGGTGCAGATCACCTTCGCCAGCTCGGTCGAGCCGGTGGTGCCGCTGGAAGTCTCGATCACCCGCATGGCCGCCACCTCGTCCGAGGAGAAGGCCAAGCGCGAGGAGGGCGCCGACGAGGACGAACGGCGCGAGAACCGCACGATGGGCCGCAAGCATCTCATCCCCTACGGCCTCTATCGCGCCCATGGCTTCGTCTCGGCCAAGCTGGCCGAACGCACCGGTTTCTCCGATGGCGACCTGGCTTTCCTGTGGGATGCTTTGCAGAACATGTTCGAGCATGACCGGTCGGCCGCCCGCGGCGAGATGGCGGCGCGCAAGCTCGTCGTCTTCCGCCATGCCAGCGCGCTCGGCAATGCTCATGCCCAGTCGTTGTTCGACCGGGTCACGGTCGGCCGCGCGGTGGGCGAGGAGACGCGATCGCTCGACGACGGCCGCATCGACAACCTGCCGCCTGCCCGGCGCTTCGCCGATTATCGTATCGCCGTCGACACATCGGACCTGCCCGAGGGGGTAGAGGTACTGCAGCATCTCTGACGCGGGCCGGCCGGATGGACGACGATGACGAACCGATCGCGATCTCGGCCCTGCAGCATGCGGTGTTCTGCCTGCGCCAGGCGGCGCTGATCCATGTCGAGCGGCTGTGGGCGGAGAACCGCTTCACGGCCGAGGGCCAGGTCCTGCACATGTCGGTCGACGAACCCGGAGCGCGGCGCCGCCGCGGCGTGCGCCGGGTCACCGCCCTGCCGCTGGCCAGCCGCCGGCTGGGGCTGGCCGGCACGGCCGACGTGGTCGAATTCCATCGCGAGGGCGATGGGACGGAGACCGCCTTTCCCGTCGAGTTCAAGCGGGGCAAGCCGAAGGCGCATCGGGCCGACGACATCCAGCTTTGCGCCCAGGCGCTGTGCCTGGAGGAGATGACCGGCCGCGCCGTGCCAGAAGGTGCGCTGTTCTATGGCGAGACCCGGCGGCGGCTCACCATCGCCTTCGATGCCGATCTTCGCCGGCAGACCGAGGATGCGGCGGCGGCCATGCGCCGGCTGATCGCCGAGCGGCGAACGCCGCCCGCCGTCTACAAGGCCGGGAAATGCCGCGTCTGCTCGCTGATCGAACTGTGCCGGCCGAAGGCGGCGGGTCGTTCGGCCGCCGCCTGGCGCGACCGGAGGGTGGCTGAACTGCTCGCGGCGGACGGCCCGCCATGAAGCGATTGCTCAATACGCTCTACGTCACCACCGAAGGCGCCGGACTGCGCAAGGACGGCGAGAACGTGGTGGTCGAGATCGAAGGGGCCGAGCGCGCCCGGGTGCCGCTGCACATGCTGGGCTCGCTGGTCGTATTCGGGGCGATCTGGCTATCGCCGCCGTTGATGCAGGCTTGCGCCGCTGCCGGCATCGGTATCGTGCTGCTGGACCGGGCAGGGCGCTTCCAGGCGCGTATCGAAGGGCCGGTCAGCGGCAACGTGCTGCTGCGCCGGGCGCAGTACCGTGCCGCCGACCAGCCTGAGGGCATCGTCCGCAGCCTGATCTCCGGCAAGATCGGCAACCAGCGCGCCGTGCTGATGCGGGCGCTGCGCGACCAGCCCGGCGGCGATGCCGCCCTGGTGGAAGCCGCCGAACGGCTCGGCCTCATCCTGCGGCGCGTGGCCCTCGGTACGGGCGATGTCGATGCGTTGCGCGGCTGCGAGGGCGAGGCGGCGGCGATCTATTTCGGTGTCTTCGACCGGTTGATCCGCAGCAGCGAGCCGGCGATGCGTTTCGCCGGGCGCTCGCGCCGCCCGCCGCTCGACGCGGTCAATGCGCTGCTGTCGTTTCTGTACACGCTCCTCACCCATGATTGCCGCAGCGCGGCGGAGGGCGTCGGGCTCGATCCCGCGGTCGGTTTCCTGCATCGCGAGCGGCCGGGCCGGCCGAGCCTTGCCCTGGATCTGATGGAAGAGCTGCGCCCGATCATGGCCGATCGCCTGGCGCTGTCGCTGATCAATCGCCGCCAGGTCGGCCCTGGCGATTTCGAGGCGCGCGATGGCGGCGCCGTATTGTTGACCGATGACGGGCGGCGCACCGTACTGACCGCCTGGCAGGAGCGCAAGAAGGAGGAACGGCGCCATCCTTTCCTCGACGAAGCCGCGCCGCTCGGCCTCGTGCCGCATCTGCAGGCGCTCTTGCTTGCCCGGCATCTGCGCGGCGACCTCGATGCCTACCCGCCGTGGCTGTGGAAATAGCGCGTGCTGGTTCTGGTGACCTACGACGTCAGCACCGCCGATTCCGGCGGCGCCGGCCGCCTGCGCCGCGTCGCCAAAGCCTGCCGTGATTTCGGCCAGCGCGTGCAGTTCTCGGTCTTCGAGATCGAGGCCGATCCGGCGCAGTGGGCAACGTTGAAGGCGAGGCTCGAACGGCTGATCAAGCCCGAGGTCGACAGCCTGCGTTATTACTATCTCGGCGCCAACTGGCAGCGCCGCGTCGAGCATGTCGGCGCCAAGCCGGCCGCCGACCTGAACGGTCCGCTGATCGTCTAGCCCGCCGGCGGATGTGATCCGCAACAGCGCGAACCCCAAGCGAGCCGGGAATTTCCGGGAGGTTCGCACTGGGGCCAGATCTTTGACATCGTTAAGGAATTTGCGGGTGGAGACGCGGCGGAGGCTTGGCGCCGGCACCTGAGGCTACCGGTTCGCGCCGGCAGCCGTATTTTCCGATACCTGGCAAGAGGTTATAGATAGTCGGTCGCTCCCCGTGCGGGAGCGTGGATCGAAACCGTCGTCTCCCGTATTCCCGCGACATGTTCGAGCGGTCGCTCCCCGTGCGGGAGCGTGGATCGAAACCCGGAAGCCGCACAGCACGCGATGACCGTCTATGTCGCTCCCCGTGCGGGAGCGTGGATCGAAACATCACGATCCGGTTGAATGGGCCGAGAGGCGCGGCGTCGCTCCCCGTGCGGGAGCGTGGATCGAAACAGCGTCGCGGCCGCCAAAACGCTGTGGGACGGCAGGTCGCTCCCCGTGCGGGAGCGTGGATCGAAACCTGGCCGATCCCCCCATCCGACGCGCCGGTATTGGTCGCTCCCCGTGCGGGAGCGTGGATCGAAACTGCGGCCGATCGTCCAGCCGATCGTCGCCTCGGGTCGCTCCCCGTGCGGGAGCGTGGATCGAAACGGGCATCTGACGCCCGAGGAGATAGAGCCGTCCGAGTCGCTCCCCGTGCGGGAGCGTGGATCGAAACTTCAAGACAGACCTTAGCCAGCCGTCGAAGAACCGTCGCTCCCCGTGCGGGAGCGTGGATCGAAACTCGGAGTTGTCCCGGTCCCGCCATGCCGGCGGCAGTCGCTCCCCGTGCGGGAGCGTGGATCGAAACCGATCTACGCCCCGTTCGCCCCCAACGGCACGATCGTCGCTCCCCGTGCGGGAGCGTGGATCGAAACGGCCTCGACCCGGTCGGCCGTGCGCTCGGCCTCGGTCGCTCCCCGTGCGGGAGCGTGGATCGAAACCGCCATAGGTGATCGGCTGAGGCCCGCCCATGCCGGTCGCTCCCCGTGCGGGAGCGTGGATCGAAACGTTGATCGCCAGAATGCGGCGATGGTGGCCCTGGGGTCGCTCCCCGTGCGGGAGCGTGGATCGAAACCTACGTTATCCAGAACGTGAGCGCGAACAACTAGTCGCTCCCCGTGCGGGAGCGTGGATCGAAACAGGGTCTCGACGCCGATGGACGGCGCCGCGGTCCGTCGCTCCCCGTGCGGGAGCGTGGATCGAAACTCCTTGGCTCGTGATCTCGCCGCCGAGATTTATCGTCGCTCCCCGTGCGGGAGCGTGGATCGAAACCCCGACGGGGACGGTAACGCGATCAATCACGACAAGTCGCTCCCCGTGCGGGAGCGTGGATCGAAACACCCGGTCGCCGCTGGCAAGGGCGCCGAGCGCCGCGAGTCGCTCCCCGTGCGGGAGCGTGGATCGAAACTCGATCAGACCTTACGAGGAGCCGCGATGAGCAAGTCGCTCCCCGTGCGGGAGCGTGGATCGAAACCCGCTGGTGACTGATCCACGCGCGCTGGCGTGGCTGTCGCTCCCCGTGCGGGAGCGTGGATCGAAACCGCCGCCACCGGCCGGGAACGTCGTCCACTCGGGTCGCTCCCCGTGCGGGAGCGTGGATCGAAACGACCTCGACGCCGGCGCGATCGCGCACGAACACCGTCGCTCCCCGTGCGGGAGCGTGGATCGAAACCAGCCCGGCCGGCGCCGGTTGTCGGCGGGGCGCCAGTCGCTCCCCGTGCGGGAGCGTGGATCGAAACTACCGTGCTGACGATCGCTATGCGCCGAGCAATAGTCGCTCCCCGTGCGGGAGCGTGGATCGAAACTTGAGCTCAAGCCAGCAGCTGCGCCCCTCGGGCGTCGCTCCCCGTGCGGGAGCGTGGATCGAAACGCGGCCGTGCTCGAGCACAACGGCACCAACCCCGAGTCGCTCCCCGTGCGGGAGCGTGGATCGAAACGAAAACAAGCAGACCCCGCGCGGCAATGCCCAGGTGTCGCTCCCCGTGCGGGAGCGTGGATCGAAACCGCGACCCGAATATCGGCCGCGCCGGCCGGCACGAGTCGCTCCCCGTGCGGGAGCGTGGATCGAAACGTAACCTGCGGCGTCGACGTCCAGAAAGGGCGCATGTCGCTCCCCGTGCGGGAGCGTGTATCGAAACACCACGGCCGGCATGGCCGCGACGACGGTTCCCGGTCGCTCCCCGTGCGGGAGCGTGGATCGAAACGACACGCTGCTAAAAGGATCCGGCACGGCCGGCGTCGCTCCCCGTGCGGGAGCGTGGATCGAAACCGGATGAACGGCAGCCGGCCGACAAACGACGAGACGTCGCTCCCCGTGCGGGAGCGTGGATCGAAACCCACCCACAACAGGATCCGCACAATGACCGACGCGTCGCTCCCCGTGCGGGAGCGTGGATCGAAACCTATGTCGATGGCTACACCGCCGGCCAATCCGACCGTCGCTCCCCGTGCGGGAGCGTGGATCGAAACTTGTGAAAAGCAGGCACCAGCCACCATCTCAGGTCGCTCCCCGTGCGGGAGCGTGGATCGAAACCCGGCACCGCACTCGCCAATTCGACGATACAGGACGTCGCTCCCCGTGCGGGAGCGTGGATCGAAACTGCAGGTTGGCGTTGGCCAGTGCCCGGTTTCCGGTGTCGCTCCCCGTGCGGGAGCGTGGATCGAAACCAGATCTGGACGATAGACCTTCTGGCCGACATCCCGGTCGCTCCCCGTGCGGGAGCGTGGATCGAAACATCGCTTGGCCGGCCGGCCGGCAGATGGTCGACGGTCGCTCCCCGTGCGGGAGCGTGGATCGAAACAGCTACAAGCGTGCCGTCATCGACCTGATGGCGCAGTCGCTCCCCGTGCGGGAGCGTGGATCGAAACGATGCTGCGGGGTGAGCCAAAGCCGTTGCTGGGCGTCGCTCCCCGTGCGGGAGCGTGGATCGAAACCTCGTAGGTCCGGCGGGTGTCGTCGGGCAGCGTCTTGTCGCTCCCCGTGCGGGAGCGTGGATCGAAACTGAAGGCGCAGATGGGCGATGGCGGCGCGGCGGTGGTCGCTCCCCGTGCGGGAGCGTGGATCGAAACCCTATCCCGGTTATTGCCAGATCCGGCGCGCCTCGCGTCGCTCCCCGTGCGGGAGCGTGGATCGGTAAGCGTCCGGTGAAGGCCGCGCTTATTTACAGGGGATGAAGGTGTCCGTCGGTCTCGATGGTTTTCAGAGCAGCGTCGAGTGACAAGTCGCGATGCAGCCTGAACCAAGTCCCGT
>JAEYTW010000317.1 GCA_023433835.1 Pseudomonadota bacterium | reverse complement strand
CCCCCCCCCCCCCGAACTGTTTGCGGTACCCGGGAAATCCTGTGGATAGCCCGGAAATCCGCCGTTTTTGCTTTGACCCCCTGGGGCCTCGTGGCTAAAGTCCGCCGATCGCCGACCGAGCGATTCTGCGGCTTGCGGGCCGTATAAACCAATTCGAATATCCACTTCGAATCCCATGTTACGTCCGACCAAGGGGGCCTAGGGTGAACAAGAACGAACTGATCGCACAGGTGGCTGAGACTGCCGAACTGTCGAAGGTGGACGCTGCGCGCGCCGTCGACGCCGTGTTCGACAGCATCGCCGCTGTGCTGAAGAATGGTGACGAAGTCCGCCTCGTCGGTTTCGGCACCTTCCTCGTCACCGCGCGCGCTGCCAGCGAAGGCCGCAATCCGCGCACCGGCGAGACCATCAAGATCCCGGCGTCGAAGCAGCCGAAGTTCAAGCCCGGCAAGGGCCTGAAGGATGCGGTGAACTGATCACCCGCCTTCAGCGAGACGACGAACCGGCCGCCCCTCGGGCGGCCGGTTTCTTTTTGCGCGCAATTCAGCTACAAGACCGGCGGCCGGGCGGTTAGCTCAGTTGGTAGAGCACCTCGTTTACACCGAGGTTGTCGGGGGTTCGAGCCCCTCACCGCCCACCATTTCCCCACATTCATCGAGTCGTTGTGCCGAGCGCCGTCGTTCCCGCGAAAGCGGGGAATCCAGGGCAAGGCAGCGCAACCGGTACCGCGCTTCCCTGTATTCCGGGGCTCCGCTACGCCGCGCCCGGACTGACGGAATTTTTTCCGGATCATGATTCGCGCCGGTCCAGGATGATTCGGCTGTCGTGGAGTGGAAGATCTCATTCATCCCCCTGGGCAATGCTTACCATTCCCGCAAGCGAACCGTGGCGCGATCCGTCGTCCGCACAACACCGATACCGCGGATTTCCGCGGTCCGTGACGGGGTGATGACCGGCATCGACTTGTCGTTTCCCCTCAACGCCCTAGCGATCTGGGACGATCTTGCGTGGCAGCGAAAAAAGCCTTTGACAGGGGGGTGGGGCAGGGCTAAAAACCGCCCACCGAACGCGGGGGTGTAGCTCAGTTGGTTAGAGCGCCGGCCTGTCACGCCGGAGGTCGCGGGTTCGAGCCCCGTCACTCCCGCCATTCGGTTCTACGCATACTTGCTTATACGCTAACGGCGCCCTTCGGGGCGCCGTTGTCGTTTGGGCCCGAACCATCTCTCATATCAGCCATGCAAGTTCTTGGCCCATCGCGATTTTGCGGCGTTTTGTGCGCTGCGAAACGCTGGAAACCGTCGTGGAAACGGGCTACAAGACGGCGAGGCCGGTGGGGGACTTGGACACCGGCCCCAGGGCTTTTGCCATCGTTCTGCATCCGCTGTTTGGCCGCTGATTTGTTGCGACCCTGGTTGCCGTCCGATGGAGGCGGAAGCCTCTGACGCAAGACCTTCGACGCTTAGGACAACCGACGCGAAACGGATCTGGCTCCATGGATGCCTTGCTGCGCGACTACCTGCCGATCATCATCTTCCTCGGGATCGCCATCGGCCTTGCCGGGGTGATGATCGGCCTGCCCTTCATCGCCGCCAAGCTCAAGCCCGATACCGAAAAGCTGTCGGCCTATGAGTGCGGCTTCGATCCGTTCTCCGACTCGCGCAAGCAGTTCGACGTCCGGTTCTACCTGGTCGCCATCCTCTTCATCATCTTCGACCTCGAGGTCGCCTTCCTGTTCCCGTGGGCCGTCACCCTCGGCGAGAACGGCGTCTATGGCTTCTGGTCGATGATGGCCTTCCTCGGCGTGCTCACCATCGGGTTCATCTACGAGTGGAACAAGGGTGCCCTGGAGTGGGAGTGATCCCCTCCGTCCCAGCCGCTTGATCCCCGATCGCCCGAGCCAGTCGCAAATCAGGAGTTCGCGATGAGCCAGCTTCAGCCCGTATCCGGCAACCAGTCCCTGGTCCCGGTTTCCCAGGACGCCTATTTCAAGGACGTCTCGGACGAACTGGCCGACAAGGGCTTCGTCGTCTCCAACCTCGACAAGCTGGTCAACTGGGCGCGCACCGGTTCGCTGTGGCCGATGACGTTCGGCCTGGCCTGCTGCGCGGTCGAGATGATCCATGCCTACATGGCGCGCTACGATCTCGACCGTTTCGGCACCATGCCGCGCGCTTCGCCCCGCCAGTCCGACGTGATGATCGTCGCCGGCACGCTGACCAACAAGATGGCCCCCGCGCTGCGCAAGGTCTACGACCAGATGGCCGAGCCGCGCTACGTCATCTCGATGGGGTCGTGCGCCAACGGCGGCGGCTACTACCATTATTCGTATTCGGTGGTGCGCGGCTGCGACCGCATCGTGCCGGTGGACGTCTACGTGCCGGGCTGCCCGCCCACGGCCGAGGCGCTGCTGTACGGCATCCTGCTCCTGCAGAAGAAGATTCGCCGCACCACCACGATCGCGCGCTGATCGTTCAAGCGCCCGCGAGGAAGACCGATGGAAGAGATCGAGACCCAGGATCCGCTGGCCACGCTGGGCCAGCACGTCGCCAAGGCGCTCGGCGGCGACGTCGTCGAGACCGTCGTCGCCCTGGGCGAGCTGACGGTGACGGTCAAGCGCGAAGCCATCCTTCGCACCCTGACCTTCCTGCGCGACGACCCGGCCTGCCGCTTCACCCAGCTGGTCGAGCTGTGCGGCGTCGATTATCCGGATCGCGCCCAGCGGCTGGAGATCGTCTACCACATGCTGTCGATGACGCTGAACCAGCGCATCCGGGTCAAGCTGACGACCGACGAGATGACGCCGATCGAATCGGTGGCGCCGCTGTTCCCGACCGCCAACTGGTTCGAGCGCGAGGCCTACGACATGGTCGGCGTGATGTTCGACAATCACCCCGACCTGCGCCGCATCCTGACCGATTACGGTTTCGAGGGGCATCCGCTGCAGAAGGATTTCCCGCTGACCGGTTTCGTCGAGCTGCGCTACGACGAGGTCGAGAAGCGCGTGGTGCAGGAGCCGGTGCGCCTGGCCCAGGAATTCCGGCGCTTCGACTTCCTGTCGCCCTGGGAGGGTGCGGTCGACCACATCCTGCCCGGCGACGAGAAGGCCGGCGCGGCCAAGAACTGAGGACCGGGACATGGCCGACATCCAGATCAACAACTACGCGCTGAACTTCGGGCCCCAGCATCCAGCGGCCCACGGCGTGCTGCGCCTGGTCATCGAGCTCGACGGCGAGGTCATCGAGCGCTGCGACCCGCATATCGGCCTGCTGCATCGCGGCACCGAGAAGCTGATCGAGTACAAGACCTACCTGCAGGCACTGCCCTATTTCGACCGGCTCGACTACGTCGCGCCGATGAACATGGAGCATTCCTACGTCCTGGCGGTCGAGAAGCTGCTGGGCCTGAAGCTGCCCCGGCGCGCCCAGTACATCCGCACGCTGTTCGCCGAGATCAGCCGCGTGCTGAACCACCTCCTCAACGTCACCACCCAGGCGATGGACGTCGGCGCGACGACCCCGGCCCTGTGGGGCTTCGAGGAGCGCGAGAAGCTGATGGAGTTCTACGAGCGCGTCTGCGGCGCCCGGCTCCATGCCGCCTACTTCCGTCCGGGCGGGGTGCATCAGGATCTGCCCAAGGGCCTGGCCGAGGATATCCATGCCTATGTGCCGCGCTGCCTGAAGATCCTCGACGATTTCGAGGAACTGCTGACCGAGAACCGCATCTTCAAGCAGCGCAACGTCGATATCGGCGTGGTGTCGCAGCAGGATGCGCTCGACTGGGGCATGACCGGCCCGATGCTCCGTTCCACTGGCGTTGCCTGGGACCTGCGCAAGGCGCAACCCTATGAGGTATACGACGAACTGGACTTCGATATTCCCGTCGGCAAGAACGGCGATTGCTACGATCGCTACCTGATCCGCCTGGAGGAGATGCGCCAGTCGCTGTCGCTGATCCGCCAGTGCATCGAGAAGATGCCTGACGGCCCGCATTCGACGCTCGACCACAAGGTGGTGCCGCCGGCGCGGGCAGACATGAAGCGCTCGATGGAATCGCTGATCCATCACTTCAAGCTCTATACCGAAGGCTTCAAGGTGCCGGCCGGCGAGGTCTATGCCGCGACCGAGGCGCCGAAGGGCGAGTTCGGCGTCTACCTGGTGTCGGACGGCACCAACAAGCCCTATCGCTGCAAGATCCGCTCGCCGTCCTTCGTGCACCTGTCCGCCACCGACTACATGTGCAAGGGGCATCAGCTGGCGGATGCCGCCGCGATCGTCGGCAGCCTCGATATCGTGTTCGGAGAGATCGACCGATGAGTCATCGTCCCATCGCAGCCCCCGAGGCGCAGCCGGCGAGCTTCGCCTTTTCGGCCGAATATCTCGAGAAGGCGAACAAGTTCATCGCCCGTTACCCGGCCGGCAAGCAGGCCAGCGCGGTGATGCCGCTGCTCGACCTCGCCCAGCGCCAGGAAGGCTGGCTGACCCAGGCCGCGGTGCGCGTCATCGGCGACATGCTGCAGATGCCCTATATCCGCGTCTGGGAAGTCGCGACCTTCTACACGATGTACAACCTGGCCCCGGCGGGCCTGCATCGGGTGCAGGTCTGCACGACGACGCCCTGCTGGCTGCGCGGCTCGGACAAGATCGTCTCGGCCTGCCAGAAGAGCCTGGGCATCGGCCTGGGCGAAGTCACCAAGGACGGCAAGTTCGGGCTCTCCGAGGTCGAATGCCTCGGCGCCTGCGTCAACGCCCCGATGGTGCAGATCAACGATGATTTCTACGAAGACCTGACCGAGGAATCGATGACGGCGATCATCGAGGCGCTGCAGCGCGGCGAGAGGCCGAAGCCCGGTCCGCAGACCGGCCGCACGAGCTCCGAGCCGCTCGGCGGACTGACCAGCCTGACCACGCTCGACGCCGGTGCGGGAGACGACTGAGATGCTGCAGGACAAGGATCGCATCTTCACCAATCTCTACGGCCACCACGACTGGCGGCTGGCCGGCGCGCGGGCGCGCGGCGATTGGGACAATACCAAGGCCATTCTCGATCGCGGCCCCGAGGGCATCATCGACGAGATGAAGAAGTCTGGCCTGCGCGGCCGCGGCGGCGCCGGCTTCCCGACCGGCATGAAGTGGTCCTTCATGCCCAAGAAGTCCGACGGCCGGCCGAGCTATCTCGTGGTCAATGCCGACGAGGGCGAGCCCGGCACGTGCAAGGACCGCGACATGATGCGCCACGATCCGCACAAGCTGATCGAGGGTTGCCTGGTCGCCGGTTTCGCGATGCGCGCGGTGGCCGCCTACATCTACATCCGCGGTGAATTCTACCGCGAGGCCGAGCATCTGGAGATCGCCATCGCCGAGGCCTATGAGGCCGGGCTGATCGGCAAGAACGCCTGCGGCTCGGGCTATGATTTCGATGTCTACGTACACCGCGGCGCCGGCGCCTATATCTGCGGCGAAGAGACCGCGCTGATCGAAAGCCTCGAAGGCAAGAAGGGCCAGCCGCGCCTGAAGCCGCCGTTCCCGGCGAACGTCGGCGTCTGGGGCTGCCCGACCACGGTCAACAATGTCGAATCGATCGCGGTGGCGCCGACCATCCTGCGGCGCGGCGGCGACTGGTTTGCCGGCATCGGCCGCCCGAACAACACCGGCACCAAGGTGTTCTGCATCTCGGGCCACGTGAACAAGCCCTGCAACGTCGAAGAAGAGATGGGTATCCCGCTGAAGGAACTCATCGAGAAGCACGCCGGCGGCGTGACCGGCGGCTGGGACAACCTCTTGGCCATCATCCCCGGCGGCTCGTCGGTGCCGCTGCTGCCGAAGTCGATCTGCGACGACGTGCTGATGGATTTCGACAGTCTGCGTGCCGTTCGTTCCGGCCTGGGCACGGCGGCCGTGATCGTCATGAACAAGGACACCGATCTGGTCCGCGCCATCGCGCGGCTGTCGAAGTTCTACATGCATGAGAGCTGCGGCCAGTGCACGCCCTGCCGCGAGGGCACCGGCTGGATGTGGCGGGTGATGGAACGCATGGCGGTCGGCCGCGCCGAGAAGCGCGAGATCGACATGCTGCTCGAGGTCACCTACCAGATCGAGGGCCACACCATCTGTGCCTTGGGGGATGCCGCCGCCTGGCCGATCCAGGGTCTGTTCCGCCATTTCCGGCCCGAGGTGGAGCGTCGCATCGACGCCTATCACGGCGCCGCGGCCCAAGCGGCCGAGTGAGGAGGGGGTTGTCATGCCGACGTTGACCGTCGACGGCATCCAGGTCACGGTCGAGCCCGGCTCGACCGTCCTGCAGGCCTGTGAAGCCGCGGGCAAGGAAATTCCGCGCTTCTGCTATCACGAACGCCTGTCGATCGCCGGCAATTGCCGGATGTGCCTGGTCGAGCAGGAGAAGGCGCCGAAGCCGATCGCCTCGTGCGCGATGCCGGCCGCCGACAACATGGTGATCAAGACCGACACCCCGCTGGTCAAGAAGGCCCGCAAGGGGGTGATGGAATTCCTGCTGATCAACCACCCGCTGGATTGCCCGATCTGCGACCAGGGCGGCGAGTGCGACCTGCAGGACCAGGCGGTGGGCTACGGCCTCGACCATTCGCGCTACGACGAGAACAAGCGCGCGGTCCAGGACAAGTACATGGGCCCGCTGATCAAGACGATCATGACCCGCTGCATCCATTGCACCCGCTGCGTGCGCTTCGCCGCCGAGGTCGCCGGCACGCCGGAGATCGGCGCAGTGTTCCGCGGCGAGGACATGCAGATCACGACCTATCTGGAGCATGCCGTCACCACCGAGATGGCCGGCAACCTGGTCGACGTCTGCCCGGTCGGCGCGCTGACCTCGGCCCCCTACGCCTTCCATGCGCGGCCGTGGGAGCTGCGCAAGACCGAGAGCGTCGATGCGATGGACGCGGTCGGTTCCAACATCCGCGTCGATGCCCGCGGCACCGAAGTGATGCGGGTGCTGCCGCGCACCAACGACAACGTCAACGAAGAGTGGATCAACGACAAGACCCGCTATGCCGTCGACGGGCTGAAGCGCCAGCGTCTCGACCGCCCCTATGTCCGTCGTGACGGCCGCCTGCGGCCGGCGACCTGGGAAGAGGCGCTGCAGGCCGTGGCCGCCAAGCTCACGGGCCTGAAGGGCGACGAGATAGCGGCGATCGCCGGCGACCTCGCCTGCGTCGAGAGCATGGCGGCGCTCAAGGACCTGTTCGGCAAGCTCGGCTCGACGAACATCGACTGCCGTCAGGACGGGGCCAAGATCGATCCGGCCCAGCGCGCCGGGTGGCTGTTCAACTCGACCATCGCCGGCATCGAGCAGGCCGACGCGGTGCTGCTGATCGGCACCAACCCGCGGCACGAGGCGACGCTGGTCAATACCCGGCTGCGCAAGCGCTACCTGCAGGGCAACGTCGCCATCGCGCTGATCGGCCAGGGCGTCGACCTGACCTACCCGTACGAGCATCTCGGCAACGATGCCTCGCTGGTCCAGGCGATCGCCGACGGCCGTCATCCGTTCGCCGAAACGCTCAAGAACGCGCAGAAGCCGATGCTGATCATCGGCCAGGCGGCGCTGGCGCGCACCGACGGCGCCGCGGTGCTGGCGGCCGCCCGCGCGGTCGCCGACAATTGCGGCCTGGTCAAGGACGGCTGGAACGGCTTCAACGTGCTGCACGATGCGGCGGCCCGCGTCGGCGGCCTCGAGCTCGGCTTCGTGCCGGGCGAGGGCGGCCGCGACGTCGCCGGCATCCTGGAGGGCGCTTCGTCGGGCGCCGTCAAGCTGGTGTACCTGCTTGGCGCCGACGAGGTCGACACCGCCAAGCTCGGCCAGGCCTTCGTGGTCTACCAGGGCAGCCACGGCGACAAGGGCGCGCACCGCGCCGACGTCGTGCTGCCGGGTTCCGCCTACACCGAGA
>JAEYTW010000315.1 GCA_023433835.1 Pseudomonadota bacterium | reverse complement strand
CCCCGCGTCATCATGGCGTTCCAAGGAGAAGCCGCCGATGGCCGACCATCCCGTATCGCCGCTTGCCCCCGCAAGCTTCCCCGCCATGCCGCCGATCGCCGGGCTGACGCTCGCGACGGCCAATAGCGGCATCCGCTACAAGGGGCGTGACGATACCCTGCTGATGTCCTTCCCCAAGGGCACCACGGTCGCCGGCGTCTTCACCCGTTCCTCGATGCCCGGCGCGCCGGTCGACTGGTGCCGGGCCAAGCTGAAGGGCGGCAAGGCGCGCGCGCTGCTGGTCAATGCCGGCATCGCCAACGTCTTCACCGGAAAGGCGGGCAAGCAGGCCGTCGAGCAGTCGGCGGCCGGCGTCGCCAAGGCGCTCGGCTGCAAGCCTGCGGAAGTCTTCCTGGCCTCGACCGGGATCATTGGTCAGCAGCTGCCTGCCGATAAATTGGTGGCTACTGCTGCCAAGCTGTCCAAGTCGCTCAGCGATGCCGACTGGACCAAGGCCGCCGGCTGCATCAAGACCACCGACACCTTCGCCAAGGGTGCCTTCGCCACCGCCAAGATCGACGGCCAGAAGGTGACGATCGCCGGTATCTGCAAGGGTTCGGGCATGATCGCGCCCGACATGGCGACGATGCTGGCCTTCGTCGTCACCGATGCCGCGATCCCGGCGCCGGTGCTGCAGGCGCTGCTCAAGCAGGGCAACGACGTCTCGTTCAACTGCATGACGGTCGACGGCGATACCTCGACCTCCGACACGCTGCTGCTGTTTGCCACCGGCGCGGTCAAGCACAAGAAGGTCGAGCGTGCGGCCGATGCCCGGCTGAAGGCGTTCAAGGCGGCGCTGAACCAGGTGCTGACCGAACTGGCCCAGCTCGTCGCCCGCGACGGCGAGGGTGCCACCAAGTTCATCACCGTCGAGGTCGCCGGGGCGTCGACCAAGGCGTCGGCGCGGGTCATCGCGCGGGCCATCGCCAACTCGCCGCTGGTCAAGACCGCCATCGCCGGCGGCGACGCCAACTGGGGCCGCATCGTCATGGCCGTCGGCAAGTCGGCCGAGAAGGCCGACCGCGACAAGCTGTCGGTATGGATCGGCGACCAACTCGTCGCCAAGAACGGCACGGTCCTGCCGAACTACGACGATGCCAAGGCCAACGAGCATGTGCGCGGCCAGGAAGTGCGGCTCGCGGTCGATGTCGGCGTCGGCAAGGCCAGGGCCGTGGTCTGGACCTGCGACCTGACCCACGGCTATATCGACATCAACGCCGACTACCGGTCGTGAAAAAGCTGGTCCTGGTCGTCGCGGCGGCCCTGATCGATCCGGACGGCCGTGTCCTGCTGGCCGAACGGCCGGAAGGCAAGCCGCTGGCCGGGACCTGGGAATTCCCCGGCGGCAAGGTGGGCGAGGGCGAGATGCCGGAGGCGGCGCTGATCCGCGAGCTCAAGGAAGAGCTCGACATCACCGTGCCGCCGACCTGCCTGGCGCCCTTCACTTTCGCCTCGCATGAATACGAGACTTTCCACCTGCTGATGCCGCTCTATCTCTGCCGGCGGTGGGAGGGGATGGTGCGGCCGCTGGAAGGCCAGCGGCTGAAATGGGTGCGACCGATGGAGATGGGCAAGCTGCCGATGCCGCCGGCCGACCTGCCGCTGGTCGCGATGCTGCGCGACCTCATCCACTGATTCTCCTGACGGCCGCCATCCAGCCGGCATAGACGGCGGTCGCCGCCGCGATCGCCAGCGCCAGCCCGTTGAACCCGCCGCCCAGCTCCACGACGAGCCAGCCGCAGCCGGCAATGACGACCAGCCGCGCGGTGCCGGCCAGGAAGGGCCCCAGCGCCCGGCCGGCACCTTGCGCGGCGAAGGTCAATCCCAGGCCGATGCCAAGCAGCGGATAGCTCCAGCCGACATGGCGGAGGTAACCGGCCCCTTCGGCGACGACGGCCGCATCGGGTGAGAACAGGCCGATCCAGCCGGCCGGCAGCGCCGTCGCCACCAGGCCAAAGACGATGCCGATCAGCAGGGAGAACAGCGTGCCGGCGCGGGCGACCTTGGCGGCGCGCGCGTGGTCGCCGGCCCCGGTCGCGGTGGCGACCAGCGTGATCACGGCCGAGCCCAGCGCGAAGGTCAGCGGCATCTGCAACAGTTCCAGCCGCGTCGCGGCGCCATAGCCCGCGAGGGCGGCGCTGCCGAAGCCCGCGATCAGGCCGGTGGCGGCGACCGTGGCGATCTGCCATTGCAGGATGCCGAGGCCGGCGGGCGCGCCGACCTTGAGAATCTCGGCGAGCAGCCGGCGCTGCGGGGCAAAGCCGCCGGCCGCCAGCCGCACCAGCCCGCGGCCGCGCAGGAGATGGCCGAGCAGCACCAGGGCACCCGCGACATAGCAGCCGATGACGGCGAGGCCGGCGCCGACCACACCCATCTGCGGGAAGGGGCCGAGACCGAGGATCAGCACCGGCGACAGGCCGAGATGCACGGCCTCGCCGATCACGATGGCAGCGGCCGGCACCGTCATCACGCCGGTGCCGCGCACCACGTTGGCCAGCGTGTTCATCAGCCAGACCGCCGCGATGCCGCCGAAGACCACGGTGGAATAGCTGATCGCCGCATCGAGCGCCGCCCCCGTGGCGCCCATCGTCCGATAGATCGCCGGGCCGCCGGCCAGCATCAGCGCCATGGTGGCAAGTCCCAGGCCCAGCGCCAGCACGACGGCCTGGGCGGCCAGCAGCGAGGCATCCATATGTCTCCCGCCGCCCAGCGCGCGGGCAATGGCCGAGGAGACGCCGGCGCCGAGCCCGCTGGCCGAAGCCATCTGGATGACGAGGAAGATCGGGAAGGCGAGCGACACACCGGCCAGCGCCTCGGTGCCGAGCCAGCCGACGAACACGGCATCGGCCGCGATGAAGGCGACCCGCGCCCCGGCTTCGCCGAGATTGGGCGCGGCCAGCGTCAGCAGCGTCGGAACGACGGGGGCGTTGAGCAGCCGCCAGGTCCGGTCATGGGCATTCATCGGCAGGATCCTCCTGCCCCGGACGGTCGGCGATACCGCCCCGTGCCGCAATTACCCCGGAGGTAACGCCCTCAGAACCGGTAGGCGATGAACGCAGTCCCCAGCGGCTGCCAGCGGCGCTCGGTGACCGGGCTGTCGGCGGCGTCGCCCATCAGGTAGCCGGTGCCGACCGAGACGTCGAGCGACCAGGACGGGGTGATCTGGTAGTTCAGCGCGATCGCCGCATCGGCCCGCTTGAAGCCGCCCTTGGCGTTGAACTGGGCCAGCCCGGACCTGGCCGACTGGGTCGCGGTGACGCCGTAGAAGGTTTCCATGTTGCGATTGTCGGCCCAGGTGGTGAAGGCCGTGGCGCGCAGCGCGACTTTTTCCGACAGCGGCAAGAGGCCCAGCGCGCCGACCTCGCCGGTGGCGCTCTGCCGCCCGCCGAAATCGGAGGTGGCATTGGCATAGACGCTGAACGGCCCGGCCCAGTAGGCGGCAAAGATCCGGCCGGCCAGCCCGCCGTCGACGTCGCCCAAGCCCTTCAGCTTCGGCCCGTCGTCCTGGTCGCGGCCGAAGCGGTAGGTCATGCCGACGCCGAGGTCGATATTGGGCGTGTTGACGAGATAGACGCCGGCGCCGTTGACCGGATTGAGGTAGACCCGGTCACGCCAGGTGACGTCGATCAGCGGCATCGGCATCGCCTTCAGCTTCTTCGCCCCCTCATACTTAGGAACGACCACCGCGCCGGCGCCCAGCCGGATATCCCATTCCCTGCCGTCGAGCCTGGGCATCAGCGCGGTCAGGTCGTCGAGAGTCCAGATGCTCCAGGAAATATCCTGGGCCAAGGCAGGCCGGGCCACGGTGGTCAGAAGCAGGGCAAGGGCTGTGAGCAAGCGGCGGGAACGCAAAGGTCTTCTCCAATCCGGGGCGGGGCGGCAGTCTGGCATAAGACGGGCGCATCAGCTATCGTCCGGCGGAAGGCCAAACAATTCATGAAGATCGGGGAGGATCCATGCGTCGTCATTTCGCCGCCGCCATTGCCGCCCTGGCGCTCGGGACCGCTGCGCTGCCGGCCCAGGCCCAGGATTTCATCAACGTGCTGACCGGCGGAACGTCCGGCGTCTACTATCCGCTGGGCGTCGCGCTGTCCAACATCTACGGCAAGGCCCTGCCGAAATCGAAGGTCACCGTGCAGGCGACCAAGGCGTCGGTCGAGAACCTGAACCTCCTGCAGCAGGGCAAGGGCGAGATCGCCTTCACGCTGGGTGATTCGCTGTCGGATGCCTGGAACGGCGTCGAGGATGCCGGCTTCAAGACCAAGCTGACCAAGCTCAGGGTCATCGCGCCTATCTATCCGAACTACATTCAGGTAGTCGCCAGCGGGGCATCGGGTGTCAAGTCGATCGCCGATCTCAAGGGCAAGCGCGTCTCCGTCGGCGCGCCGAAATCGGGAACCGAGCTCAATGCCCGGGCAATTTTCAAGGCTGCCGGACTGACTTACGCCGATTTCGCCAAGGTCGAGTACTTGCCGTTCGGCGAGTCCGTCGAATTGATGAAGAACCGGCAGCTCGACGCCACGCTGCAGTCGGCGGGCCTCGGCGTTGCCTCGATCCGCGATCTTGCGACGACCGTCGATATCGTCGTGGTTGCAGTCCCGCCGGAAACCGTGGCCAAGGTCGGCGATGCGGCCTATGTCGCCGCTTCGATTCCGGCGGGAACGTACAAGGGGCAGGAGCAGGCCGTGCCCACCGCGGCCATTGGCAATTACCTGGTGACGCATGAAGGCGTTTCCGAAGCCACGGCCTACACTATGACCAAAGCGCTGTTCGAAGGCCTGCCCGACATGGTTGCCGCGCACGCGGCCGCCAAGGCAATCGATATCGCCAACGCTGCAGGCAATCCGCCCGTCCCCCTCCATCCGGGAGCGGAGAAGTACTACAAGGAGCGCGGCATCCGCAAATAGGCCGCCATCGCGGGTGGAAGGAGCAGGAGCCGACTGGCCCCTGCTCCTTCGCCATGAACGTATGCCCGCAAATTCCAGCGCCCGAGGGCTAGGGGGCCCATCATGACGGACACTCGCGGCACCGGTCTGACGCAGCCGCAAACGACGGCGGCCGACGAATTGATTGCCCAGGTCGAGCATGTGCCCGGCAAGATCGCCGGGAATGCCGGCAGGTTCCTGTTTGGCGTCACGGTGGCCTTCTCGGCATTTCAGATCTACACCGCCGCTTTCACGCCATTGTCGAGCCTCGTCACCCGATCGCTCCACGTCGGGTTCCTGATGGCGCTGACCTTCACCTATTTTGCCGCGCGGCCGCGCAAGCAGCGCACCAGCGTGCCGTGGTACGACTGGATCCTGGCCGCAATCGGATTTGCGGTGGGCTGTTACCAGTTCTTCTTCGAGAGTGCCCTGATCATGAGAGCCGGCGATCCGTCGCCGGCGGACCTTGTCGTGGGGACGATAAACATCGTGCTGGTCTTCGAGGCGGCCCGTCGGGTTCTCGGTCCGGCGTTGCCCCTGATCTGCGCGGTGTTTCTCGGCTACGGCCTGTTCGGCAATTACCTGCCGGCACCGCTGCGTCACCGGGGGTTTGATTTTGCCCAAGTCGTGGATCAACTCGCCATGGGGACGGAAGGGATCTATGGGATTCCGATCCTGGTGTCCTCCACGTACATCTTTCTCTTCATCCTGTTCGGCGCGTTTCTTGAAAAGGCCGGCATGATCCAGCTGTTCAACGATCTGGCCCTGGGTACGGTCGGGCACACCAAGGGAGGGCCGGCAAAAGTCGCCGTGATCTCGTCGGGCTTGATGGGAACGATCAACGGCTCGGGCGTTGCCAATGTCGTCACGACCGGACAGTTCACGATTCCGCTGATGAAGCGTTTCGGCTACCGCGCCGAATTTGCCGGCGCGGTCGAAGCGACTTCATCGATGGGCGGCCAGATCATGCCGCCGGTCATGGGCGCCGTAGCTTTCATCATGGCCGAGACGATCGGCGTGCCCTATGTCGACATCTGCATCGCGGCGATCGTTCCCGCCATTCTCTATTACTTCACCGCCTTCACGATGGTCCATCTTGAGGCAGGCCGAGCCAATCTCGTCGGCTTGGCCAAGGAAGATTGTCCCTCGGCGCTCGGTGCCATCAGGCAGCAATGGTATCTGCTGATCCCGCTGGCCGTCCTCGTATTCCTGCTCTTCGCCGGTTATACGCCGCTGTTTGCCGGTACCGTCGGCCTCGGGCTTACGGCAATATTCGTGTTGGGCGGCACCTTGTCAGGTGTCCTGTCGGCCGCGGCGGGTCGAGCGGTCTTCTGGATATTGCTCGGGCTTGCCTGCTATGGCTTGTTTCAGCTTGCCGGCGTTCTCGGGATCATTCTGATCGTCGCCGTGCTGATCGCGGCTGCGTTCCTGGTGCGGGGCGGGCGCGAGACGCTTGCCGTTCTGCTGATGAGCTTGGCGGAGGGCGCGAAGAGCGCTCTCCCCGTCGGTGTCGCCTGTGCGCTGGTCGGCGTGATCATCGGCACGCTGACCCTCACCGGCCTGGCGACGACATTTGCGTCGCTCGTGCTGTCGATCGGCGAGAAGAGTCTGTTTCTAAGCCTGATCCTGACGATGATCGTGTGCCTGATACTAGGCATGGGCATCCCGACCATTCCGAACTACATCATCACGAGTTCGATGGCGGCCCCGGCGTTGCTCAAGCTCGGCGTGCCACTGATCGTGTCGCACATGTTCGTTTTTTATTTCGGCATCATGGCCGACTTGACCCCGCCGGTCGCGCTCGCGGCGTTTGCGGCATCGTCGATCGCCAAGGCGCCGGCGATGCGGATCGGCTTTCTGGCGGTGCGCATCGCGATCGCGGGCTTCGTCATTCCATTCATGGCGGTCTATTCGCCCGAACTCATGCTGCAAGGAGATGCCGGATTGCCGGCGATCGTCTACGTCATCGTCAAGGCGACCTTTGCCATCGTCCTGTGGGGCGGAGCGGTGATCGGTTACCTTTGGCGGCCGATGAACGCGATCGAGCGGCTTGCCGCCTTCGGCTTCGCCGCACTCCTGATCGCGGCGTTGCCGCTGACCGACGAAGTCGGGTTTGTCGGCGGGATAATAACCCTCCTGGTCCATTGGTGGCGCGGACGGCGCCAGGCTCAGGCGGCATGATCCTGGCCCTCTGCCTCGGCGCCGCGCTGGGCGTGGCCGAGGCGGCGCTGCCGGTGCGGGACTTCACCCTGGCCTGGACCCATT
>JAEYTW010000215.1 GCA_023433835.1 Pseudomonadota bacterium | reverse complement strand
GCCACGGCGTGTTCGATGCGGTGGGCGGGCTGCTCTATGTCACCGAGACCGAGATCGAGTCGGGCGACGGGCGCATCGGTATCTACGATGCCCGCAAGGCCTATCGCCGGCTGGGCGAGGTGTTCTCGGGCGGCCTCGATCCGCATGACGTCAGGCTGATGCCCGACGGCGCGACGCTGGTTGTCGCCAATGGCGGCATCCTGACCCATCCCGACCTGCCGCAGGGCCGGCTCAATCCCGGCGACATGGCGCCGTCGCTCGCCTATCTCGCCATCGCTGACGGCCGCATCGTCGAACAGGTGGCGCCGCCCGAGGGCCTCTCGCAGCTGTCGCTGCGTCACCTGGCGGTGACGGCGGACGGCCTGGTCGAGGTCGCCGGCCAGTACGAGGGGCCGCAGGCCGATCCGGTGCCGCTGGTCGCCAGCCACCGGCGCGGGGCCGACCGGCTGACCTTCCTGTCGATCGACGATCATCGCCGGGCCGGCTTGCGCCAGTACTGCGGCAGCGCCGCGCTCGACCGCAGCGGCGCGATCCTCGGCGCCACCTCGCCGCGCGGCGGGCTGGCGGTGTTCTGGCGGGTGGGCGACGGCACCCCGGTCGGCGAAATGGCCGCGGGCGACGTCTGCGGCATCGCCGCCGGCCCCGAGGCCGGCTCGTTCGTCCTGACCTCGGGGCTGGGCGGTGCCTGGATGGTGTGGCCGGAAGCCGGGAAACAGGCGGCCCTGGCCGCCGACGGCCGGGCCCTGCGCTGGGACAACCATCTGACGCGCGTGTAATCCAAGGGATTCTGCCAGGGCATGGCAGTCATGCGGGACCGGCGCCGCCATTGCGGCCCGGGGGCGGCCATGGCATAACCGCGCCAGCGAATGCAGCCTTGGCGCGCGATCGGCGTTATACTGGCCGACGTGAAGCGGCGCGATGCGCTTCCTGGTTCGGAGCTTCTAAAGATGTGGATGGTGCGTCTTCTGGCGTGGGCGGCGGGATTGTTCGTCATCCTGGCCGTGGCCGGTCTCGGGGTCGCCTATTACGGGATCTGGTACTACAGCCAGGATCTGCCCGATTATAAGGCGCTGGCCGAGTATCAGCCGCCGGTGACCAGCCGCGTCCACGCCGGCAATGGCGAACTGATCGCCGAATTCGCCCGCGAGCGCCGCCTGTTCGTGCCGGTCGACGCCATACCGGACCGCGTCAAGGATGCCTTCCTGGCGGCCGAGGACAAGAATTTCTACAGCCATCTCGGCCTCGATTTCCAGGGCCTGGCCCGCGCCATCCTGCAGTCGGCCTACAATGTCCTGAACCATCGCCGGCCCGAGGGCGGCTCGACCATCACGCAGCAGGTCGCCAAGAACATGCTGCTGACCAACGAGGTGTCGATCAAGCGCAAGATCCGCGAGGCGATTCTCGCCTTCCGCCTGGAAAGCGCGCTGTCGAAGGATCGTATCCTCGAGCTCTATCTGAACGAGATCTATCTCGGCCAGTCGGCCTACGGTGTCGCGGCCGCGGCGCTGAACTATTTCGACAAGTCGCTCGACCAGCTGACGGTGGCCGAGGCTGCCTTCCTCGCCGCCCTGCCCAAGGGGCCGGAGAATTACCGCCCCGACCGCTACAACGAACGGGCCAAGGCGCGCCGCGACTGGGTCATCGACCGCATGGTCGAGAACGGCTTCGTGCCGGCGCCGGAAGGCGAGGCCGCCAAGCAGACCGCGCTGGTCGCCCGGCCGCGTTCGGAAGTGCAGACCCGGCTGGGCTGGTACTCGGAAGAAGTGCGCCGCCAGCTGATCCAGCGTTTCGGCGAGGCGGCCCTGTATGAAGGCGGCCTGTCGGTCCGCACCTCGCTCGATCCGCGGCTGCAGGCCGCGGCCGAGAAGGCGCTGAAGGACGGGATGATGGCCTATGACCGTCGCCATGGCTGGCGCGGCCCGCTCGGCCGCATCAACGGACCGCTGGCCGCCGACTGGACCGCGCAGCTCACCGCCTTCCAGCTGCCCGTGGCGATGCTCGACAGCTGGCGCGGCGCCGTGGTCCTGGCGACCTCGGCCAACGCGGCCGAGGTGGGTTTCGTCAACGGCGTCAAGGGCACGATCCCGATGGAAGAGCTGCGCTGGGCGCGGCCGACCCTGGAGGATCAGGCGGTCGGTGCCGTGCCCAAGACGCCGGCCGATGTCCTGAAGGTCGGCGACGTCGTCGCGGTCGAGCCGCTCTCCGACAAGCAGGGCGAGACCCGTTACGGCCTGCGCCAGATTCCCGATGTCGGCGGCGCCATCGTCGCCCTCGATCCGCATACCGGTCGCGTCCTGGCGCTGGTCGGCGGCTGGGACTTCCGCACCAGCCAGTTCAACCGCGCCACCCAGGCCGAACGCCAGCCCGGCTCGTCGTTCAAGCCGTTCGTCTATGCCGCGGCCCTCGACAGCGGCTTCACGCCGTCGAGCCTGGTGCTGGACGGTCCGTTCGTCTACGACCAGGGACCGGGGCTGCCCTTGTGGAAGCCCAAGAACTACGGCGGCGACTTCCTGGGGCCGACCACGCTGCGCCAGGGCCTCGAAAAGTCGCGCAACCTGATGACGGTGCGCCTGGCCCAGGCCATCGGCATGGACAAGGTCTACGACTACGCCACCCGGCTCGGCGCGGTCGACCGCATGGGTAAGAACCTCGCCATGTCGCTCGGCGCCGGCGAGACCACCGTGCTGCGCATCACCTCGGCCTATGCGAAATTCGTCAACGGCGGCAAGGGTGTCGACCCCTCGCTGATCGACCGGGTACAGGATCGCAACGGCAAGACGGTCTATCGCCATGACGCGCGCGCCTGCGACAATTGCAACGGCGGGTGGGGCGCGACGCGCGAGCCCGTGATCGCCGACGACCGGCCGCAGCTGCTCGATCCCGCGACCGCCTTCCAGATCACCTGGATGCTGCAGGGCGTGGTCGAACGCGGCACCGCCGCCTCGCTCAAGTCGATCGGCAAGCCGCTGGGCGGCAAGACCGGCACGTCGAACGATTCGTTCGACAACTGGTTCATCGGCTTCAGCCCCGACTTCGTCGCCGGCGTCTTCATCGGCTTCGACAACCCGCGCACGCTCGGCGCCAAGGACACGGGCGGGTCGTCGGCCGTGCCGATCTTCAAGGAATTCATCGCCGAGGCGCTGAAGAACAAGGCGGCCGTGCCGTTCCGTATCCCGCCGGGTATCCGGCTGGTGCGCGTCGACCCCTCGACCGGCCGCCTGGCCGAGCCCGGCGACCGCCGCGCCATCATGGAAGCCTTCAAGCCCGGCACCGAGCCCGGCGCCAACCAGACCGTCCTGGACGGCAGCGAGCCGGTCGAAGGCGTGTGGACCGAACCGAGCGAAGGGTCGAGCGGTACGCCCGTGCTGGGCGCCGGCATCGCCGACAATCCCGGCCTGACCGGGGTGTCGACCGGGTCGGTATCCGGGCGGTCGGCCGACAGCGCGGGAACCGGTACCGGCACCGGCGGTCTTTACTGACCGGGCGGTTTCCACTAGGGTCCGCCGCCACAAATCTGAAACCGTAGACACGGAGTAGCGGTGATGCGCGCCGAAATCGAGGCGATCGCGACCGAGATCAAGCAGGCACTCAGCCTGCTGAGGAGGTCTCTTTGACTGGGATCGCGCCCTAAAACGACTGGAAGAACTCAACGCCGTGGCCGAGGATCCCAAGCTGTGGGAAGACCCGGCCAAGGCTGGCGCCGTGATGCGCGAGCGCAATCAGCTCGAGGCCGCTACCTCGTCGCAGGTGGCGCTGGAGCGTGAGCTCGACGACACCCTCGAACTGATCGAGATGGGCGACGCCGAGGGCGATGCCGACATCGTCGCCGAGGCCGAGGCGGCACTGAACACGCTGCAGGACAAGGTGGCGAAGCGCCGCCTGGAAAGCCTGCTGTCGGGCGAGGCCGACCACAACGATTCGTTCCTTGAAGTCCATGCCGGCGCCGGCGGCACCGAAAGCCAGGACTGGGCCAACATGCTGTTGCGCATGTATGTCCGCTGGGCGGAGAAGCGCGGCTTCAAGGTCGAGGTGCTGGAGCAGTCCGACGGCGAGGAAGCCGGCATCAAGTCGGCCACGATCCAGATCTCCGGCCCCAGCGCCTATGGCTGGCTCAAGAGCGAATCGGGCGTGCATCGCCTGGTGCGGATCTCGCCCTATGATTCGAATGCGCGCCGGCATACCTCGTTCGCCTCGGTCGGCGCCTATCCGGTGATCGACGACACGATCGAGATCGAGGTCCTCGACAAGGATCTGCGCATCGATACCTACCGCGCCTCGGGTGCGGGCGGCCAGCACGTCAACCGGACCGATTCGGCCGTGCGCATCACCCATCTGCCGACGAATATCGTCGTGCAGTGTCAGAACGACCGCAGCCAGCACAAGAACAAGGCGGCGGCGATGAAGATGCTGAAGGCGCGCCTCTACGAGCAGGAGCTGCAGAAGCGCGAGGCCGAGAAGCAGAAGGTGCACGACAACAAGTCGGACATCGGCTGGGGCCACCAGATCCGCTCCTACGTGCTGCACCCCTACCAGATGGTCAAGGATCTGCGCACCGAGGAAGAAAAAGGCAACGCCCAGGCGGTGCTGGACGGCGACCTCGACGACTTCATGGCGGCGATGCTGGAGCACAACGCCCGCAACGCGCAAGGCGAAGGCGAGGCAGCCTAGGTCAGGCGGATTCGAGCAGGCGGCGCGGTGTCCGGGTCAGGCACCGCCCGCCGGTCTCCTCGACCACCACGGTCTCGGAAAACCCCAGGCCCTGGGCCGAGGCATACATGTGGAAGACCATGCCGGCTTCCAGCCGCCACGCGGCATCGGGCAGGAAACAATAGGAAAAATCGCTGGTGCGCGGCGTGCGGGCATAGAGGCCCAGCGCGTAGCCGGTGACGTTGTCGTACTCGGGGCGCAAGCCTTCGGCCAGCACGCCCTGGCGCAGGACCGCGTCGACCTCGGCCGCGCTGATGCCCGGGCGCATCGCCGCGATCTGGCGATCCTGCAGCGCGATCAGGCGCTCGGCCACGCGGGCCTGCGCGGCGGAGGGCCCGCCGATGACGATGGGCCGCATCAGCCGGGCGCCGTAGTTGCCGACCTTCGGGATCAGCTCGACATGCAGGACGTCGCCGCGGCTGAGCGCCTCGTCGCCCATGGGGCCGTGCAGAAATTCGCTGTTGCCGGCGGCACGCAGGATCGGGCCGGTCTCGCCGCTGTCGGCGCCCAGCCGCAGGAAGGTCGCGGCGGCGACGACGGCGGCATCGCGCGGGCTGACGCCCAGCCGCGCGGTAAAGGCCACCTCGGCCATCGCGGAGTCGGCGATGCGCGCGGCCCGCGACAGCATCTCGATCTCGGGCTCCGACTTCACCGCCCGCAACCGGTCGCTGATCCGGCCCAGGTCGACCAGCGTGGCCTGCGGCAGCAATGCCTGCAGCCGGGCCAGGGTGTGGGCCGAACAGCCGTAGGAGTGGAAATCGAGGCCGATGCGCGCCGTGCCGAAGCCATGGGCGCCGATGCTGCCGGCCACGGCTGCCTGCGGTTCGGCGGTGTCGGCGAACCCGACGATGTCGGTGATCCAGCTGGCCTGCCGGCACGGCGCGGCATCGAGGGCGCGCAGGGCGAACCAGGCCGGCCCCGCGGCCGGGATCAGGGCGGCGCGGTACATCGTTTCCGAAACGGTGTAGCCGGTGGCCCAGGCCAGGAATTCGGCGTGGTCGATCAGGAGGAGGTCGACGCCGCGCTCGGCCATCTCGGCGCGGATCAGACCGAGGCGGCGGTCGTATTCGGCGGCGTCGAACATTGCCTGCCTCAGGCGACTTCGCAGATGTCGAGGATGGCCAGCATGTAGATGCGGATCATGTCGAGATAGTCGGCGATGTCGACCCGCTCGTCCGGCATCGTGTTGTAGCGGCCGCCGGGGCCGCACACGATCCCTTCCATGCCGGCCTCCTGATGGAAATGGCCGGCATCGGTGCCGTAGAAGCCGGGCGGGGTGATCGCGCCGGTCGGCTGGGCCTCGCCACGGACATGGGCGTAGGCGGCATTGATCGTCCGGACGATCCGCGCGTCCCTGGCCACCTCGAACGGCGGCATTTGCGGCCGGTTCTCGGTCCGCTCCGGGATCAACTCGGCCTTCAGGCCGGGGAAACGGGCTTCCAGCGCGTCGAGCTCGCGGCGGATGTCGGCCATGGCGCTGGCCTCGGTCTGGCCAGGGGCATAGCGGGCGCTGCCCTTCAGCCGCAGGAAGTCGGCCACCTGGGGGGCGCGCCATTCCTGCAGGTCGCGACCCAGCGCGCCGTGGACGACGCCGACATGGCAGCGGTTGATGCCGCGATGGTCGTCGGTGCGCGCGCCGCTGAAGGTCATCCCATTCAGCCGCGGGATCAGGTCGCAGGCGGCCATGATCACGTCGACCGCCTGTTCGCGCTTGGACAGATGGCGCGTGACGCCGGTCAGCTCGATCGAGAACATGCCCGAGGCGGCATGCATGGTCAGGGCCTGCAGGTCGGTCGGTTCGCTGTTGATGAAGTAGTCGGCCCGGACGCCCTGGCGGATCGCGGCGAGCGAGCCGACGCCGCCCTGCAGTTCGCCGACGACGTAGGTCAGCACGACGTCGCCCTTCAGCCTGATGCCGGCCTCGATCAGCGTGCGCAGTGCGCAGAAATAGGCGGCGTCGCCCGACTTCATGTTGGAGACGCCGATGCCGTAGATGAAGCGGTCGTCGACCAGCCCGCCCCAGGGATCGACGGTCCAGCCCTCGGTCACCGGGTTGGTGTCGAGATGGCCGTTGAACAGGAGGCTTTTGCCCCCGCCGGTACCGGCCAGGCGGCCGATGGCGTTGAAGCGGTCGCCGGGCACGGGGCCGAGATCGGCGGTGAGGCCGATCTCGCGCATGCGCTCGACCATGAATCGCGCCAGCGCGCGTTCGCCGTCGGTTTCCGAATAGCTCTTGTGGCGCACCATGGCGCTGAGGAAATCGAGGCTGGCCTTCTCGTCGAGACGGGCAAGAATCGCGTCGCGATCCATGACTGAATTCCTTTACTGATGATGCGGGTCAGCCGACCGGTACCGGCACCGCCTCGATCAGCGAGCGGGTATAGGGATGGGTCGGGCCGGAAGAGAAGGCCTGCGCGTCCAGAAGCTCGACCAGGTCGCCGCGATACATCACGGCGATGCGGTGGGCGATCTGGCGCACGAGGTTCAGGTCGTGGGTGATGAACAGATAGGCGGTGCCGTGGCGCCGGCGCAGGTCCAGCAGCAGCTCGATCACCGCAGCCTGCACCGAGACGTCGAGCGCCGAGGTGATCTCGTCGCAGATCACGAGGCGCGGCGCGGTGGCGAACGCCCGGGCGATGGCGACGCGCTGCTTCTCGCCGCCCGAAAGCTGGTGGGGGTAGCGCGCGGCGTAGTTGACGGGCAGCCGCACCTGCTCGAGCAGCTCGCCGATCCGGGCGGCCTCGGCCGTGCCCGACAGCCGGCCGTGCAGCCGCAGCGGCCGGGCCAGAATCTCGCCGATGCGCTGGCGCGGGTTCAGCGACGAGTCCGGGTGCTGGAAGATGATCTGCACGCCCCGGCGATCGCCGCCGTCCATGTCGGCAATGCCGCGTACCGGCCGGCCGTCGAACACGATCTCGCCCGAGAACGGGTTGAGCCCGGTCAGGGCGCGGGCCAGCGTCGACTTGCCCGAGCCGGATTCGCCGACGACGCCGACGATCTCGCCCGGCCTGACGTCCAGGC
>JAEYTW010000152.1 GCA_023433835.1 Pseudomonadota bacterium | reverse complement strand
CTATCAGGATGCGGCCTATGCCCGGCTCTATCGCGACCGGCTGGCGGCGTTCGAAGGCCGCCTGGCGCCGGACGGCTTCGCCGAGTTGGCGCGGCAGTTGGCCTTGCGCATGAGCTATGAGGACACGATCCGCGTGGCGCAGCTCAAGCTGGCCGAGAGCCGGCTGGCGCGGGTGGCGGCCGAGGCCCGCGCCCGGCCGGGCGATATCGTCGACGTCACCGAGTATTTCAAGCCCGGCCCGGAAGAGATCCTGTCGCTGTTGCCGCCGGCGCTGGGGCGGCGGCTGCTGGCCGCCGTCGAGGCGCGCGGCTGGGGGCGGGCGGCGATGCCGATGAAGATCCGCACGACCCGATTGTCCGGTTTCCTCAAGCTGAAAATCCTCGCCGCCCTGCGCTTCTGGCGGCCGCGCAGCCTGCGCCATCAGGAGGAGAACGGCTGGATCGAGGATTGGCTGGCGCTGGTCGCCCGGGTTCAGGCCGTCGATCCCGCCGCTGCGAAGGAAGTGATCGAGGCCGCGTCGCTGCTGCGCGGCTACGGCGATACCTGGAAGCGCGGGCGGCAGAACTGGCGCCTGCTGGTCGAGGGCATCGTCGAGCCGATGCTGGCCGGCCGCCTGCCGGCCCGGCACTTTGCCGACGCGGTGATGCAGGCGCGGCTGGCCGCGACATCGGATCCGGAGGGCGACCGGCTGGCCCAGGTCATCGCCGGCGTATCCGCGCTGCGGGAGGAAACCGTCGCCGCCTGAGGTGACGGCGCTATTGTCATGGAGTATAACGATTCGAGCTTAGAAAACTAAGTCGCGGCGCCCGGCAGAGGCGTCAGCTAGGGAGGAAGAAATGATCAAGCGTGCAGTCGCATTGTCGGCGTTGCTGGCTCTCGGGCTATCAACCGCCGCGTTCGCCCAGGACAAGCCCGTCCAACTGAAGCTGTCGCACTGGGTGCCGCCGTCGCATCCGCTGCAGGGATCGATGCAGGCCTGGGCCGCCTCGATCCAGAAGGCGTCCGGCGGCACCATCACCTCGGCGCTGTTCCCGGCCGAGCAGCTCGGCAAGGCCTTCGATCATTACGACATGGCCCGCGACGGCATCGCCGACGTCACCTATGTCAATCCGGGCTATCAGCCCGGGCGCTTCCCGATCATCGCGGCGGGCGAGTTGCCCTTCGTCTTCGCCGATGCCAAGAACGGCACCGCCGCGCTCGATGCCTGGTATCGCAAATACGCGGCGGCCGAGATGAAGGACGTGCATTTCTGCATGGCCTTCATCCACGATCCCGGTGCGATCCACGCCCGCAAGAAAGTGGTCACGCCGGACGATATCAAGGGCCTGAAGGTCCGCCCGGCGAACGCGACGATCGGCCAGCTGGTCACCCTGCTGGGCGGCACCAACGTCCAGGCCTCGGCCCCGGAATCGCGCGACATGCTCGAGCGCGGCGTGGCCGACGCGATCACCTTCCCCTGGGGCTCGGTCATCCTGTTCGGCATCGACAAGGTGGTGAAGTACCACCTCGACGCGCCGCTCTATGCCACGACTTTCGTCTGGGTGATGAACAAGGCGAAATACGACGGCATGTCGGCCGCCCAGAAGAAGGTGATGGACGACCATTGCAACAATGAGTGGGCCGTGCGGGTGGCCACCCCTTGGGCCGACTTCGAAGCCTCCGGGCGCGACCGCATCCGCAACATGTCGGGCCACGAGATGATCAAGCTGACGCCCGAGCAGCTGGGCCAGTGGCGCACCGCGGTCGAACCCCTGACCAAGCTATGGGCCGACGGCGTGCGCAAGACGGGCGGCAACCCCGACGAGATGGCCGCCGAGCTCAAGGATTCGGTCGCGAAGTACAAGGCCGGCCTCTGAGTTGATGCCGTGCTGCCGCGGTGCCCGGGGCGCCGCGGCGGTTCTGTTAAGGGGGAGGGGCAGGCGTGACCGCACGCAACGCCATGGACCGTTTCATCGACGGGATCGAGCTGATCGCGGCGATCTTCGTCGGCCTCGTCGCGGCCAACACCTTCATCGCGGTGATGCTGCGCTATTTCTTCAACGCGCAGATTCCCGATGCCTATGATTTCGGCCGGCTGCTGCTGGGCATCCTGATCTTCTGGGGGATCGCGGCGACCAGCTATCGCGGCGGGCATATCACCGTCGACCTGCTGTGGTCGGCCGTGGGGCCCCGGGCGAAGCGGGCGATCGACGTGTTCGCGACGCTGGTCCTGCTGTTCGTCGTCACCGTGCAGACCGTCATGCTGTTCGACAAGGTCGCGCAGACCCGGGCCGACAACGTGCTGACCTACGACCTGCATCTGCCGACCTGGCCGTTCTTCGCCGTGGCCTGGGCCGGCGACGTCTCCGCCTGCCTGCTGATCGCCATCCGCACTTATCGTCTGATCTTCCATCCCGAAGACATCGCAGACGATCACAAGCCCAAGACGGTGGAGTGAAGGACCGCACATGAGCACCGATGCCGTCGCCATACTGGGCTTCGTTTCCCTGTTCGTGATGATGCTGCTGCGCGTGCCGGTCGGCATGGCCATGGGGCTCGTCGGCGTCACCGGCTTCGGCTACATCGTCGGCTGGGGGCCGGCGATGAAGCTGATCGGCCAGACCTCGATGCGCACGGTCACCGACTACACCTTCGGCGTCATCCCGATGTTCCTCTTGATGGGCGCCTTCGTCTCCAACGCCGGCATCAGCCGCGAACTGTTCCGGGCGGTCAATACCTTCGTCGGCCATTTCAGGGGCGGTCTCGGCATCGCCACCATCGGCGCCTGCGGCGGTTTCGCGGCGATCTCCGGCTCGTCGGTCGCCACCGCCGCGACCTTCTCGACCGTCGCCTATCCGGAAATGCGCCGCTACGGCTATCCGCAATCGTTCGCCACCGGGGTGATCGCGGCCGGCGGCACGCTGGGCGCCATGCTGCCGCCGTCGACCGTGCTCGCGGTCTACGGCATCATCACCCAGCAGGATATCGGCAAGCTGTTCATGGCCGGCGTGCTGCCCGGGCTGCTCGCCATCACCATGTACATGATCACCATCGGCATCATCGGCCGGGTCAAGCCCGGCTTCCTGCCGGCCGGCCCGCGCGCCAGCTGGAAGGAACGAGCGGGGGCGATCCGCGACGTGTGGTCGCCGGTGCTGCTGTTCATCTTCGTCATCGGCGGGCTCTATGGCGGCCTGTTCACGCCGACCGAGGCCGGCGGCATGGGCGCGGCCGGGGCATTCATCATCGGCGTGCTGCGCCGCCGCCTGTCGGGCCAGGGCATCAAGGCCGCATTGCTGCAGGCGACCCGCACGGCGGCGGCCGTCTTCACCGTCCTGATCGGCGCGCTGCTGTTCGGCTATTTCCTGACCATCACCCAGACGCCGCAGAAGGTCACCGAATTCATGACCGGGCTGGGCATCGGCCCTTACGGCGTGCTGCTGCTGATCATGGTGATGTACCTGATCCTTGGCTGCCTGATGGATGCGATGGCGATGATCATCCTGACGGTGCCGATCATCTTTCCCGTCATCACCGCGCTGGGCTTCGACCCCATCTGGTTCGGCGTGATCATCGTGATGACGGTCGAGCTCGGCCTGATTCACCCGCCGGTCGGCATGAACGTCTTCGTCATCAAGAGCGTGGTGCCCGACGTCGACTTCACCACGATCTTCAAGGGCGTGATCCCGTTCATCGTCACCGACCTGATCCGGCTGGCGATCCTGATCGCCTTCCCGATGATCGCGCTGTGGCTGCCGGAACGGATGGGCTGACCGCGTTCACAGCACGAACAGGGCGATGCTCGCGGCCGCCATAACCGCGGTCGCGAGCCAACCCAGCGCGATCATCGTGGGTGGAAGGCTCAGCCTGCCCATGACCCGCCGGTTGGTCGCCAAGGCCATCATCACCGCCATCAGCGGGGCGGCCAGCACGCCGTTGACCACCGCGCTCCAATAGAGTGCCTTGACCGGATCGATCGGCGTGAAGTTCAGAACTGCCCCACCCAGCGTCGCGGCGGCGATGGTGCCGTAGAAGGCGCGCGCCTCGCGCAATCCCCTGTCCAGCCCTTCGGGCCAGCGGAACATCTCGCTCACCGCATAGGCCGTCGACCCGGCCAGGACCGGCACGGCCAGCATGCCGGTGGCGACGATGCCGCCGGCGAACAGCAGGAACGTCAACGGCCCGGCAATCGGCCGCAGCGCCTCGGCCGCCTGCGCCGAGGTCGCGATGTCGTCGATGCCGTGGGCGTGCAGCGTGGCGGCAGTGGCGAAGATGACGAACAGGGCAATCAGGTTCGAAACCGCCATGCCGGTAATGGTGTCGGCACGGATGCGGGCCAGTTCAGGCCCGGCGGAGCGCGGCGCAAGGCATAATGGCTTGACGTGCCGGCGATGCAGTTCCTCGACCTCCTGGCCGGCCTGCCAGAAGAATAGATAGGGGCTGATGGTGGTGCCGAGAATGGCCACCAACGCGACGAAATGCGGCGTGTCGAAATCCAGCCGCGGGATCAACGTCGCCTCGAGCGCCGTACCCCATGGCACGTCCGCCGCAAAGACCACGGCGACATAGGCAAACAGGCTCGACGCCCCCCATTTCAGCGTCGCGGCGTAGCGGGTGTAGCTGACGAAGATTTCGAGCAGGACGCAGACCAGGCTGAACAGGATCGTGTAGAGAAGGACGGGGCCCCCGATCACCAGCGTCAGCGCAGCTCCCATCGCGCCGAGGTCGGCGCCGAGGTTGGCGACGTTTGCGACGATCAGCAGGCCGACGACCAGCCTGAGGACCCACGGGGGATAGTGCCGCCGCAGGTTGCTGGCGATGCCGCGGCCGGTGGCCGCGCCGATGCGCGCGCTGATCGCCTGGATCACCGCCATCAGAGGAAAGCTGAACAGCATGGTCCAGGCCAGGCCATAGCCGAACTGCGCGCCAACCTGGCTGTAGGTGGCAATGCCGCTGGGATCGTCATCGGCGGCACCGGTGACGAGCCCGGGCCCCAGGGCGGTGAGGTAGGCCCGCAGCCGCGTGCTCAATCCCACGCCGGTGCCCAGCCCGCCGGATCGGTATCGCGGCCCTGGGGATGGGCAAGGCTTGAAATCCGCGTCATCTCCTCCGGCCCCAGCGCGAAATCGTGGATGCCGAAATTCTCGGCCAGCCGCGCCTCGCGCGATGAACGCGGAATGGCGATGACGTCGGGTTGCTGCACCAGCCAGCGCAGGGCGACCTGCGCCGGGGTGCGGCCATGGGCACGCGCGACGGCCTGGATCGTCGGATCCTCGGCGATGCGGCCGCGGGCCAGCGGGCTGTAGGCGGTGAGCGACATGCCGTGGCGGCGGCAGGCGGCCAATACCTTCGACTGGTCGAGATAGGGGTGGTACTCGACCTGGTTGGTCACCAGCGGCTCCGGGCTGGCCGCCACCGCCTGGTCGATCAGTTTCGTCGTGAAGTTCGACACGCCGATATGGCGGACCAGTCCGCGGCGCTTCAGCGCGGCAAAGGCTTGCAGCGTTTCCTTCAGCGGGATCGACGCGTTCGGCCAATGGATCAGCAGCAGGTCGAGATAGCCGATGTCGAGATCGCGCAGCGAGGCTTCGGCCTCGCGCTTGACGTCGTCGGCCCGGAGGGCGCCGGGCGGGATCTTGGAGGTGACGAAGATCTGGTCGCGCGGCACGCCCGAGCCGCGGATGCCCCGGCCCACCGCGACCTCGTTCTCATACATCCGTGCGGTATCGATATGGCGCACGCCGAGCCGCAGCGAGGTCGCGGTCATCTCCGCGGCGACGGCATCGCGCAGTCGCCAGGTGCCCAGGCCGAAATCGGGAATGGCGGCGCCGTTGCAGGCGACCAGCGGGGCGGGGATCATCGTCCGGACTCCGATCAGGTGACGGCGTAGACGCGCAGCAGCACGGCGTCGGCCAGGCGCTGGCCCTGGGCGATGAACAGGCTGCGGCTCAGCCAGTCATGCGGGCCCGCCGCCACCTCGAAGACCGGCGCGGCGCGAAAGTAGTAGGTGGTCGGGTCGACCGTCTCGCCGGCGGCGAGCCGGGCGATGACCTCGGGGGGGCCATGGCGCATGCCGATATTGCGGATGTAGATCAGCGTGCCGTCGGCAGCTTCGAGGGTGTAGAGCGCCTCGACCACCGCGACGCCGTCGGGGCGGATCAATTGCCAGTCGGCCCCGCCGGGCACGACGCGGCCCGCGATGCGCGGGCCG
>JAEYTW010000042.1 GCA_023433835.1 Pseudomonadota bacterium | reverse complement strand
AGCCTGAACCGCAGCCGGCTGGACGGCCCGCCGCTGGCCCCGCGGCGCCGGCCGGTCTCGCCCGGGCCGATGCTGCGCCAGGCGGTTCAGCGCGTGCGCGACGCCACCGGCGACCGCATCATCGGGCTGGAGCTCGACGACAGCGTCGATACCGCGATGGTCCTGGCCGATCCCGAGATGATCGAGCTGGCGCTGATCAATCTGATCGAGAACGCGATCAAGTTTTCCGACCCCGATCGCCCGGTCGACGTCACCGCCGTGGCGCAGGGCGGGGCGCTCCGCATCGTCGTGCATGACCAGGGCATCGGCATTCCGCGCGCCGAGCTCGGCCAGATCTTCCAGAAATTCTATCGCGCCGCCAATGCCTCGGACCGGCCGGGCGTCGGCATCGGGCTGCAGCTGGTCGCCCAGCTGGTCCATGCCCATGGCGGCGAGATCATGGTCGACAGCGGCGAGAACGAAGGCACGTCCTTCACCATCACCCTGCCGCTGGCGCAGGCACCGGCGACGGTCTGAGGCCGGCGAGCCAGGGACGCAACGGGCCGATCAGCGCGGCCAGGCCGTCGAGCACGGCGCGGACGCGCGCGACCCGGCGCAGGTCGGGATGGGCCAGCAGCCACAGCGCGCCTTCCAGTTCGGGCAGCGGATCGCCGAGCCGGACCAGCCGTGGTTCGGCATCGCCGACATAGCAGGGCAGGATGACGAGGCCGAGGCCCTCCGCCGCCGCGGCGCGCATGGCCAGCAGGCTGTTGGCGCGAAACGCGGCCCGCCGGTCCAGCCGGCGTTCGGCGGCCCACAGGGCGGCGGGCAGCGCCGACAGGCTGTCATCGGGCAGCACCCAGGGCTGCATGGCCGGGTCGGCCACCGGTCCGAGATCGCGCGGCGCATAGATCGCCGTGGCGATGATGCCGAGCCTGCGGCCGATCAGCGGCGCCGGCGGGGCCGCCGCCGGACGCAGGGCGATGTCGGCCTCGCGCTTGCTGAGCGACAGGAAGGCATTGGCCATGCCGATCTCGACGGTGATGTCGGGTTCGCGCCGGCGCAACGCGGCGATCAGCGGCGGCAGCGGCCCCAGCATCAGCGTATCGGTCGTGGTGAGCCGCACGGTGCCCGAAGGGCGCAGGTCGCGCCCGGCCAGCCGCCGCTCCAGCGTGGTGACGTCGCCCGCCATGCGCCGCGCCAGGGCCACCACCTCCTCGCCGGCCGGCGTCAGCCCGTAGCCGTCGCGCGCCCGCTCGAACAGCCGCACGCCCCGGCGCGCCTCGATCCGGTTGACCCGCCGGAACACCGTGGGATGGCTGACGCCGAGCGCGGCCGCCGCGGCGGTCAGGCTGCCGCCGTCGCCGACCGCCAGCACCAGCCGCAGGTCGTCCCAAGCCAGACCTTGTTCATTCATGCAAGCTCGCTTTGCCGATTTGTCGAATAACCAATCATCAGCGTACAAGCTAGCGTCGCCGCATCGACATCACCAGCGGAGACCCACCCGATGACCAGACTGCTCTACGTCGAGGCTTCGCCGCGGCGCGGCCGCGCGGCCTCGAGCCTTGCGGCGCGCCGGTTCCTCGATGCCTTCGCCGCGGCCGATCCGATGGCCGAGGTCGATCATCTCGACCTCTGGGCGACCGACCTGCCGCGCTTCGACGGCGCCACGCTCGATGCCAAATACGCCGTGCTGAACAGGCAGCCGCACGGACCCGGCGAGGCCGCCGCCTGGGCCGCGATCATCGCCGCGGTCGACCGGCTGAAGGCCGCCGACCTGATGCTGCTGGCGGTGCCGATGTGGAATTTCTCGGTGCCCTATGTCTTCAAGCACTGGATCGACATCGTCACCCAGCCGACCCTGACCTTCTCGTTCTCGCCGGAGGCCGGCTATCGCGGGCTGGTCCAGGGCAAGCGGGCCGCGGTGCTCTACGCTTCGGGCGGCGATTACCGCCCCGGCTCGGGCAATCCGCGGCCCGATCTGCAATCGCCGTTCGTCGAGACCTGGCTGCGCTTCATCGGCATCACCGACATCACGACGGCGACGGTCTCGCCGACCCTGGGGCCGCCGGACCGCGTGGCGGCCGGGCAGGCCGAGGGGCTGGCGCGCGCCGTGACGCTCGGCCGCGCCTTCGCCGAGGCGAGGGACGTGGCATGACCCAGGGCTTCGCCTGGGGGCTCCTGATCCTTTCCGGCCTGCTCGACGTCGCCTGGGCGGTCAGCATGAAATACGCGGCCGGCTACACCCGCCTCGGCTGGTCGGCGGTTTCGCTGGCGCTGCTCGCCGCCTTCGTCTGGCTGCTCGGCCGGGCGCTCGCCGTGCTGCCGCTTGGCACTGCCTACGCGGTATGGACCGGCGTCGGTGCCGTCGGCTCGGCCCTGCTCGGCATCGTGCTGTTCGACGAGCCGCTGACGGCGCTACGGCTCGGCTGCATTGCGCTCGTCGCCGTCGGCATCGTCGGGCTGAAGCTGTCGACGGGCTGAGGTCACTGCCCCTGCAGCGCGCGTCTGATCCAGCCGAAGGCGATGCGTTCCTGTTCCAGTCTGACCGCACTGCCGAACCGATCGGCAAGCAGATCTTGGTACAAATCCTGTTCGGCTTGCGTCAGATGGGGCAGCGGATGGGTAAACCGGTCTGCTTCCGTTCCCCAAAGCGCATGATGCGCCTGCAGGGTAGCGGTATCCATGAGCATGGAGCGCGCATGGGGAAAACCGGTTCGCAGGCGGTCGAGCATCGCAAAGCCATGCGTGTCGATGTCGCCCCAATAGACAAGGTCCACGTCTCCCAGCCAAGCGGCCTTCGCCAGCAGCCCCAGGCCATAGCCGAGTCCGAAGATGACCATGGCGTTGCGAACGTCCGGAAAGGCCAGACCGTTGACTTCGTTTTCAGTGATGAACACCCGTGCGACCGGTATCGACGCCGTGGCGAACTGATGGGCCGGCACAGAGATGTCGGACAGGCCGTTGAACGCCAGACGATCATCGAGCAGCCGGAACCTGACCTGTGGCGGCTTTGCCTGTAAACCGTAGCGTTGTTCGAAGCCCGCCGCTCCGACCGCGCTGCGGTCGATCGCTTCATCAGGCAACACCAGGTCCAATAAGGTTGCCAACAAACTCCTGCGCGACTCGATGAACTTGCTGTCGACGCCGGCTATGTCGAGCTGGCGCAGATAGAGGCCTGGTCGAGGGTGACGGCAAAACCAGTCGAGGACATTAAGGATGGCTGGCCAGTCCCCGGCGCGCTCGATCAATGCGCGATGATTTTTCGCGGCCCAATCGCCGAGTTCGGGAAATCGCAAGCTGATCAGACCGGTCAAGGCATCCGTGCTGGCCGCTTCCGCCTCTCGATCGATCACGAAAAGGGCATCATCGAGGGTGGGGAGAATAATCCGGTACGGCAGCCGGTTGCGCCCCAACTGGCGGTGGTTGATCTCGGTCCATTCGATATCGTAGCCGCGCCCGCGCACGGAGCGGCTTGAAGCAGCCAGGGACCGAATCCAGCGGCGCACGTCGTCGTAGCGATCTGCCAGTTCCTGCGTTTCAGGACCCCGGCAACGGAAACTGAGCGGAAACGGCGCTGATAACCGCCCGCGTTTCCACAGATGCTCGAGCCGGGCGACGATGCTGGCAGGCGAGGTCCACTCGGCGATCGGCTTCATTGCCCGCGTGCCGTCCGCTCGGCGCGGTATTCCTCAATGGTGAGGTTGCGCAGCATCGATCGACGGCCGTCCGGATTATGGACGAAACCGACGCCTGCGACGTAGGGCTCGATCACGTGAATCTTCTGGAGCGGCGTGACGACCAGCATCTGGAGACCCAGGCGGCCGAACAGCTGCAGTCCATAGCGGGCCGATTCGTCCGAACCGCGTCCGAAAGCCTCATCCACCACAACGAACCGGAATGACCGGACCCGGCTTGCCCCCCACTCCAGGCCGAATTGATAGGCGAGGCTGGCCGCAAGCACGGTATAGGCGAGCTTTTCCTTCTGCCCACCCGATTTGCCGCCGGAATCTGTATAATGCTCGTGTTCCTTGTCATCTTCGCGCCACCGTTCCGAGGCGGAGAACGAAAACCAGTTGCGGACGTCGGTAACTTTCCGGGTCCAGCGTCTGTCCAGCTCGGCCGTTCCCTCGCGGCCGCGAAATCGTTCGACGATGCGCTTGACCTGGAGGAATTTTGCTTCCGAATAGTCGGCATCGCCGGCGCCGGTGAAACTGCCCTCCGTACAGGCCCTCAGGTCCTGCTGAAAATCCCGGATCTCGGCATCGATGGTCGGGTCGGCCTCGAGCAGAATGTAGCGGGCCGGATTATAATCAATTCCGTGCAACGATCCGTTGATCAGCTGAATTCGCTCGCGAATGGTCTGGCGTTCACGATTTAGCTGCGATTGAAAATTCGCGATTTCGCGGATGGTGTTCTCGTTGAGCAGTTCCTTGAACCGCGTTTCGAAACGCGGCAGGTCGTCGGCCTGCAACTGGCGCAATGCTTCGCGATAGGCGCCTTCGGCCTCGACAGTCGCGTCGATCTCCCGCGTATCCAGGGGATAGGTTTCGTTGTAGCTCGCCATGGCGGCGACGATATTCTGCTGCAGTCGGCTTATTTTACGTTGCTCGGCGTCGATTTTGTCCTGCAGCCATCCGCGCATGTCGCGTTCGCGATTGTCGCAGGACTCTATCGTCGGCACATGACCGGCGTCGAAGAACTCGCCGCGCAAGACCTCGATCCGCGGGAACACGGTGTCGACCACCGCCGCGTCGGCGGCGTCGCGTTGCGCGCGCGCTTCAGCCAATTGTGACCGCGCGGTAGCGCGACGGTCATCGACCTTGCCGTACTCGCCATTCGCCTTGCCAAGGTCCTTGTCGACGCCATCGAGATTTTCCAAGGTCGCGGCCAGTTGACCGGCGAGAACCTGCAGGCGGTCCGATCCTTCGGCGAGTTCCCTGCGTTCGGTTTCGAGCTGCTCGATCTCGACCGCGATGGGGCGCCAGTCGACCTCGCTGAACTGTTCGAAGAGGGCGATCTGACGCAGCGTGCCGAGCTTGTCTTGCTGTTCCCTGTTGATCTTCTGCTGCTTGGCGATCGCGGCTGCGCTGGCCTGCATGCGGATTTCCAGGTCCCTGGCGATCTTCTCCAGCGCCGCGATCTTGGAATGATTGGACCAGCCGAGAATGAAGCGCGATCGATCGTTCAGCGGGTGACGATCATCCTTCACGTGCCGCTCGCCGGGGTCTTTGATCTGGCCGGCGCGGGTGATGGCGCGCTGCTCCCGACGGAACTGATCCAAGGTATCGCAGCAGGTGTAGTCGAAGCGCCGCGCCAGCTCCGCATCGAGCCAGTCGTGAAAGGTGGAATCAGGCTTGATCGTTATCTTGCGCAACAGGGAAGCCGCACCCGTCGCCGTGTCCCTCCGGGCCTGGGGCCTGACGCGGAGATAGACCAGGCGCGCCCCGAGATCGGTGCGGTCGACCCAGGCCGCGACATCCGCATAGTGGTTGTCAGCGACCAGCAGCGACAGACCGAAACCATGCAGCACGCGCTCGATTGCCCCTTCCCACGCGGACTGGCCGGTTCGGAATTCGATCAACTCACCGGCGAAGGGCAGGGCATCTTCTTCGATGTTCAGCTGCCGGCACAAGGCATCGCGAAGATCCAGCATGCGGCGAGGAATGTTGGAACGGCGATTGCGCAGCGAAGCGATTTCCGCACTGACCTCGCCGTGGTTGTTCTTGAGCGCGCTCAGATCGACGCTTGCCTCGGTGATTGCGTTCTGGGCTTGCGCCTGACGTCCCTCGATCAGGTTTCTGATCTGGCCGACGGATCTGAGGTTGACGAGAAACGCATCGACGTCGTCGGCCGCGGGCAGGCCGGCCTCGTCCGCCAGCCTGGCATATGTGGCGGCGCGCGCCGCGCGTTCCTGCTTGCGGTCGGTCTTTTCCGCGATCGTCCGGTCGAGCTGAGCCAATCGGTCCCCGCCGTTTTCGGCAATGGCCCTCCGGATATCTTCGGCCGCGGCATGAAGGTCGCGACGTCTGCTGTCGAGTTGACCGATCCGGCGCTGCAGTCGAATCAGTTCGGCGTCGAGTCCGGCAATCCGTTGCCCGAGCAAGTCGCCTTTTATCCCGGCAAACCATGGCCGCAATGCATCGCGGCATTCCCGAAATTGTTCCGATAGCGTCGACAGGGCGGCAAGCCGCTCGCAGTCCGCGATCAGCGGCGTCAGGCGCTCGATCTGCCGCTTGGCCTTGAGTACCGATTCATGGGCGCGATCGAGATCGTCGAAATGGGTGAGCAACGCATCGATGCGCGGCTGCGCGGGAAATTCCTCGAGCGTGTGCAGTCGAACGAAATCGGTCAGATTGCCGACCGATTTCATCGAGACAGTCTGGTTGAACAGATCGAGCGCCTGTTCGGACTCGATGCCGAACCGACGTCTGAAACCAGCCGCATAGGGTGGGAAGCTGTCGTGGAGTTCGGTCGCCGGGTTCTTGCGCAGGCGTTTTCTGAGCTTGCCGATATCGGCGCCGAAATCCGTAAAGTCCCCGGCGATGGAAAGACCTTTGTCGGCCAGGACATACAGCCGTGCGGGCGGCCCGCCCTGCGTGTCCTTGAGCCAGAATACCTGGGCCAGCGTGACGTCCTGGTCGAGGTCGTCGTTCCGAAACCGGGCCAGCAGCACGGAGAAACTGTTGACGCCGCGCAAGGCCACCGGCCGCGCGGTATGACCAGTCTCGCCCCGCTCGGCCTTGAAATGGCCGAGCAGGTAGGAGCGCGCATTGCGCTCGCGCGCTTCCGCGCCGGCTGCCTTGTTGTAGGCCAGTTTTTGCGGCGCGACGAGCAGGGTGGAGACGGCGTCGACCAGGGTCGATTTGCCCGAGCCGATGTCGCCGGTCACCAGTACGTTGGCGCCATGCAGATCCAATGCCCAGACCCGCCCGTCGAACGTTCCCCAGTTGAGGAGTTCCAGCCGATGAAGGCGAAATCCCGCCCGGCTCGAATCGGCCGCATCGTCTGCGAAGCTTATCGTCGGGGGCCGGTTCATGAGGTTCACGGCGTCCCGTCCTCGCCGGTGCCCGATGCCGCCAGCCCCCGGTACTCGTTCAGGCGCTGGTCGAATTCGTTCAACCACTGGGCGTCGACGAATGCCTTGAGAATCCTGCGCACCTCGTATTGGTCGTCGCGACCGCGCATGCGGCGGAGGAAGCCGAGATCGATGACCTTGCCGATATGCGCGGAAACCTGGTCGAGCAGCCTGGCTTCGTTCCCGGTCGCGGGCAGGAACAGGCGCAGCATGTCGACGATCTGATCGCGATCCAGAATCAATCGGGTGTCACCGCCACTGGCGTCGAATTCGGCCAGTTTCTTGCGCAGCATGGCCAGCAACAGGCTGACCGGATAGCTCAGCTGGCGGCGGGCGATCAACCTGGGCAGCGTCGCGGCATCGTCCTGAGCCGGCCGTTGCCTGAGATAGGCGTAGCCTTCCGCCTCGTCGAGAATCACCTCGAGCCCGACAACCCCGAGATAGTCGCGAACGCGGGCCTGCAACGACAGCAGCGCTTGCCACTGCCTTGCGTCGTCGTCCCGGTATACGGGGCCGCGCAGCAATCCGATCAGGACCGGGCCGAGCATGTCCTGTACATCGCCGGCGGTCATGGGTTCTGGTCCGGCTCGATGGGAGGCTGGTTGAAGATGACCAGCGGCAGGGTGGCCGTCCGACCGCATCCCTGACCATCGATCCAGTGCAGCCTGCGCGTCGCGCTGTCGTCGATCACGGCATCGGCATCGTCGGCGGCAATGCCGAGATAGGCGATCACTTCGGCCAGCCCCTGTTCGAGTGGGTGGGCATCGATCAGTTCGGTCAATGTGACCTGCTTTCGGCCGTGCAGCATGCGGCGGATATTGGCGGTCAGGCGCGTCTTGTCGACGTAAGCCTCATCATACAGCGCGTCTGCCGGTATATCTTCGTCGTCGGTTGCAAGGATCGTGTCGTCAAGCTCATGAGTGAGGGGAGGCGAATATAAGGGGCGGTCGAAGACGATGGGAATGGTCGGAGCGGCCTCGCCTATATCCATGAATGCCCCGGCCGGCATATCGGCGCGCAATGACAGGGCGGATTGCTCGATGCCGCGCAGCAGCTGCATGATCCGGTGGTTCTCCAGCCACGCCTGATCGTCGAGATAGCGGCGGAGTTGCGCCGACAGCCGGGCCACGGTGCGCTGCGTGGCTTCGCCGGCTTCCAGCCAGTCATAATGAATGCGTTGCAGGCGTGGATCGGGGCCGAGTTCACGAACCGGTGGCAACGCCAGGACCGCGGCAAGGCGCAGGCTCAGTTCTTCCTGACGGTCGGGCGCCATCAGGAAATCCCAGAAGGCGCGAAAACTGCGGCCCTGGTCGGAATCGCCGATGGCATCGCGTTCGCCGAATATCTGCTCCAGCAAGCCGCCCTTATCGCCATCCCAGGTGGCGACACGCTCGCGAACTTCGCGATCGAGGTTACGAAAATTCTGCTCGACCTCGCGAAAATCCGACAGCAGGCCCCGTGCGGTGCCGGCCATCTGCAGGAAGCGTTCCTTGATCTCGACCGCGTCCATCAGGGCCAGTCGCCCGCCCCTGATCTCGCGGATCTCGGCATCGATCGCCGCGCGCCGTTTCTCGAGTTCGCGGACGCGGATTTCCGGGTCGACCTCGCTGCCTTCCAGCAATTGACGCAGCAGATCGAACACCGTCAGCAGGCGTGATTCCGTGCCGATGAAAGGGCGCTGCGATAGCGCGGACAACCAATCCAACGCCTTCTCGGTTGCCGGCATCAGGTCGTAATGGGGCTCGTCGCTGCCCGCAGGGTAATATTTGCGCAGCCAGCCACGATCGTCGGCCGCCCAATCGTCGAGGTAGACCGATGCCGCTTTCGGAAACTTTTCCGGCCCCAATTGCTGGCGCAATTCGAACAACTGGTCTTCCAGGCGGGTCACCAGCTCCTGGCGCGGTATGGTGCGCAGATTCGGCTGAACGAACACCCGGTACAGAAAGCTCGCGATCAATGCCGCGTGATCTGCTGCAAGAAGTCGCCAGGCGGGGTGCGTCCGCCGCATGGTATCCAGGCTGTCGTAATCCATGATCGCCGGTCCGGAACGGTCCCTGTCGGCAATGCTATAGTTTCCGACCCCGGCAACCAAGCATCCTCGATCAGCCGGTCCCGTCAGCCCTCGAACATCGGGTCGACCGGCACGCGATAGCCCGCCGCGAGCCGGTTGGTCTCGTTGGCCATGCCGACGATTGCCATCAGCTCGGCAAACATTTCCGGCGTCATGCCCGCCTTGGCCGCGGCCGCGCCATGGCTGGCGATGCAGTAGTCGCAGGCATTGGTGACGCTGACCGCGAGGTAGATCATTTCCTTGACCACCGGGGGCAGGGCGCCCGGGCCCATCACCTGGCGCAGCGACTCCCACGTGCGGCGCAGGCCGGCCGGGTCGTTGGCCAGATACTTCCAGAAATTATTGACATCGGGCACGCCGCGCGCGGCCTTGATCTCGTCATAGACCGCGCGGACGTCCGCGCTGGCATCGGCATAGTCGATCGGGCGGGGCTTGCTCAACGCTCGGATCCTCCTGATAGGCGCTCGATCTGCAGGATGGTGAAGATCATGACGACCTCGCTGCCCTGCCCGTCGGTCAGCGGCGCATGCAACTGGCGGATCTGGCGGCCGACATGGCGGTCGGGGCCGACATAGTCGATGGTGCAGACCGAGGGCTGGCGGCCGGCGACGACCGCCGCGTGCTGCGCCCACAGGGTCGAGCCCTGCCGCATATGCGGGATCTCGGAAAAGCGCCTGCCCAGCAGGTTGCCGGCGACGATGCGGTCGACCTCGGTGCCGAGCAGCCGGAAGCGGAAATCGAGCGGCTCGCGCAGCACGTCGATCAGCACCACGTGGGGCAGCAGGCGCCTGATGTCGGCAGGATCGAGATCGGCGCGGGTCGGCATCGCGCGCTCGCCGCGGCGGCTGTTCCAGTAGGCGAGGCCGGCCTCGATCAGGTCGCCACCATCGTTGGTCAAGCGAGGTTCTTTTCCGTCTGCCGGGATTGCACGAGAGTTTAACGGAAAATCGGGTCAATCGATACGCACCGCATCGACCAGGAAGTCGAGGAAGGCGCGTACCCGCGCCGGCATCAGGCCGTCCTGGCCGAGGAATACGGCATGAACGGGATCGGCGTCGCCGGGGTTGCAGTCTTCCAGCACCGGGACCAGCCGTCCGGCCGCGATATCGTCGCGCAGCTGGAAGGCGGCGAGGCGGGCGAGGCCCAGCCCCGACAGCGCCATCAGCCGCAGCGCCTCGCCGTCGCTGGCCAGGGCATTGCCCGACGGCGGCAGGACGATCACGTCCCCGCCATCGCGCAGCGGCCAGCCCGCCCGGGTCCGGGCGAAGCCGAAACCGAGGCGGTTGTGCCCGGCGAGATCGGCGGGCCGCGCGGGCTTGCCGCGGGCGGCGAGATAGGCGGGGGCGCCGACGATCATCATCGGCGCCTCGCCCAGCTTGCGGGCGATCAGGCCGGATGTCTTGAGCGGGCCGGAGCGGATGGCGATGTCGGTACGCTGCGCGATCAGGTCGACGACCTCGTCTGATAGCACGACATCGACGACGACACGCGGATGGCGCTGCAGGAAGTCGCCCAGCCGCGGCAGCAGGAAGTGCCGCCCGATCGGCACGTTGACGCTGACCTTCAGCCGGCCGGCGGCCTGTTCGGCGCCGGCCGCGCCGCGTTCGGCCTCGTCGAGGTCGGCCAGCACCTGCAGGCTGCGTTCATAGAAGGTGCAGCCCTCGGCGGTGAGCTGCAGCCGCCGGGTCGAGCGGTTGACCAGCCGGGCGCCGAGCCGCGCTTCCAGCCGCGCCACCAGCCGGCTGATCGCCGAGGGGGTCATGCCGGCGGCACGGGCCGCGGCCGAAAAGCCGCCGGCCTCGACGACGCGCACGAACATTTCCATCTCGCCGGACCGGTTGACGTCGAGCCGCGCCATGTTGCGTTCAACTCACAAATGCTGTGCCGACCGGCAGGCTAGTTCACCCAAGGCCGGGCGTCCATCTTCGCGCCACAGGAACGCAAGGAGACGACGATGGACAAGGTGGCCTTGGTGGTGGGGGCGCATGGCGTGATCGGGCGCAACCTGGTCGCGCATCTGGCAGGCATGCCGGACTGGCAGGTGATCGGCCTGTCGCGGCGGGGCGGCGAGGCCGCCGGCCGCGTGCGCCATGTCGCGGTCGATCTGCTCGACCGTGGGGATGTAGGCGACAAGCTTCGGGATATGGCGGGCGTCACCCATGTCTTCTATGCGGCCTATCAGGACCGGCCCGGCTGGGCCGAACTGGTGGCGCCCAATCTCGCCATGCTGGTGAACGTGGTCGAGACGATCGAGGCGGCGGCGCCGGGCCTGCGCCATGTCAGCCTGATGCAGGGCTACAAGGTCTACGGCGCCCATCTCGGGCCGTTCAGGACGCCGGCGCGCGAGACCGACGCGGCGACGTTTCCGCCCGAGTTCAATGTCGACCAGCAGCGCTATCTGACCCGCCGCCAGCAGGGCAAGGGCTGGACCTGGTCGGCGATCCGCCCGTCCGTCGTCGGCGGCTTCGCCCTGGGCAATCCGATGAACCTGGCGGTCGGCATCGCGGTCTATGCGACGGTGTCGAAGGAACTGGGCCTGCCATTGCGCTTTCCCGGCAAGCCCGGCGCCTACGACCGGCTGCTCGAGATGACCGACGCCGGGCTGCTGGCCCGCGCGACGGTGTGGGCCGCGACGACCGAGGCCTGCGCCAACCAGGCCTTCAACATCAACAACGGCGATCTGTTCCGCTGGTCGGAGATATGGCCGCGCATCGCCCGTTTCTTCGACATGGAGGCCGGCCCCGGCCTGCCCATGCCGCTGGCGACGATGATGGCCGACAAGGCCGGGCTGTGGGCCGCGCTGCAGGCGCGCCACGGCCTGGCGGCGCACGCTTACGCCGACCTGTCGCCCTGGCCGTTCGTCGATTTCGTATTCTCGTGGGATTACGACATGTTCGCCGACGGCACCAAGGCGCGGCGCTTCGGCTTTGCCGAGCATGTCGAGACGGAGGCGATGTTCATGGGCATTTTCGCCGAGCTGCGCCGGCGGCGGGTGATACCGTGACGGGGGCTCAGCCGGCCTTGGCCTGCAACGCCAGATAGCCCACCAGCACGGCGGCGGCGAGTATCCGGAATGTCCACAGCCTGATCATCTTACTGTTCTCGTCATGGTGGCAACGCGGCCGTCGCCGGAAGGTATAGCGCCTTCGGCGGCAACCGATCGTTCGCGACTTGTCAGAAAGTATAACCGGGGTGATTGGTTCCCCGCGCCGGTCGCGGGTGCCGGCGCAGTCGACTTGACCGCGGCTAACGGTTGGCACTACCCCACGGGCACCTTTCCACCGTCGAGGCCGATCCCGCATGAAACCCCGCGAACTGGCCGCCTATCTGTTCCTGGCCACGGCCTGGGGTCTGTCGTTCCTGGTGCTGGTCAAGGCGGTCGACGCCTTCGGCTGGGTCGGCGCGGTGACCTTCCGCTGCCTGATCGCCGGGGCGACCTTGCTGATCGTCGCCGGCGCCCTGCGCCGGCGGCTCGACTTCCGGGCGGGCTGGCGCAAGTTCGCCGTGGTCGGGGCGACCACCGTGGCCGGGCAACTGGTCGGGCTGTCCTACGGCACGCCGCTGATCGGCACGGCGATGGCGGCGATCCTGGTCGCCTCGATCCCGCTGTTCGGCATGATCATCGCGCAGGCCTGGGGGCTGGAACGGATCAATGCCCGCAACCTGACCGGGCTGGCGCTGGGCATCGTCGGCATCGTGCTGCTGGTGGGGTTTCCGGCGGTGCCGGTCACGCTGCCGTTCGTGCTGGGCAGTGCCGCGACGCTGGCCGCCTGTTTCTGCGCCGCCTTCGGCAGCAACTACGCCGCCCGCTATCTGCGCAATGCCGGGGCGTGGGAGGTGACGACCGCGGCCTTCCTGACCGGCGGCGCGATGACCCTGCCGCTGCTGCTGGCCGTGCCGGTGCCGGCGGTGCCGCGTGCGGTCGATTATGTCTATCTTGTCATCCTCGGCGCGATAATGTCGGCCCTGACCTATGTCACCTATTTCCGCCTGGTGACCGCGATCGGGCCGACCAGGGCGATCTCGGTCGAATTCGCGGTGACGGTGGTGGCGGTGCTGGTCGGCGCGCTGTTCCTGGGCGAGCGGCTGTCGGCCGTGCAGGTCGGGGGCGCGGTGGTGATCATCGCCGGCTGCGCCCTGGTGCTGGGGCTGGTGCCGGGATCGCGAACGACGCAGGGAGACGCCGAGTAATGGCCAGATACCGCAACGACCTGCCGCTGCTGACCGGGGGCATCTTCCTGTCCGACGGCGGGCTGGAAACCACGCTGGTCTTCCAGCGCGGCATCGACCTGCCGCATTTCGCGGCCTTTCCGCTGCTCGACGACGCGGCCGGCCGGGCGGTGCTGACCGCGTATTTCACCGTCTATCTCGAGATGGCGCGGGCCCATGGCCTCGGTTTCGTCCTGGATACCCCGACCTGGCGGGCCAATCCCGACTGGGCCGCCAGGCTCGGCTATGACGCTGCCGCCTTGAGCGCCCTCAACCGGCGGGCGGTGGCCTTTGCCGCCGCCTTGCGCGACGCCTGGGAACGGCCGGGCCAGCCGATCGTGCTCAACGGGATGATCGGGCCGCGCGGTGACGGCTACAAGGATGGCCGGATGGAGCCTGACGAGGCCCAGGCCTATCACGCCGGCCAGATCGCCGATTTCGCCGTGGCGGGCGCCGACATGGTCTCGGCCCTCACCATGAACAATGTCGGCGAGGCCATCGGCATCGCCCGCGCCGCCCGCGCCGCCGGCATGCCCTGCGCCATTTCCTTCACCGTCGAGACCGACGGCCGGCTGGCCGGCGGCCTGACCCTGCGCGAGGCGATCGAGCGCACCGATGCGGCAACCGGCGCGGCGCCGGCCTTCTACATGGTCAACTGCGCCCACCCGACGCATTTCGACACGGCCTTGCCGCAGGGCGAGGCCTGGGCCCGGCGGATCGGCGGCATCCGCGCCAATTCATCGACGCGGAGCCACGCCGAACTCGACGACGCCACCGAGCTCGACGCCGGCGACCCCGCCGATCTCGGCGCCCGCTACCGCGCCCTGCGCCGGCAGCATCCCGGCCTGCGCATGCTGGGCGGCTGCTGCGGCACCGACCACCGGCATCTGCAGGCGATCTGCGAGGCCTGCCTCTAAGGCCGCTTGAACGCTTGCCGGGCCTTCGCCGCCTCCTTGCGGATGGCGCAGCCCTCGGCATGGTCGTTGATCAGCCCCATCGCCTGCATGAAGGCGAACACCGTGGTCGGGCCGACGAAGGCCCAGCCGCGTTTCTTCAGGTCCTTCGACATGGCGATCGAGGCGGCCGAGGTCGACGCGGTCTGGGGTGTCGCCAGGTTCTCGGCCTTCGGCTCGAAGCGCCAGACATAGGCGGCGAGCGAGCCGGTCTCCCGCACCAGTTCGCGGGCACGGCGGGCATTGTTGATCACGGCCTCGATCTTGCCGCGATGGCGCACGATGCCGGGATCGGCCAGCAGCCGTTCAACGTCGGCCGGGCCGAAGCGGGCGACCTTTTCGACATCGAAATTGGCGAAGGCCGCCCGGAAATTCTCGCGCTTGGCCAGGATGGTGCGCCACGACAGGCCGGACTGGAAACTCTCCAGGCACAGTTTCTCGAACAGCCTGCGGTCGTCGGCCACCGGGAAACCCCATTCGGCATCGTGATAGGCGAAGAATTCCGGCGCCGCCGCGCACCAGCGGCAGCGCGGGCGGCCATCGGGGCCGGGAACGGTCGCGGTCATCGCCTCACGCCTTCAGGAAGGCCAGGCGATCGTCGGTGCGGCCGGGCGCGATCTCGGCGATCTCGGGCCGCACCACATCCTCGGCGACAAACGGATCCTCGGCCAGCCGCGCCTCCAGCGCGGCGCGCGAGACATTATGGGCCAGCACGGCGCCGCCGGCACCGGGGGCCAGGCTGCCGGCCAGCAGGAAGACGCCGTCGGCGAACCCCCGGCCGATCCATTCGTTATGGCCGGCCATCAATTGCGGGGCGCGCGCCTTGTTGGCGGAAAATTTCAGCGTGACGACGAACATCGGTGGCGGTTTCCCCCTTCAGGTGGCCTGGTGGCCAAGCCAGGCATGCATGTCCCGGATTTCGGCATCGACGACGGCGTCGTCGCGGAAGGCGGTGGCGAGCGTGGCCACCCCCTGGCTGCGCATCAGCAGGTGCAGGGCCAGCCGGTCGGCATCGGCGCCGCGGCCCAGCGCGGCGAACTGGCGGGCCAGCCAACGGCGGAACAGGGTGAACAGCGCCGCCGCATCGGCCTGCGCCGCATGGTCGAGCTTGGCCAGTTCGTTGCACAGCGTGCCGACCGGGCAGCCATGGGCCATGATCGCGGCCCGATTCACGGTGAGGATGTCGATGAAGCGGCGGAGGCGCCCGGCGGGATCGCCGCCCTCGGCCTCCCAGCCGGCGAGCATTCTTTCCGTCGCGTCCAGCCGCCTGACGATGACGGCATCGAGGATCTCGTCCTTGGTGCGGAAGTGATAATAGAAATTGCCACGCGAGATCCGCACGCCCGCGGCGATATCGGCCAGCGACGTGGCTTCGAATCCGCGCTCATAGAACAGCCGGTCGGCTTCCTCGACGATATGCTGGCGGGTGGCGGCGGCGGTCATGCATGCCCGATTAGGTCGATTGCCCTAATTTCATTCTAGGTCGATCGACCAAAAATTTTCAAGCACATTGTGGCCTTTGCCGCATCGCGGCATAAGAGGGCCCGAAAAATTCCTCCGACGAGATCCACGCCCCCATGATTCGTTTCGACAACGTCAGCAAGCAGGCCGGCCACCGGCTTTTGTTCATCGAGGCTTCCGCGGTGCTGAACCGGGGCGAGAAGATCGGCCTGGTGGGGCCCAACGGCGCCGGCAAGACCACGCTGTTCCGCATGATCACGGGCGAGGAGGCGCCGGACCTGGGCCAGGTCTCGGTCGAGAAGCTGGTCACCATCGGCTATTTCAACCAGGACGTCGGCGAGATGTCCGGCCGCAGCGCGGTGGCCGAGGTGATGGACGGGGCGGGGCCGGTCAGCGTGGTGGCGGCCGAGCTCGCCACCCTCGAGGCGGCGATGGCCGATTACGAGCGCGAGGACATGGATGAGGTGATTGCCCGCTATGGCGAGGTGCAGGCGCGCTTCGACGAGCTCGGCGGCTATCAGCTGGAGGGGCGGGCGCGCGAGGTGCTGGCCGGCCTCAGCTTCAGCCAGGAAATGATGGACGGCGACGTGGGCAAGCTGTCGGGCGGCTGGAAGATGCGCGTGGCGCTCGGGCGCATCCTTCTCATGCAGCCCGACTGCATGCTGCTGGACGAGCCGAGCAACCATCTCGACATCGAAAGCCTGATCTGGCTCGAGCAATTCCTGAAAGGCTATGAAGGCGCCTTGCTGATGACCTCGCATGACCGCGAGTTCATGAACCGCATCGTCAACAAGATCATCGAGATCGACGCCGGCGCGCTCAACAGCTATTCCGGCAATTACGAATTCTACGAGCAGCAGCGGGCGCTGAACGAAAAGCAGCAGCAGGCCCAGTTCGAGCGCCAGCAGGCGATGCTGGCCAAGGAACTGAAGTTCATCGAACGCTTCAAGGCCCGCGCCTCGCATGCGAGCCAGGTGCAGAGCCGCGTGAAGAAGCTCGACAAGATCGAGCGCGTGGAGCCGCCGAAGCGCCGCCAGACCGTGGCCTTCGACTTCCCCCCGGCGCCGCGCTCGGGCGACGACGTCGCGATCCTGAAGAACGTGCACAAGGCCTATGGCAGCCGCGTGATCTATGACGGCCTCGACCTGACGATCCGCCGCCGGGAACGCTGGTGCGTGATGGGCATCAACGGCGCCGGCAAGTCGACCCTGCTCAAGCTGGTGGCCGGCGACGGCGAACCCGACAGCGGCACGGTGCAGATCGGCGCCAGCGTCAAGATGGGCTATTTTTCCCAGCACGCGATGGAAATTCTCGACGGCGAGAAGACCATCTTCGAACAGCTCGAAACCGCCTTCCCCCAGGCCAACCAGGGTTCGCTGCGCGCACTCGCTGGCTGCTTCGGCTTCTCGGGCGACGACGTGGAGAAATACTGCCGCGTGCTCTCAGGCGGCGAGAAGGCCCGGCTGGTGATGGCGATCATGCTCTACAACCCGCCGAACTTCCTGGTGCTCGACGAGCCGACCAACCATCTCGACCTCGACACCAAGGAAATGCTGATCAAGGCGCTCGACGCCTACGAAGGCACCATGCTGTTCGTGTCGCATGACCGCCACTTCCTGGCGACGCTGTCGAACCGGGTGCTGGAGCTGACGCCGGAGGGCGTGCATCAGTATGGCGGCGGGTATGTGGAGTATGTGGAGCGGACGGGGCAGGAGGCGCCAGGGTTGCATGGGTGATGGAGTAGCTTAAACTTCCGACGAGGTTCTGAAGTGGTCCACAAGCAATCGGCAATTATGAATATTGGACGATAGAAAGATACCAAAGATCGCGGACATTAATATAAGAAATTCGTGCCTGCTTCAGCACCGATTCTATGCCCTCGCTACTTCAACCGAGACTTTGGTCACATTGAATAGTGATACGGTGCCGCCGATTGCCTTAAGGGGATTGAAAAGAGCTAGATTGATGCCATCGCTGACTGAGCTTCTGTAGACGACTCCGTCGAAGCCGCAAGTTTTGATGAATTCACACAAATATTGGCTAGGAATATAATCGATCGCGGCCCCAGACGGTAGGACTGGTCGAGTCAGCTCATCGCCGAGTCGTTCAAGAAAAGGCAAGTCTGCGCGTAGTTGGCCGATTTCGCTGGCGTCAGTAAGAATGAACGGCGAAACCAATTTGCGTGGATGACGCAGGTCAACCGCGCGTATCTCGGGAATGGTGAAGTCGGCCACGCATGCGACCTCACCTGTGTGAGGTCGGATTTCCGCGGCGGCTGTTTCCGCCTTTGACCCAAGATAAAGATAGGGAATGCCTGCAGGGTTAGCGCGGCCGTGCGAGGCGCGGCGTTTAGGAGGGGCTCCCATCTTGTCGATGGGAAAAATTTCATCTTCAATCTGCATACGTGCGCGGTACCATTGACGCGGCAGTTCGGGCGCGAGCAGCAGGTCAAGAAGCTGGCGTAGTCGTCGCAAATCAATCGACACGTCAAGGAACCAGCGGTTCGCATACATCATCTCGTCACGCAGCGTTTCCCAACGAGCTAGACCTTCACTGATATAGCTCGGCGATGCGGCAAAGGGTCGGCGGACAATCTCACCGTTGTCAAGAATTTCGCCCAGCAGTTCCTTTGCATGCGCGACATCCATACGAGGATGTTTGAACAGTTCCCAGTCGTCTTTCATCCACTCTACCAGCGACTTTCCATCGTCGTTAGGCTCGTAGACATTTACTAGGAGCTCAAACCAGTTCGCTAGCTGTGCCGGCTCGATGAGCAGCGCATTGGTGGTTCCGCAGAAGCTACAAGTTCCGCGATTTGGATTCAGAGAGGGGAAGATGTTGTCGCGTAGTCCGCGATCACTAAAGCATTCAGGGCAGCAGTACCGTTTTCCCATGCCGACCTCAATCGAGATAGGCAGCGAGCGTCTCGATATGATGTTTCATCGAGAGCTTCTTAACGTAACCTAGGCCAGGAAAATGGCCTTTGGCGTGGAGGCTCCGAAATTCCTTGATTGCCTCGGTTTCAAGTAACTTCGAAGTTCCACTGTCGAGCTTTCTGATAAGCTTGGCTAGTGCCTGACCGAATTTACCGGCTGGATCGGTTGGTGTATCTTTGGTGTCGGAAACGAAATGATAAATATACATCACATCGTCTTTGTCGTCGTCGATGAATGTTAGATGGATTGCTACTGCATAGGCCGGGCCGCCCCCCTCGCTGTAGACGTCACCCACGATAAGAAAATCGCCAAAACCCTCCATGCCGCGATCGGCGTACGTCACGTGAAGATCGGAAAACTCCTCCACCGGGGGGTAATCAGCATTGCGCTTCCGTTTGAATCCGTCCTTAATCAAAATACGATGGCTATCGTCGAAGTGCTTACGATAGAGAAGTTTGTCCTGCTCTTCGACAAAGACATTCGTCATATTCGGCATATGAGCTATCAGTGCCGCCGCCAACTCTTTGGGTGCGGTAAAACCTGCATGGATCAGTGCGGGATTATGCTCGGCGTGTTCACTATAGCAGGCCATGACGTCGGCAACGCTCATCTCGCTACGTAGAAGGATACCGGCCGCGATCGCAGCGTTGCCGATATAGCCTCCTTGCAGAAGGCCGGTGATGTTAGTCCCGTCTTCCTGATGATCCCCGTGGTATGGGTTGACAATGACGATCGCGCGGCCGTGAGCATCGCAGACAGCCTGTAGTGTCTTCTTCAAGCCGCCCAGCGATTCCCGAACTGGCTCAATGATCGGAACGAACCCTTTGCTGGCGAGCAAAGGCGCTGTTTCACGGATAGTGATCAGCTCAAATTGCTTCCCGCGGAAGTAGGGGTGATACATTCGATGTTCAGCTCCATGTCATCGCCGCGTGTAGCGGCGTTCCAACCGCTTCGACAAGTCTCCCATGGTCGGCGCGGTGCACGGGGATTGACAGGGCTGCAGCCTGCAGAGAATCCGGCAACTCACGCACGAGATCGCCGAGCGACGCTAGATTACGAGTCTGCTTTAGGGTTCGCACCATTTCAGCGTGCAAGGTAGCAGGGTCGAGATCAGCGAACAGTGTACGCAGCGACGCATGCCGCTGCGTGTTCGGCACCTGCGGCGCAGGTATGCCAAAAGCTTTTAGGATGGCGAGCGCTTCCGCTGCGCGTAGAGATTCAAAAACTGTGAGCGGGCAAACGCGCTCGGGGCGATCGGCCGCCTCACGTACCGTATTGATCTGGTAGCGCTTCGATAAGCACATGACACCTACATCGCCAGGAACCGTGTCTAATACTCCATCGACATGGGTTTCGCTAACAATGACGTTTACTTTCGCGAATACACGTTTGTAGTTTTCGACTTGGTTCTCTAGGCGTGCAAGCGAATCTCTTTCCGACTTAATCTCATAAACCGTCGCAGTGCCGTTTAGGATAACTAGGTCCGCTTTGCACGATCCAGCACGAAACTCGTTGAGCATCGATGCGGTGCGCAGCGAATGCTTGCCCATGAGGATTTTGTGACTAATCGCAGCGCGATAGACATATTCATCGCGCTGCCCTGCGACCTTCAAAATCGCAAAGGCCGCATCAAACGCATTCGCGACGGTTGCTTGCATATCGCAACAGTCGCCCAGATTGGTTTCGGCGAACAACCGACGGAATAGTGAGGACCGGCCTTTTTTTGCCATCTCTCGGAATACGGCAGCAGAGAACAGGCGAGTCAGAGCAGAAAGTTGTGCCGCGTTGTAAATGATAGCGCCTCCCCGCTAAGAATTATGATGCGCCAAATTTTCCTAACATAGTTTAGGTCATGAAGGAATGGCCTATTGTCGTATTCCTGATCGAGCCTGTAACGCAGAGCGTATGCTCAAATAGTAATTTTAACGAAAATTTGCTGCATCCAAATAGAAATGCATGATAAGAAAGATAGATTTAGTCGATGCGATCACCGCTCCGAACGCATCAATCAGCTAGATCGCTGGACAACATTTGTTTAGACGAGCAATATACAGCTTCAGTTCAATCATGTCGACCTTGTTGATAGAAAAAAATCGGGGAGTGTTGCCGTAACTGGTGATCTGCGCGAATTGGCGGAAAGGGTGGGATTCGAACCCACGGTGGGCTTGCACCCACGGCGGTTTTCAAGACCGCTGCCTTAAACCACTCGGCCACCTTTCCGGGGCCGCCTGTTTGGCATAACTCCGCGCCCGTGTCGATGGCACAGACGTCCCGCCACCGCAGTGGTTGCCGCCATCCAGCCGTGCTAGGACTTTCGCTCAAGGGGCAGAAGGCTCGGGGGCGGCGGATTCGAGAATGGGGCTTGCGGGAACCAGGCGGGCGGGGCTGTGGCGGGCGGTTGCGGCCGTCGTCGGGTTGGCCTGTCTCTTCCTCACCCTGGCCACCACCGCCCAGGCCGCGCCGCTGATCCTCGAAGACGGCCGGGCCAGCCACAATGCCGGGCCGGTGCTGGAATTTCTCAGCGATCCCGGCGAAACGTTTAAGCCCGAGGATCTTGCCCGGCCCGAGGTCGCCGCGCGCTTCAGGGCCGATGGGTCGGCGGTGCCGGCGCTGGGGTTCGGGCGCAACGGCTGGTGGGCGCGGCTGACCCTGCGCGACATGCGCCAGGAGCGGCGCGGGCTGGTCCTGGTCTTCCACGATATCGGCATCGACAATATCCGGCTCTACGAGCCCGGGGCCGATGGCGGCGGCTTCACCGTGCGCGGCGATGGCCTGAGCGGCGCCAGCGATCCGGCGATGGAGCAGCGGCGCTATATCTTCTTCCCGATTCACCCGGCGGCCGGGGCCGATACCACCTTCTATCTGCGGGTCGACAATGAAGGCTCGGCCCGCTTTCCCGTCACCATCGACGATGCGGCGGCGCGCGAGCGCACCGACCGGCGCGAAATCCTGCTGTTCGGCATCCTGCTCGGCACGATGGTCGCGGTCTCGGGCTACCTGATCTTCATCTGGGTGGCGATGCGCGAGCGCAGCCTGCTGCTGCTCGCCTGCCACACGCTGGGCCTGGCCGGCTATATCGTCGCCGTCTCGGGCATGCGGCGCGAACTGTTCGTCGCCGCGCCCGGCAACCTCGTCGCCATCGGCGTCCACGGCATGCTGACCATCGCCATGGTGTTCGGCGTCTGGTTCGCCATGGAAGTCTTCGCGGCGCGGCGGCGCTTTCCCTGGTTTCATCGCCTGGGCTTCGCGCTGATCGGCCTGTCGCTCCTGCATTTCGTCGCGGCGCTGTTCGACCGGCTGTGGGGGCGGTGGACGGCCTCGAACCTCGTCACCCTGCTGGTCGTCTATGTCGTCGCGCTGGGCATTGCGGCCTGGCGGCGCGGCGTACCGGCGGCGGTCACTTTCACGCTGGCCTGGGGCGTCCTCCTGCTCACCTCGGTGCCGCGGGCGCTGGTCGAGCTGGGCTGGCTGCCTTATCACTCGTCGCTGGTGGTGCTGGGCCAGGTGGGGCCGGGCATCACCGCCATCATCCTGGCCTTCACCCTGTCGCGGCTGATCCGCCAGCGCCAGGCCGAGGCCGAGGGGGAACTGGCCGAAAGCCTGACGCGCTATGACCTCGCCGTCCGCTCGACCTCGGACGGCATCTTCGACGTCGACCTGAAGCGCGGCACCATCTTCTGCTCCGACCAGCTGTCGGCGCTGACCGGCCTGGCCTCCGGCCCGATGGCCGAGCGGTCGTCGGCCTGGTTTGCGATGACCCATCCCGATGATGCCAAGCCGAATCGCCGGGCGCTGTCGCGGCTGATGCGCGGCGAGACCGAGATCTGCGAGATCGAATACCGCTATCGCCGCCCTGACGGCTCGGGCGTCGGCTGGCTGAGCGGGCGGGCGCTGGCGGTGCGCGACGACCAGGGCCGGGTGATCCGCCTGGTCGGCTCGGCCACCGACATCACCGCCCGCAAGGCCGCCGAGGATGCCTCGCGCGAGAGCGACGCCTTCGTGCGCGCGATCGTCGATACCGCGGTCGACGCGATCGTCACGATCGACGAGGAAAACCGGATCATCGAATACAACCCCGCCGCCTGCCGCATCTTCGGCCATACGCGCGAGGCGGTGCTGGGCCAGCGGCTCGACCGGGTGCTGGTGCCCGAAATCTACCGCGCCGCGCATCTGTCGGGCATCGCCCATTACCTGCTGAGCGGTGAAAGCCGGATGATGGGCCGCGCCTTCGAGGTCGAGGCGCTGCATGCCGACGGCCGGCTGATCCCGATCGAGATGCGGCTGTCCGATACCCGCATCGGCGGGCGCCGCGTCTTCACCGCCTTCATGCGCGACATCACCGAGCTGAAGCGGGCGCGCGCCGCGCTGATCGAGGCCAATGAAACCTTGGAGCGCCGGGTGGAGGAGCGCACCGGCGAACTGACCCGCGAGGTGGCCGAACGCCAGCAGGCCGAGGCCGCGCTGCGCGCCTCGGAAACCCTGTACAAGGGTATCTTCGCCAATTCGCTGGCCGGCATCCTGGTGATGCGGCGATCCGGCGTGATCACCCATTACAACGAGGCGATCTGGCGGATGATGGGCCGCGATGCCGATCCCGGCCTCGCCGGCCTGCAGGCGCAGGACGTCATCCACGCCGACGACCGCGAGCGGATGACGCGCTATTTCACCCTGCTGGCCCAGGGGCTGGGCGAGCGGGTGTCGGAGGAATGCCGCTTCCCCGGCCGCGACGGCGTGGTCGGCTGGGCCCAGATCACCGCCTCGCCGCTGCGCGATGCCGATGGCGGGGTGGCCGGCGTGGTCGCCGTGGCCCTCGACGTCAGCCAGCGCAAGGGCAACGAGGAAGCGCTGCTGGCGGCGCGGGACGCGGCCCAGGCGGCGATGCGCGCCAAGTCGGAATTCCTGGCGGTGATGAGCCATGAGATCCGCACGCCGATGAACGGCGTGCTGGGCATGGCCCGCCTGCTGATGCGCTCGGCGCTCGACGAGGTGCAGCGCGACCAGGTGCGCACCATCCTCGATTCCGGCACCGCGCTGCTCGGCATCCTCAACCGCATCCTCGATTTCTCCAAGCTGGAGGCCGGCCGGGCCGAGGTCGACCTGGTCGAGTTCGCCGTGCGGCCGCTGGTGGCCGATTGCATGGCGCTGCTGGCCGCGCGTGCCACCGAGAAGGGGCTGCGCTTCGATTTCACCCTGGCCGACAGCGTGCCGGCCTTCTGCCTGGGCGATGCCAACCGCATCCGCCAGGTGCTGTTGAACCTGCTCGGCAACGCGCTGAAATTCACCGGGGTGGGCGGGGTCTACGTCACCGTCTATGGCGCGCCGATCCGGGACGGGCAGACGCTGGTCCGCTTCTCGGTGCGCGATACCGGCATCGGCATTTCGGAGGAGGCGAAGGGCCGGCTGTTCTCCGAATTCGCCCAGGCCGATTCCTCGATCGCCCGGCGCTATGGCGGCACCGGCCTCGGCCTTGCCATCTCGCGCCGCATCGCCGAACTGCTGGGCGGCACCATCGGGCTGGAAAGCCGCGAGGGCGCGGGCTCGACCTTCTGGTTCGACGTGCCGCTGACGCCGATCGCCGCGCTGAGCCCGGCCAAGCAGGAGCCGGGCGCCAATGCCGCGCTGCCGCCGTTGCGCCTTTTGCTGGTCGAGGACAACCCGACCAACCAGAAGGTCGCGGCCATGCTGCTGCGCCAGGACGGCCATTCGGTCGACGTGGCGTCCGATGGCGGCATGGCGCTCGAACTGATCGAGGGGCGCGACTACGACGTCGTGCTGATGGACGTGCAGATGCCCGGCATGGACGGGCTGGAAGCCACCCGCCGCATCCGCGCGCGGGCCGACGGCAAGGCGACGATGCCGATCATCGCGATGACCGCCAATACCTTCCCCGAGGATATCGAACAGTGCCGCGAGGCCGGCATGGATGCCCATGTCGGCAAGCCGTTCGACCCCGACCTGCTGTCGGGCGTCATCCACGATATCCTGGCGGCCCGCGGGCGCGACATGATCGCGCTGATGGCGCGCGCCGTGGTGGCGCCGCTGCCGGTGCCGGTGATGCCCGAGATCGGCGGGCTGCTGCTCGATCCCGAAACGCTCGGCAAGCTCGAAAGCCGGCTGGGCCTGGCCGACGTGCACGACATGGTCGCCGAATTCCTCGACGGCCAGGAAGCGGCGCTGGCGGCGCTGGCGGCGCTGGGCGGGGGTGACGATGTGCCGCTGGACGCCCTGCGCCGGATCGCCCATACCATCAAGGGCACGGCCGGCTCGTTCGGCCTCAGCCGGGTCGCGGCCACCGCCTCGGCCCTTGATCTCGCCGGCAAGGCGGGCGACCGCGACAAGGCGATGGCGCTGCGGGCGCGGCTGGTGCAGGCATTGGGCGACACGCGGCAGGGCATGGTCGACCGTTACGGCCAGACCGTGGCGGCCGCGCAGTAGGATCGGAGCGGAAGGCGTCGGGCATGGTGGCGCGCAAGAAAAAATACGAAGTCGCGGTCTTCAACCGCACGGTGCGCGAGACGCTCTATCAAGGCGACCGCAACCGTACCGGCTATTCCGACGATTGGTCGCAAACCCATTACATCGAGGTTTCGGCGGTATCCGACATCGAGGCGCGGCGCGCGCTGCTCAGGCGCTACCCGGCCGAGAAGGGATTCGTGGTCGAAGGCATCGTGTGCCTCGAACCGGATTGAGCGGTCAGGGCGGGGGCGGGCGCGAAGCCCTGGCCCTGTTCCTCGCCACCCCGGCGATGTTTGCCACCAACCTGCTGGTCGCGCGCGGGCTGGAAGGCGCGGTGCCGCCGGTGGCGCTGGCCTTCGGGCGCTGGACCCTGACCTTCCTGATGCTGGCCCCGATCGCCTGGGTGCCGCTGTGGCGCCAGCGCGCCCAGGCGCTGGCCGAATGGCCGGTCCTGCTGCTGCTCGGCCTGCTCGGCATGGGGTTCTGCGGCGCGCCGATCTACCAGGCCGGCATCACCACCACGGCGACCAACATGGGGCTGATCTATGCGGCCTCGCCGATCCTGATCGTGGCGTTCGGCCGGGTGTTCTGGCGCGATCCGGCCGGGCCGCTGCAGGGCGTCGGCATCGCGCTGTGCCTGGCCGGCGTGGTGCTGGTCATCGCCAAGGGCGATCCGGCCGTGCTGCTGACCCTGCGGGTCAGCACGGGCGACCTCTGGGTCGCGCTGGCCACGGTATCCTGGGCTGTCTATTCGCTGCTGATCCGCCACCATCCCGGCAAGCTCGACCTGCGGGCGCGGTTCGCCGCGATCACGCTGGGCGGGGTCGCGGTCAACCTGCCGGCGGTCATCGCCGAATCGGTCTGGGCCGGCCTGCCGGCGATCGACCTGCGGGTATTCGGCATCATGGCGATCGTGGCGCTGGTCCCCGGCCTCGGCGCCTTCCTGGCCTATAACCGGCTGGTGGTGCTGATCGGCCCGGCCTCGACCGGGCTGATCATGTACCTGGTGCCGCTCTACAACGCCTTCCTGGCCTTCCTGCTGCTGGGCGAACGGCCGCAGCTCTACCATCTCGCCGGCGCCGCGCTGATCCTGCCGGGGATCTGGGCGGCGACGCGGCCGGTGAAATCGGGCTAGCGAAGCGGGGAAGGGGTGGTGAGCGCGCTGGGACTCGAACCCAGGACCCCCTGATTAAAAGTCTTGCGGCTTTGGCGGATTTCTAAGGCCATTCCGACAAAATGCAGCGCGAGAGCTACAAATAAATTCAATGACTTAGCGGGTATGTCGGAATGGCGTGGCCGTAGCTGCCCCAGGACGGCAAACCTTGTACCGTGGTTTGTCAAGCCGATTCTGTACCCGTCTCGTCGTTTCCGACGCGCGCCAGGCGCGGCAGTTTGTCGGGCGGCACGAGCGGCCGCAGCTCGAACCGCCCATCGACCACCAGGGGATCGCGCGCGGCCGCAATGCGCTCCACGGTCAGCGCGATCGCGTCGGCTTTGTCTCTGGCGTCCATCCTCGCACAGTACCAGTCCGGCCGGCCGTCCATCTTGAAGGCGACGACATGGGTCGGCGCCGTGCCCTTTTGGATGCGCCAGTGGTGGCCGAGATAGAGAGCGCCCTTGCGGGCAACGGATTCCGCCGACGGTTGCGCGGCTTCGAGTTTCAAGGCGGGCTCGCCCATGGCTACCTCCTGTAACGGGTCGGGTCGCGGCGAATGTTCTTATATTGTTCTCTTTCTGCCGGGAGGGCAAGATCTGCGGCATGGATCTCGACCTGCCGCCCAACCTCGGCCTGACGATGCAGAAGAACCGCCTCATGATCGACAAGGCGGGCCAGGTCTATGTCCGCGCCCACGAACTGGTGGCCACCTGTAAGGGGTGCCAGCGATCTATCGTGCTCGATCTGGTCGGGCTGATCCGCCGGCGGGGCCACGAATGGCCGAGGCAGCGGATTAAGGCGCGGTGCCAGCGTTGCGGGCGGCAAGCCGACGTGGCAATGCGCCCGAGGGTGCCGATGGTCGAGATGGACCCGCTGACCCGGGCCAGGTGGACGCCCTTGAAGTTCGAGGCCAGGGCGCGAGATATGATCCCGGGCGACCGCGTCCATTACTGGTGCCTCGGGTGCGGCGATCGCTGGACGCTGGAGCAGCAGGATTTCTTAGGCCACCCCATGGGCGGCGAAGACCATCGCCTGAAGGACGCCACGATCACAGCCTGCGGCAACTGCGGCGAAAAATCGTCGATCGCTGTCCGGCTCGAATGGGTGGAGCCGCCTGGACCATGAGCGCTCTGCCACCGACCTGCGCCAGGCCGGGCGCCAGGCTGGCCGATCTCGACCAGAGCCGCGAGGTGATCTGGATCGTTTGCCCATGCCCGCGCGACTGGCGGTCGCTGATGGATATCCGGACGATGATCGCCCATGCCGGCACGGCGGAGGCCCGGCTATGCGACCTGCCGCCGCGAATGCGCTGCCAGGGCTGCCAGTTGAAGATCGCGCCGGCGATCGGCGTGGCGACGCCGGCGGAAATCAGCCGCTGGACCAGGGCGGCCGGTGGAGCCTGCCCCTGGACTGGGTTGCGTGATCCCCGGCCGGCGCCGAAGCATCGCCGGTGGGAAGAGTTCAGCGAGCGCGTCGAGAATCCGTTCGCACGTTAGCCGACCTTGTCGTCGGCCCCAACGCGCCCCGGCTTGGCCGGCACCGGTAGCATTTCCGCTGGAAATCGAGGATCGGCGTAGATCTGCATCAGTTTCAGGACCGGCGCGGGACACGGCACCTTGCCCAGATCGACATCGGCGATGTAGCTGCGGCTGGACGGCTGATAACCAACCGCCTCGGCCGCCTGTGCCTGCGTCCATCCGAGCGCTCGACGATGCCGGCGGAATTCCGACGGATCCCGCGCATCCCTGATGCTGGCCTGCATGGCCTTCAGCCCGGCAAGGGCCTTTCGCTGGTCTAGGTTACGCAGAGCCCCGCGGCCCATCCACGCCGCCAAGGTGTCGCCCCCCTCGCGCTGGATCAACCAGCCGACGTCACGATGGCCGCCACCGGCCGGCAGGCTAACCTCGCCGAGGACGATCCAGCCCCGAGGGGCTGGAAATGTCTTTGCCATGAGCGCAAGGCGAGGCTCGGTGCCTAATGGGCTGACCGAGATAAAAGGTCGGCTACCGATGGTCATGATCAACCCGTCTCGCCCGGGAGAAGGCGAAACGGCAGATATCCTGTCGGCCCAGCCGAACCATCGGCAACGAGACTGGCCACAACGAGCATGCTGCGGCCGCCGGTGCCGGGCGACAGGTAATGCGGCCGGCCGTCATCGACGATGGCCCGGGCGCTGGCCCGCACATCTGCGGACGCGCGCGCAATCATCTCAGCCGCCTTGGCAGGGCTGTGCTCGACCGCCGCCGCCCAGGCATTTGTCGGATGGCGCGCGTACCAGGCCCGCGCATACTCCGTCGCCTCGTTCGGGCCACCGGCCATGATCGCCGCGGCATCCTCGGCGACCAACCGTGACGTCGCCATGACGTCGGCCGTGGATTGGGAAAGGCTGTAAGTAGGGAGATTGTAGCCCATGGCTCAGCCCTCCACCTTGGCCAGCACCACGAAGCGGTCAGAGATCAGCTCCGGCCGGCCGGTCGCCTCGTCGACCTCGACGTGGCAGTACGCGCCGCGGCCGTCGAAGATCGCCGGCTCGTTCATCGTCGTCTCGCCGACGCGATAGCCTTCCGGCAACTGGTAGGTCACCGGGCCATCGCATAGCGCCTCGGTCTCGTCGGTCGACGGGCCGAGCGGGCGCAGGCTGAAGCTGCGGCCGGCATTGATGATCTGCTTGTGGGTGATCTGGTACAGCGACACGGTGGCCATGGCTTGGTCTCCGCCCCTCATCCCGGGAGGCGCCGGCATCAGCGCTTGCTGATGGAGGTAGTATTGCGCCCGTCACTGGCGACCGTCAAGGCTTTTTTGTCGTCCTGAGAACGACAATTAGGATTGCGTCGTCGTCCTGAGTACGACATAATAGGTTTGCGGCCGGGGATGAGGCCCGGCCGCAGAAACCGAAAGGAGGTGTTGTAGAATGCAGATCCGGTTCAGCTTCCGTTGGCGGGGCAAGATGATCGTGCTGGTCATCAAGCTCTAAGCGGGAGCCGGGGTCGAGGGTCTAGCCACCCTCGGCCCCAACCGGGATCGGCAGGATACGACAGATGCCATGCAGCAGCAACCCGATCACAAGACGTTTCGCGCGGCAAGGCTGAGGCTGGGCCTGTCCATCCGACAGTTCGCCGAGGTGTTGGGCCTCGGCAGGTCGACGATCGAGGTCTACGAACTCGGCCGACGCAAGGATGATGGCCGGCCGGTGGAGATACCGCGCCAGACATGGCTGGCCGTGGCGGCCCTGCTGGCCGGCCTCGACGGGATCGACGCCGACGGCCAGCTGGTGCGCCGCTCGCCGGACGAAAGGGGCAAAGGCGAGGCGTAATCGACACAGACCGACTGCAGTTGGAATAGCGAAGACGACGGAAAGAAACATAGGCCCTGCAATCCCGCAGGTGCCCGCTTCAGGAGGCCGCCATGGCTCTCGTTTCCTTCCCCTTGCTCCCCGCCAACGATCCAGCCCTGCGCGGCCAACTCGCTGCGGAAATGCAGTATTTCGGCGAAGCCAATCGGTACGCGGTGGCGCCACTGCATACCAGGTTCGATGCCATTACCTGGTTCGTATGGGATAGCCAGCATCGCCTTTCAACCCAGGATTGGCATGAAGTCATCCGCCAAGCGGACACGCTGGACGAAGCCCTTCGGGGCTTCTGATCCGGCCCGACACGAAAAAAGGCCCGCCACCCCGAAGGATGGCGGGCCAGGTCAACGCCGGCGGTGGCCCTCCCCAAGGGCCTATGTTGCCGGCGCCGTCAGCGCTGGGGCGGGCTGATCAGCACCTCGCGCACCTTGGTCGGCTTCGAGCGTGCGGCGGTCCACGTCGTCTCGATGGTCTCGATCGAGAAATCGCGGAACACCGCGCGCACGCCGGGGGTGTCGTTGAGGCTGAGCAGGCACCGTCCCTTGATGCCCAGCAACACCTCGGCCATTCGCTCGTAATCGCCCCGGCCGAAGGCGTCGCGGCCGTAGTAGTGCTCGCTGCCCCAATAGGGCGGATCGACGTAGAACAGGGTTTCCGGGGTGTCGTAGCGGCGGATGAAATCGGCCCAGGGCAGGCACTCGATCACCACGCCGGCCAGGCGCTCGTGGATCTCCTCGAGGACCGGGCCGAGACGGCCGATGTCGAACCGGCTGCGCAGGCCGGCCGATACCCCGAACGTCCGCCCCTCGACCTTGCCGCCGAACGACAGGCGCTGCAGGTAGAGAAAGCGGGCCGCCCGCTCGAGGTCAGTGAGCGTCGTCGGATCCTGGCTCATCAGCCGGTTGAACTCCGCCCGGCTGCCGAGGCGGAAACGCAACTCCAGCATGAACGATTCGTAGTGGCGCTGAAGGATGCGGAACAGGGTTGCGACGTCGGTCGACAGGTCGTTGATCACTTCCGAAGCCGGGGCGCGCCGCCGGCGCAGGAACACGCCGCCCATGCCGCAAAACGGCTCGGCATAGGCCCCATGCGGGATATGTTCAATGCGATCGACGATCCGGCCGGCTAGATTACGCTTGCCGCCGATATAGGCGGCCGGCGGCGTCACCGGCCGAACGTCGCGGTGGGATGGATACGCTTCTTTCATGTTTGGTTGCCAACTATAGCCCCGCCGTGTGCACGGCCGGGGCGGCGTAAGCCGTGCGAGGCTTAGCCCCTCGCGGTTCAGGGTGCTGCTACACCCCGAACCCCCGCTATTGCCGCGGAGGCATGCCCGACGCCGAAACGTCGGGATCCTGGATCAGCTGGCGGACCGCCTCGAGGCGGGTGCGGCAGTCGCGGCCGGCGACCCGGACGTCGATCAGATATTCGGCTGCCTCGTCCTCGGTCGGTGCCGGCGGCGGCAAGGCCGGCTCGGCCTGGCAGCGCAGGAGATCAGCCGGGATGTCCGGCCGCTCGACCTGCAGGCGCGTCACCACCGGCGGGGATGCCGCCGGCGTCTCGCACCCGGTCGTCGAGAGCAGCGCACAGGCGAGGAGCCCGCACGCAAAACGGCTGGTCGGTCGGTACCGGAACATCGCGCATTCTCCGTTTCAGCTGGTCGGCCTGGGCCCGGGCGGCCGTGGCCTGGTCGTTGGCCGAGACGACGGCCGCGTCGGCGCGCGAACGGGCGGCCTTCAGGATGGCCAGCGCATCGATGTTTGCGCGGTTGAGGTCGACGAGGCGGTCGCGCTCGGCCTCGAGCTGGCCCTGCAGCCGGATCGCCGCCTCGGCGCGGTCGCGCTCGGCCGCGCGGTCGTGGCGCAGCCAGAACACGTAGCCGACCAGCACCGCCACCAGGATGACGGCGGCACCGATCAGCCAGCCCCGGAACGGGGCGAGGATGGCGCCCATGTCACAGGCCCGCCTCGATCATCGCGCGCCAGCGGGCGATGCGGTCGACATAGGTGATCGTCTCCTCGCTGTACCGGCCGGTGATCGCCGGCAGGCATGCGATGATGGCGTCATAGAGCACGGCGCCGCGGCAGGCCCGCTGCGCGGCCAGCAGGTTGCCCAGGCCGGCGTTGTAGCTGGCCTGGGCCAGCTGGTGCCGATCCTCGGCCGGCCGGGGCGAGGACCAGGCCCGGCGCAGCTTGGCCATGTAGTAGGCGCCGGCCTCGATCGCCATGTCGCTATCGGCGCGCAGCTCTGCGGGCAGGCGAAGCTCCCGCGAGACCTGCGACCATGTGCCGGGCATGAACTGGGCCAGGCCTGCGGCACCGACCGGCGACACCGCGCGAGGATTCAGCCGGCTCTCCTGGTAGAGCTGGGCTTTCCAGGTCGCCCAGTGCGGATAGTCCGGCCAGTAGCTGTCGACCGCACCACGGATCTGCCGGTCATAGCGGTCGGTCATCACCACGCCGGCGGCCGCGACGGCGCAGCCCATCAGCATGCCGGCCAGGATGGCCAGCGCGACGATGCGGGCGCCGTAGTAGATCGCGGCCGACAGTCCGCTCGACCGGATCAGCGAGAGGGCGGCGCCGAATCCATGCGCGCCGCCATCGGCCCGGAGCCGATCGAGCGCCTTGGCGGCGCGGCCGTCGAGCCAGCCGGAGAGCAGGACGACGAGCAGCGCGGTAACGCCGAACTTGGCGAGCCTGACGACGAAGGCAATCCAGACAAAATCTTCCATGGTCGGGGTGCCCCTCCTTGGGCATGAAAAAGGCCGCACGCGGCGGCCGGGGGAAGCAGGCAGGTGCGGCGCGGGTCAAGCAGGCTCGCGGCCAATGACGATCGCCCCGCGTTGCCGGCGCAACAGCGCCTGTGACAGGTCGACCAGGTGAACATGGGCGGCGCGATCGTCGTTCGGATGAACCTCGGCCGAGCCGTCGGGGCGCGGCACGACGAGCTCGATCGGGCCACCGTCGCCGGGATCGCGATAGAAGGGCGGCGTCGTCATCGCGATCGCTCCACAAAAGCGGGCACGTCGTCGGCCAGGCGCAGAACCTCGCCGTCGACAAATTCGACCACGGCGACGCGGCGGTGTTCCCGCCGAATCGGGTGCCAGATGAACCAGTCCTGGTGGAGGGGGTGATGGACCGTCGTGCCCCGCAGGGCCGGCGTGCCCGGCGGCATGTCGTCCAGGCTCACTTGAATTTCGTCTTGAATAGCTCGACGGCCAGCCAGCCGATCACGGTCGACATCAGACCGAACACGATCAACCCGACCTTGAAGGCTACCCCGGTCAGTTGGCTCTGCAGTCGCTCCTGGCCAGCCTTCAGATCCGCCATGCCGGCCCGCAAGGTCGAATACCTTTCGGCGCAGATGGCTTCGTGGTTTTCGACCTCTTCCTGCGCAATGTCGCGGGCAGTCTTGGCGTCGATCGGTGTGCCCATCGGGCTCTCCCCCAAATGAAAGGGGCGCCGCGAGGCGCCCCTTGCTGATGAACTGATGGTGGTAATCGTCAGGGCTGGTACGGCACCAGCAGGCGAACCGTGTTGTCTGGCGCGGACGTCAGCCGCAGGCTGGCGCGGTCGGTGGCCACGGCCAGCACCACGCGGCCGCCCGAAGGCTCGCAGACCCGGCCGCTGCTCGTCGCCCGGCAGGCCATCGGCTGGCCTTCATAGATGCCAGTCGACGTGCGGGTGAGCGGCGTGACCGTCCAGGTCGGCGCGCCGGTCGCGGGATCGAAGCCCAGCGCGCCGAGGAAGGCGCGGTTGCCGGCGAACTGGATCGACCACCCCTCGGCCTCGGCGCCGTCCTGCCGGTACCAGCCGCTGCGGCCGCCATAGCCGATGACCTGTTCGTCGATCCAGGCGCGATAGGCGGCAACCGCGGCAAAGACCACGGGGCCAGAACGAGGACAGCCCGTCGCGGCGATGCCGACAAGGCGGCCGGTGCGGTCGAGCGCCGGGCCGCCGCGATCGCCGTAGCAGGCCGCCGCATCGCCGGAGGCGGCGCACCAGCGTTTGGCGTCCGCCACGTTGCAGGCGGCGCTATCCAGGACACCCGCCTGCCCCATGAACAGGCGGCCGGCCGCGAATCCGACCATCGACACGGCGTCGCCACGCACGGGGGCCGCGTCGCCGAGGGCCGCGGTCGCCGCGTCGTCGAGCGGCCCGGCGAGCTTGAGCAAGGCGACGTCGTTGGCCGCGCCCCAGCGCGCATATTCCGGGTGCTGGATCACCTGCAGCACCTTGCTCGATCCCGCGCCGCCGGCGACGCGGACATCGGTGTTGCCACCGTCGAAGCAGCTGGCCGCCGTCAGGATCCATCCGGCCTCGACGAAACTGCCGGAACAGACAGGCGCGCCGCGGACGAAGACCTGCACCGCGTTGAGGTAGGCGTGCCCGCCCGTGACCTCGCCGGTTTGAGCGACCGCCGGTCCAGCCAGGGCGCCAAGGAAAACAGCGGCCACGCCGAGCCGAATCGGCGAAGCCGCCAAGCTCAGAGCGAACCGACCCATGCGAGCCAACATTACCGCCTCCTCCGCGTTTTCGTTGTGTGGACACGGTAAGCGACGCCGGTTACGCTGTCAATAAGCGCCACCGCTTACCGTAACCGACGCCGCTTTGAGGTCAACTTGACTGACTTTCCGATGCCGGATAATCCCCGCCCCATGGGGCGACCGACGCTGGGCGTGAAAGCGACAACCGTCAGGCTTACCGATGACGATCGGCGCCGCATCGTCGCGCTCGTCGGCAAACAGCGTATGTCCGACTACATCCGCGAAGCGACCCGAGAGCGCCTGGCCCACGATGAGGAACAGAAGGCCCGCGAGCCCGCCGCGATCGATGCGCGGGCCGCCGGCGACTGGTTATGGCTGGTCGGCGCGGATCAGGACGGCGACTGACCAGCTGCGGGCGGCGCATCGGCCGTGATGACCTCGACCGGCGGGCTACTCGCCAGGCCCGCGATGAGGGCGGCCGCCGTGTCGAAATCAAAGGTCGGCGACTTGAGATAGACGATCAACGCATTGACGAGCCCGATGGGCACGGCAGCGTGCGTCAGGGCAGCGTGGGCCGGCTGGGTCATGATGATCAGATCTCCGCCTCGATCGCGGCCTTGAGCGCGTCGCGCGCCACGGCCATTTCCGTCGGCACCACCTCGTCGTCGCCGACGCGGACCTGCGCCGGCGAATTGCCCTGCCGGAAGGTCACGTCAATCATCTCGCCCGGGAGGCTGAAGCCCGGCGACCCGTCCGGGTCGGTCAGGGGGGTGTAGACCTGGACCTGCGCGACGGGGCCGGCATCGCCAGCCGCAGCCTGCGTGGCCGACAGGAGCGCGGCAGCGGCAGTGGTGACGGCCGACGTCCATCCCGCGGCTTTGGTGGTCTGCTTTTCGGTGCCGAAGGCCGCGTATTTGTAGACGGCCTCGACGCGGCCGGCGGAGATGACGGCCCCAATCAGTGTGCTTGTCACTATGATGATCCTTTCGGGTTGTAGGAAGTTAAGCCGCAGCCACGGTGGTTATTGTTCCGCCGCTGCCTCGATATTTCAGTGCTCCGCTTTCGATGTACAGGATGCCGCCTCCAGTCGGATTTGAGGACGGCACCACGGAACAATTCGCCACGAATAGAACCTTGCCACCCCCGCCATAAGAGCCGGCACCAGCGAACAGGGTGAGCGCACCGTTGCCTTTTGGGTTCAATGCAATGCTCGGGTTACTATCAGACCCGATTGTGGTGATAACGCATTCTGTACCTGTTGCCGCGCCGGTGACCTGGATGTAGTTGACCGCGTTCGCGGTGTGGCTCACAGCAACTTGTTGCGTCCCGCCGTTGGTGTAGATCCGGAGCGGGCCAGTGCCGCGCGTAATCACGTCGATGCCGACGTTGGTGTCCGATGACAGGTTAGATGACAGGGTCGGGTAGCCGCCGGTGATCGACCCGACAGCCGTGAGCTTGTTGACAGCCGAGGCGGCGCCGATCGCCCGGAATTGCTCCGCCCCGTTGGACCAAAAACGGGTGCCTCCCGCCCCCTTGGCGTAGAGGTTGAGCCAGATGTCCGTGTCCGCGCCGACTGCAGCCAGGTCGGGGGCGGCCGTCACGCCAGTCGCCCCGGGCTCGGCCTGGAGGTAGTTGACCGACGAACCAACCGGGGAGAGCCGGAACATGATGTCGGAGCCCGCCGCGGAATAGAAAAACTGCGAGGCGGTGCCCTTGGTGACGTATTTACCGGCGACGTTGGTGTCCGCACCGGTCGCGGTCTGAGTCGGTTGCCCTGTGGTCACGGACCCGTCGATCCGGAAGAAATTCACAGCGCTGGCCACAGCGCCGACGCGCATTTGCTCCGCCCCATTGGCATACAGCGCCAGGATGCCGGAACCCTTCGACGACGCGATCACGGCGTTGATGTTGGTGTCGGAGCCCTGAACGGAGGCCGTCGGCGGCGCCGTCGTCGCCGCGCCGGCAAATTGCCAGTAGTTCACTGCGCTTGCGGTACTGGCGATTTGTACTTGCGGCGAATTGCTTAGATAAAAGCTGATGGGGCCGGTGCCCTTGCACTGAATAAGCGCTCCGACATTGCTGTCAGAGCCCGTCGCAGTTAGCGCAGAATTACCCGTTGTCGCCGCGCCGGCAAGTTGCCAGTAGTTCACAGCGGACGCGACATTCGCGACGGTGGCCTGCAAGGCATTATTTACGTAGAGCCCGAGGAAGCCAGTGCCCTTGGTGAAGATGCTCATGCCGACATCGCTATCGCTACCGGTCGAGGCGAGGATCGGCCTGGCCCCCGTGATGTTGCCGTCGGCGCGCAGGTAATTCACGGCACTGGCGGTCGCGCCGGTCCCGAACTGCGTTGCGGCATTGGCAATGACGGAGATACCCGCATTGCCCTTCGTTCTGACAGACATTCCCGCGTTTGTGTCCGCCCCGCCGATGGCGTAGCTCGGCCATGACCCGGTTACCGCCCCGTAGACCAGCGCGAAGTTGACCGCGCTGGCGACGCTGTCGATCCTGACCTGCTCGGCCGAGTTGACCCATAGCCGGTGGCCGTTGGCTCCCTTCGAGTAGTGGTTGTGGTAGATGTTGGTGTCCGACCCGCCGACGTAGAAGCCGACCGTCGTGTTGACACCGGCCGCGCCGCCGTTCACCTCGGCGTAGTTGACGGCGCTGGCGGTGCTGCCGACGCGTAAGACGCGCCCCCCGGACGGGACCAGCGAGATGGCGCCGCTGCCCTTTGCCGTGATGGTGGCGGAAATGTCGGTGTCGGAACCGGCTGGTCCGATAAGAACGGCGCCGGCAGCCGCGGCGCCGGTGATCGCCCAGTAGTTCACCGCCGACGCCGTCGCGGTGATCGCCGCCTGCCTGTCCGAGCTGTTGGTGAACCAGTAGTGCGCGCCGGCCCCCTTGGTCGCGTGCGACGCAAACACGTTGGTGTCCGAGCCGGTGTAGTCGATGGTGACCGCACTCGCGGCGACCGCGCCCGACACCTGGGCCCTGTTGACCGCGCTGCCCACCGTGACCACCCGCAGGCTCTCCGCGCCGGCGGCGGCCCCGATATAGGTCGTTGCCGCCAGCGTCTGCGAGGCAGACCAGATGTTGGCGGTGTCGAGCAGGCCGAGCGCCGTGCCCGACGTGCCGACGGCAGCCACGGCCGCGGTGCCGAGGGCGAGCACCGTGCGTGCGGCCGAGGCGTTGGCCGCCGCCAGCAGCGTGCGGGCATAGGCCGTCAGGTCGTGGGTGTCGACCTGGCCGGTCGCCCCGGTCAGATGCCCGCCCTTGTCGGCGGCCAAGGTCGCCGTCGCCGAGAACCACAGGGCCAGTTCGGCCGGGATCTCGTTGTAGACCATCAACGTCTTGCCGGCGGTCCAACTGACCGCCGTCGTGCCGCCGGCCGAGCTGACGATCGTCGCAGTGTAGCCCAGCGTGTTCGGTGAACCCGTGTTGACGGTACCCCGCCGGCACTCCCAGGCATAGCCGTCGTTCTTGTCGGCATAGACCAGCCAGTAGACCGTCGCGACCCCGTTGCCGAATTGCGTGAACGAGCCGAAACCGGCCTCGGCGCCGGACAGCGTGACGGTGCCGCCAGGGCCAGACGCGGTGCCGGTCTCCTCGATCCTGCTCTTGATCATGGTCAGGTATCCTCGACGATCTTCCAGCGCTTCGTGACGACCGGGCGGGCGCTATCCCCGACCCACAGGTTTTGCTGCAGCGTGACCGGCTGGATTTCGGTCAGCGCGCCGATGCACAGCTTTTCCAACGCATCGGTCAGGTCATCAGGATCAGGGATCCACACGCATTGCTCTGTCGTGTCGCTGGTGATCATGGCCAGACGCGCGATCGCCGCGTCGGCCTCGCCGAGCCAATCATGTTGGAATTCGTAATAGGGCTGGCTCGGCCGGCGATCTTTCTTACGCGCGATCGACCGCGCGGCATTGGCATTGATGGAATTCGAGATGACACCTTCCGAATAGCCCAACGCAAAATTGTAGTCGGGCTGGAAAACCGGCCCGCACCAGATGCGGCCGATCATCGGCGCGAAGGTGCAGTTGCAGGTGATGCGCAGGCTGCGGTAGTTCGTGACCGTCTCGCTCAGCAGCTTGAAGGTGCGGCAGCGGCGCGGGTTCACCGGCGGCAGCACCTCGTTGACGATGTCGCCGAGCGACGGATCGGCGGTGCTCGACACCTGAAGCAAGAACTGGTCGGTCACCATCGCATCAGGAATGGCGACGGCGAACAGCCGCGCCGGCGTGGGGACGTCCTGAACCACGGTGATGGTACCGCCGGAACTGGTGTCGAGGCGGCAGACCTCGCCGATCGGACCATCCTTGACCCGATCCACCGTCATGTTGCCGACCGTGCCCGACGACGTGACGTCGGCGGCGCCGACCAGGTCGCCATAGCCGAGGCACCCATTGGCCATGTCAGGCCGCCTCGGCCCGCAGGGCCTGCAACTCGGCGATCAACTCATCGAGGGCGTCGTCGGAGGGCGCCGCGGTCACGGTGCCGATCGGGTGCGAGATGGCGACCGTGCGCGCGCCGTCGGCCGTCCGGCCGAGGCCGATGGTCATCGGCGCGCCGGCGATATCGGCCACCACCAGGTCGAAGGCCGCGCCGCCGTCGGCCCGCAGCGCCTGCAGCTTGACGATGAGGACGTCCAGGTCAACGTCGGTCATCACCGCGGTGACCGTGCCGACGCGGTCGTGGCGCATGCCCAGGATCTTGGGGCCATCGGGCGTCTTGCCGAGCAGCACAACCACGCGCTCGCCGGCCACGTCGGCCGCCAGGACCTCGCCGTCAATCTGTCGCATCATCATCTCCGGGATCAGGGGGCGAAGCCGCCCCAGCACAGCAGCTCGACCCGCGGGGGGGCCGAGCGTGACACGAAGGAACGATCGACTGGCATCGCCACGAACAGCTTGCCGGTGTCGAGGCCGTACTTGGGCCAAGTGATCAAGACCGTGCTATCCGGCTCGAGGGCCAGCCCCTGGGCCCCAAGCGACACGTGCAGCAGCTGGCGCGGAAACCAGCCGTCAGCGTAGGTGCCGCCGTGCAGTTCGATCAGGTAGCGGATAAAAATCGATGTCGCGCTATCGCCGGCCAGCGGATCGGTCCCGCTGTCGGACCAGGTCTGAAAACCTTCCCAGGCCTGGGCATTGGCATATCGACCGATGACGTAGGGGTTGGTCTCGACGCGCCGCACGTTCTCCTTCTGCAGCCTCGATCGCAGCGCATTCGAGGTACCGTTGGCGATATTGCTGTTGGTCGGCCAGCCGAGGATCTGGTTTTGGAGAAACTCAATCTGATAGGGCGGCGGCCACAGCGCGTCGGGCAGGTCGAGGCGCTTGAGGTCGAGGATGTTCCACTGGTCGAGCTCGATCACGACGTCGGCGGCGATCGGCCGCTTGAGCCGGCGCACATTCAACTCGCCGGTCACCGGATGCATGTAGCCGCGGGCGCCGCACCCCTGCATCAGCCGGTTGATATAGGCGCGGACCGTCTCGCCCGGCTCGACGCGGGCGATGCATCTGTTGTAGCCGCTCCAGACCGGAAACGCCGGCAACAGCAGCTCGTCGGCCAGCGCGTCGAACGAGGCCGCGTTGATCGGAAAGGTCGGCAGGCGCCGCTCGATCGCCGCGCGGGCGACGTCGGGATGGGTGACGTAGGGTCGGGCAACGACCTCGGGTGACCGGACCACGTAGCGGTGCATGCCCGTGCCGTACACCAGAATGCGGCCGGCCGGCGTGGCCCCCAGCCTGATCATGCCGCGCGCCACATCGACGCGGTAATGGCCTGCAGCGATGACGTCGCCATACAGGTTGGTGGAGAGGCCATCCCGGGTGAGTTGGACGCCGTTGTCATAGACGAAGAAATCATTGGTGCCGGTGACGTCGAAATCGACGACCTGGTAGATCAGATATACCGCATCGACCAGGCGCGGCTCGTCATAATAGATCATGCCGCCGGTCAGCGGCTTCGGCTCGCCGAACAGCGAGGCGGGCCCCTCGTAGGTGCCGGTACCGGCGTAGCGGTTGACCTGCAGCGCGACGTCGAGCAGATAGGCGCGGTCGCGAATGCTGATGGTCAGGCGGCCGTCATCGCCCGAGATGCTGTCGATGACGCAGGTATTGAGCCGATGGAACCAGGCATACGGATCGTCCTGGCGCGACGCCCATTTCAAACCCGCGCTGCGCCCCACGCTGATTTCGATGGGGCGCTTGGTGTAGTCGCAGGCTCGAATAGAGGCCTCGATCGAGCCGTCGGGATCCAGCAGGACGATCTTGCCGGAGAGGCTGTTATCGGCGGTCGCCGTCGGGTCGATCGACAGCCGCATCTCGTCGCCGGCCTCGTCGATCCATTGGCCGAACTGGTGGTTCGCCGGCGTGTCGGTCGCCCTCGAGATGAAAAACCGATCGGACCAGTAGAAGTGGACGTCGTCCCCGCCGCCGAGCGGCTTGAGCGAGCAGCTGACGGCGAACACCAGGTGCTTGGCCGCCAGCGTCTCCGCCAGGGTCGGTGAGGTCGCGGCCGGCGCGGCGTCATCGGCGCCGAGGGCGCGCGCGCCCCGGGCCCAGGACCCGCGGGCGCTCATTTCGAGCGTGGTCCGGCGATGGCGGCCACCTTAAGGTCGGTGAATGCCTGGGCCTGCTGGTCGCCGGCATCCTCAACGCTGCCCGACACCTGGTTGGCGCCATCCTTGACCGCCTTGGCCAGCAGCGCCGCCGCGATTTCGGCCCGGCGGGCCGCGTCCGCCGCCTGCTTCTTCATTTCGCGCATCTCGGCGAGCATCTCGCGCAGCACCAGCACGCCATCGTTGGCGGGCGACGCGTAGACGGCCGGCCGGGACAGCTTCTGCGCCAGCTGGCCGAAGATGACGTTCTGCTCGGCCGTCAGGATCCGCTCGCCGTGATGCAGGACGGCCGGGAACGCGGTGCCCATGCCGCCCGCCGAGATGCCGACGCCACCAACCTCGAAGGTGGCCGTCCCGCCTTTCGCGGCGATGACCTGTCTGGCGTGGCTCGGGCCTGGCCCGGTGTCACCGGCCCAGCCGGCCAGCGCGGCGAACTGATTGATCAGATCGGGCGTCATCTGATCGAGCAGGCTGTCGCGATAGCCGCCGTACTGCCCCTCGATCAGCGCGTCGATCTCGGCAGTCGTCTTGCCCGACGCCTGCCAGCTGGCGGCGGTCTGCTGCACCGTGCCAGCCAGCCCGATCAGGCTCGAATAGGCTTGCTGGGGCGACGGGCCTGTCGATGGCGGCGGTGGCGGCGGCGTGGCCGGAGCGCCCACCTTGTCCCTGATGTCCCGGGCGATCCGGTTCGCCTCTTTCGATTCCTCGATCTGCGCGGCATAGAACAAGTCGGCGGCGGCCTTCATATTGTCGAGGCTGCCGTTGGCCAGGCCGATGTTCGTCTTGGTCGCCATCGACAGGCGTTCCAGCGAGCGGATGACGTCCAACTGCTCCTTAGTCGGCGGAACCAGTTCGTCTTCCAGCTTCTGGATGGCCTTCGCCGCCATCTGCTCGGGGTCAAGCTGATCGGGCAGGCCCTTGAGCGTGTCGATGATGCCTTGCTTGATCGTCTGGTAGGCTTCGCCGGACGCATAGGTGTTCAGCGCGATCTGACGGTACTGGTCGGCGGCCTGCTGCACCTGCTGGATAGCTTCGGCGTCGCCCTCCTTGGCGCGCTTCACCAGGGCGTCGTAGATATCCTTCGCCGCATCAAGGTTGGCTGTGCCGCCGCCCGTAAACCGCTCCTGCGCCGCCTGCTGGAAGCGCTCGGCGTATTGCAGCAAAGTCTGCATGGCATCGGTATCGCCCGCCTTGACTTTCGCCAGCTGCTCCTCGTACTGGCTCTTGGCGGCGTCATAGCCCTCGGCAATGTTCGCGCCGCCGGGCTGGCTCAGCTTCTGCTGGTCGAGCCAGGCGTTGATGCTCTTGCGGAACCCGTCGATCTGCTCTTTTGCCGCCCTCAGGGCTTCATTGTGCTTCTGCTGCTGTTCGGCCGCACGCTGGGCGATGACGGCCGTATCCTCGAGGACCTGGATTTCGCGGATGCGGGCGCGCTCGGCGTCGGTCGACGCCGCGCGCAATTCCTGCGCCTGCTTGATCTGCCGGTCGATGTCCTCGGAAATCTCCTGGCCCCAGGTCGCGATCGACGAGCCCTGCAGCATGCCGGCGAGTGCCTGGCCGGTGCGGCTGACATAGCCCTCCTCGGTCTGCAGCCGGCGCTCCGCCTGCTGATACAGCAGCGCCTGCGCCTCGAGGCCCTGGACATACTTCAGGCCGGCGACCTCGGCGGCGCTCCAACCCTCGGTTTGGGCCTGCATCAACTCGCGCCATTGCGACACGCCGAGGGCATATTGCTCGACGGTGTCCCGCTCGACGCCCGGCGTATGCATGGACAACTGCGCTTCAACCTCTCGCTGGCGCTGCGAGGCATGGCGATCGGACGCCTGGATAGCCTGCGCCAGCACGGTCGCCTCACGCTCCAGGCCGAGGATATATTCCAGGCGGGCCCGGTTCGCCGCCGTCATCGCGCCGCTCTCCACCGCCCGGTCGGCGTCGTATCGCGCCTGGCGCTGCTGCTCGTCGAGGATGGACATCTGCAGCGAGTAGGCATTGGCGCCGCCGCCGCGGCCTGCGGCGATCTTTGCCGCGACCTCGCGCTGGTCGAGGCCGGCGCGCGTCCGCTGGTTGGTCTCGGCCTCGATCGCACGGATCTCGGCAGTGCGGGCGGCAATGGCGCGGTTAATGGCCGCGGTCGCATCGGCGGCGGTCAGGCCCGCGGCCTCGAGGGCCGGCTGCATGGCCTTGAACTGCGCCGTCATCTGAGCGACTTCGGCATTGGCTCCGGTCAAGCGATCGTCGGGACCGGCCACAGCGCCGTCGGGGCCGAGCCCCATCATGCCATAGATGCTCTGCCGTTGCGTCGTCGCGGCCTGCGCAGCCTCGGTCGAGTTGTCACCGAAGTACTTCTTCGCCTGGTCGACGTAATCCTTGACCGACTTGGCGAGGCTCTTGCCGGCGTCGCGCGCGGCGATATCGAATTCGAGCAGCTGGCGGGCGAGCGTGTTGATGCCGGCTCCGGCGCGCTTCGCCGCGTCGTCGAAACCACCCGCGAAGTCCAGCATCTTGAGGACGTCGTCGCCATCGTCGGGCTTGTAGTCGCCCTTCGCCAGCCGGTTCATGGCGGTGCCGAGCGTGCCAGTCGCGCCAGTCAGATAGCTCTGTCCCTCCCGGCCGGCGAAGAAGCGCTGAATCCATTCCTGCAAATCCTTCGGGCCATCGAACGTACTGGTCTTGCCGATCAGCCCGATCGGGTTCGCGGTGTCCTCGAAGCCGCGCTTCAGAAGCTGCTCATCGAGCGTGAGCCCGAATTTGTCGATGATGCCGTTGACCAGGCTGACGGCCTGCTGCATCTGGGCGATCTCGCGGCTGTTGTCGTAGCCGTCGAGCGTCGTCGAGCCCCCGAACGACAACTTGCCGTCTTTCACCGCGCCCAAGCGGGCGTTGCCGAGAGGCTTGCTCTCGTCCTTGCCGAACAAGCCCCCGATGATGCCGCCGGCACCGCCGCCCAGCAGGCCACCGAGCAGGGTGCCCACGCCCGGGAAAATGCTGCCGATCAACGCGCCGCCAAGCGAGCCGATGCCGGAGCCGATGGTGCCGCCGACCTGGCTGCCACCGAGCAGCGAGTTGAGTAGGCTGCCGGCGCCGAAGCCGGCACCGACACCGCCAAGCAGGCCGGTCAGCGTCGTGGTGCCGAACATGCTGCCCGACGCGAGAGGCATCGGGCCGATGAATGCGGCCGACGGCGCAGCTGCAGCGATGCCGGAGCCGAAACCGAGCGACGTGCCAATGCCGTTGATCCATGACGACACGCCTCCGATGGCGTCACCCAGGAACGATTTCGCGATGCCAATGGCATCGGTGATCGGCGACAGGATCGAGCCGAGGCCGCCTGAAGCAGCGCCACCGGCCGCCCCTGTACCGGCCCCCCCAGCCAGGCCAAATAGCTGCGGGACGGCGCCGACGATTCCGGTCAGGATCGGCTGGATGATCGGGCGGAACAGCATCTCCCGCGCCAACGTCTTGATAGCGGCGCGGCCGTAGTCGACGAAGGAAGCGAAGAAACCCTTGCCGCCCTTCTGTCCGGCCTGTTCGACCATGTTGGCGAGGTCGTCGAAAAGCTCCTTGCCCTTCTCCCTGATGGCGTTGGTTTGCTCGGTCTCCTGGCGCACCTTGGCGGCGGCATCGGCGAGAGCCAACTGTTGCTGAATGGCTTCCTCGCCCAGACGCGGAAATTTTTCCCGGATCGCCAGTTCGTCGCGGCGATGCTGCAGGGTCAGCTCCATCGCTGCCCGCTTCGTCGGGTCGGTCTCGAGCGCCAGATCCCGCTCGCCTTGGGCGATGAGCAGGTCCTGCTGCCGCTGGCGCAGCGACTGCGCGGCCAGGCGCTGCTGCTCGCCATCGGCGACGGTGCGCGTCAGGTGCTCGGTGTTCTTGATCTCCCATTCGAGCTGTTCGCGCCGCTCGGGATCGATTTCCTTGGCCAGCGCGGCCTGCGCTTCCTTGGTGGCGAGGCGCTGCTTTTCCTGCAACTCGACCTCGGCAACGGCCTTCGCGCCTTCCTTCTCGGCGTCGATCATCCGATTGAGGTAGACGGCGCGCTCGGAAAGCTCGCTGTTCGACTTGGCCAGGTCGGCCGTGGCCTGCGCCGCGCGGTTGTTGAGAATGGCGCGGGTCCACGCCTCAACATTGATGCGGGCCTTGGTTTCGTTGATCTCGATCGCCTGGGCGCGTGCGGCCGTCTCCGCCGCGGCCGTGCCGCCCCGCTGCCAGGCCTCGGCCTGGGCGACGGCCGCCTCGGTCGACCGTTGCAGGGCAGCGGCTTCCTGGCGGATCGCGTCGGCCTGCTCGGCCATCGCCTTGCTTTCCAGGGCGGACTGCAGGATGCCTTGCTGGGTCGTGTTGTAGTTCTCGCGCTGGGCGATGTCCTGCGCCTCGATTGCGGCGCGCGCCCGGGCGCGGTCGGGCAGCGCCGACCGGAGCACCGCCTGCTCGCGCTGCATTGCCGCGACGTGGTCATTGAGCTTCTTGGTGCGCTGCTCGTCCGTCGGATCGAGCGGCATCTGGCCCGAGGCATCGCGGCGGGCGCGGGCGTAGTCGTCGCCGCTCAGGGGCTTCGGCCGCTCGCTGGGCTTGCCGAAAACTGGCCCGGCCCCAACCAAGCCGGCAAGATTATCAGCCAGAGCGCGGCCGCTCATGTAGTAGCCGAAGTCCTTGAAGACCCTGGCGATGGCGCCAAGCGAGGCGGCGATACCGTCAAGAATGCCGATGGCGGCCTTGCTTTCGGCGACCGCGGTCGTGAAGTCGCGCCAGGCGTTGGCGAGCTCGACCATCGACTTGGCGCTGGGCGACAGGGCATCGTCATGCAGCCCGCCGAAGCGCCGGCGTAGCGCGTCCACGGCCATGTCGAGGGCGGCCGCCGTTTGACCGTGGCGCGTCATCTCGCGGATCTGCTCGGACTCGCGAACGGTCAGGAAGCCCCAGGCTTCATCGAGTTTCTTGATGCCGTCGTAACCGCGCGCGGCGGCGTCAACGAGTTTGTCCATGGCCTCGGCCGCACCGATGCCGGCCCCGGCGCCGACGTCGGGGGCCAGCCTGGCCAGCTGCTGGCCGCGCGCCCCCGAAACAAGCGGATTGCTGACGCTCGCCGTGGCGATCTTGCGGGCCTCCTCGGCCGCGATGCCCTGCCGGCGCAGCTGCTCGACCATGGCGGCAAGTTGGCCTGCGGACACTTCGGCATCCTTGCCCATGCCGCGGATCGCGACGCCGAGGGCGCGGGTCTCCGCGGCAAGGTCGGCGGCGCGCGCAATGCCGGCGACGATGGGGATCAGGAAGGCCGCGGCGGCCGCGGCAACCGCGGTCCAGGGGCTGGCCAGCAGCTTGATGGCGTTCCCCAGCCCGCCCATGGCGGCGGTCGCCTGCGGCCCCTGCTGGATCAGCACCATCAGCGGGTTCTGCCCGCCGGTAATCTGGACGAAGCCGTCCTGGATCTGCGCCGTCAGGTTCGTGACCTGGTAGGCGGCCAACCCGACCTTTCCACCGGCCTCCTTCGCCGCGTCGCCATACATCTTCATGGCGGCGGCGTGCTGGGGCCCGCTGATCAGCCCCGCGGCGTGCGCCTTGTTGGCCAGTTCGATCTGCTCGCGCGCGCGCTGCTGGGCTGCCGCCATCGGGTCGACGGCGGCGACAAGCTGCTTGGCTTCAGCCTGCAGCCGGGCAAAGCTGGTGGCGTTGTCATTCGCCGAATTCTTCAACGCCTCAGTGCGGGCGCGCAGCCGCTCGACCGCTGCCGCCGCTGCATCGGCCTGGGCGCTGCCGGCCTTTATCGCGGCCTGGTGCAGCTGCTCGGCGCGCTCAACATCGCGCAAGGCGCGCTCGTAGGGCGTCATCGTTCGGCTGATCAGCCGGGTGATGGACGCCTCCATCGTCTCGACCGAACGAAGCTTGACGCGGTCGGAGGCCGTGGTGGCCTCCATCTTCGCCGCCATCTCCTGATATTCGCGGGCGAGGCGCTGAGCGGCACCCGCCGTCTTGCCCAGCGCGATATCCTGCTGGCTCAGCGTGACCTCGCTGCCGGACGCATCGACGTCGAGTTCGATGACGAAGACTTCAGCGGGTTCTGTCATCGCCACCTCCCTCAAAAGCGAACGGGGCGCCGAAGCGCCCCGTCAGTCCCCGTCTTCGTCAAGATCGTCGTCGTCAGCGGCCGGCGGTTCTTCCTCGCCCGGCCTGGTCGCCATCACCGTTCGGTAGCGGCGGTCGATCGCCTGGATGATGCCGGCTTCCCAGGACGTCACCCGGCGCCCGTAGAGCCTGCACCATGCCAGGATGTCGCTCGATCGCAGCGGCATCGGCTGGCCGGTCATCGGCGAGTAGGTCCGCTCGCTCGAGGCGATCTCACCGTGCAGGTTCCAGAGGTACCGGACCTCCGGCATCAGGGGCGGCAGCCTGAGTTCGGCCCGGATGGCCGCCGCCGCCTCCTTACCGCGCGTGCGGCGTAGCTGTGCCCGCAGGACGGTCCGGTAAGGGGTGCCGTCCTGCTCGGGCTTTTCCAGCGCGAAAGCGCGATCCGCGAAGGCGATCAGTTCTTCGCGGACGTCTTCGTAAAACGGCGCTCGGTGGCCATGAAATCTTCACCCTGCTGCATGATCAGCCTGCCGGGCGGGGTGCGGAAAAACTTCTTGGCCGCCTCCTTCGTGAACGGGATCGAGGCGCCGCCCCAGTCGACGATCCGGTTCACATGGCTGGCGATGTTGCGCTCCATGAAGGCGGCCGGGTCGGTCTCGTCGTCGGCGACCTTGAAGCTGCGCCCGCCGGTCACCCGTGCCTTGTCGAGCGCCACCCGCTCCCTGAGGGCGCGGCGGATGATGCGATCCTCTTCGGCGTCGTACTGGGGGTGGCCCGGGCCGGCATAGTCGATCCACATCGGCGACGGCTCGCCGCTGCGCGGATCCATGACGGTCATGCGGGCGACCGTGAGGAAATCGTCGGCCAGGCCGTCGAGGTCGAGGACCTGGGTCGTGGTGGTGTTGGTGGCGTCGGACATCGGGATGGTTCCTTTTCTTGGGGGAGAGGTGGTCAGGCGGCCGGCGTGGTGCCAGTGGCGGCCTCGGCCACGCCAGCCGCCTTCAGCTCGGCGACGCGGCCGGTCTCGCCGACGATGATGCGGCCGAGGGCGGCGACGTCGAACGGCACGGCGACGTCGTAGCCGGCGGTGCGGGCGTCGGCGATCGCGGAGGCCAGCGCGGCGGCGTGAAAGCGCACGCGGTAATCCGGCGTGAGCGCCGGCGCCGCGGTGCGCTCGGCCGCACCACTCACCGGGAACGCGGTCGCGGTGACGTCGCCCTTGGTCAGGCGCGCCATGTTGATGTCGGCATCGTGGCCGGCCTCGGTCAGCGTAGGCCCGCCGGTGGCGGGCTTATCG
>JAEYTW010000779.1 GCA_023433835.1 Pseudomonadota bacterium | reverse complement strand
GCGGGATTATCAGCCGTGGTGGGCCGCCCGGGCACGGGCGCTGGCCCTCGCCGGCCGGCAGGCGGAGGCGGCCGAGGCGTTCGCCGTCGCCGCCGGCCTCACCGAGGACGAGGCGGTCAGGGCCCATCTGCTGGCCCAGGCGGCGGGCTGATCCAGGCTCGCGCGCGGCCCGGGGCTCGGCACGCTAAGGCTTCGGCGCCGCCGGCCTGACCCGGATATTGACGCGGCCCGCATGATCCTGGCGATCGTCGCCGGTCAGCACCGGGACCGGCGCGGCGTTGACGAACAGGACCTGGTTGCCGACCTCGATGCGGGCCGACATCGTGTAGATGCCGCCGGGGTCGATCTTGGCGGGGTCGTAGCTGAGGCTGTAGGAAATATTGCCCTGCAATCCGACGGCCTTGGTACGGCCGCGGCCGATCATGACCGTCGCGCCGTCGGCCTGCGAGGCATCCAGCAGGCGTACCTCCAGCACCGCGCCATCGGGCAGGACGAGTGCTTCCCGATAGCTGACCGTGCCGGCAAGCGTCGCCCCGGTGCCGATCGGCGGCGGCGGGAATTTCTCCTGGATCGGGGTCGGCGTGCCGCAGGCGGCAAGCGCCAGGCCGAGGGCCAGGGCGACGAAACGGCGGACGGGCATCGGCGGCTCCGGAACGGACATGCGCCCACAAATGGCTGCGTCCGTCCCCGCCGTCAACGGCCGAGACGGCCGACGGCTTCGACCGCCCGGTCGATTTCCGCCTCGGTGTTGTAATAGCTCGGGCTCAGCCGCATCAGGTCGCCGAGATCGCGCGCGATCAGATCGAGCGGGGTATAGGCCCGTCCGTTGGCGCCGAGATTGATGCCCTCGGCCGCCAGCCGCTTGCGCAGTTCCTGCGGTGCCACGCCCTCGACCGAGAAGGACACGAGGCCCGTGCGGATGGTGCCGAGGTCGCGCACCGTCACGCCCGGCAGTTGCGCCAGCCCGTCGCGCGCCCGGTCGGCCAGCAGGGCGATGCGGGTGGCGATCCAGTCGAGGCCGAGGCTCAGCGCCTGTTCGATGGCCACGCCCAGGCCCAGCCGCATCGCCGCGGCCGATTCGGTGGCCTCGAAGGCACGGGCATCTGGCCGCGGCCGCTGGTCGGGCCAGGGCGCCGACCAGGCGTCGACATGCGGGGGCTCGATCCGGGCCCTGATCGTGCGGGAGACGTAGAGCAGCCCGGTGCCGCGTGGCGCCCGCAGATGCTTGCGGCCGTTGCAGGCGAGGAAATCGCAGTGGAGAGCGGCCACGTCCACCGGCCATTGGCCGACGACCTGCGCGGCATCGATCAGGTAAGGGATGCCGGCGGCGCGCGCCACGCGGCCGACGCCGGCGGCATCGTTCAGCAGGCCGCCATTGGCCGGCGCCCAGGTCAGCGCGATCAGCCCGACGCGGTCGTCGATCATCGCCTCGAGGCCCTGGACCGAGACGGTACCGTCGGCATTCGACGGAATGACCTCGACGCTGCCGCCGATTTCGGCCGCCTTGGCATTGAGGCTCGCCAGGTTGCCGGCCCATTCGCTGCGATGGGTCAGGAGGCGCGCACCGGGCTTCAGGGGCAGGCTGGCGAAGGCATGCTGCCAGCCGCGCGTCACCGAATCGGTCAGCGCGATCTCGTCGGGCTCGGCGCCCAGCAGCCGGGCGGCCAGCGGGTGGAGCGCGGCGAAGCGGTCGGCCATCCGCTCGCCGGCTTCCATCGGGCCGATCTCGGCCTCCAGCGCCAGATGGGCGTGGACGGCGTCCAGCACCGGGGTGGCAGGCAGCGCCGCCCCGGCATTGTTCAGGTGGATGACGCGGGCGCAGCCCGGCGTCTGGCTGCGCAAGTGCTGGATCAGGTCGTCCATCAGTGCACCTCGAAGATCGCTTCGACCTCGACGCAGACCCCGCGCGGCAGCGAGGCGACGCCGACCGCGGCCCGGGCATGCGCGCCCCGTTGGCCGAGCGTCTCGACCAGGAGGTCGGAGACGCCGTTGATCACCTGGGAATGATCGGTGAATTCCGGCGTCGCGGCAACGAAGCCGCCGACCCGCACGCAAGCCACCACCCGCCCGAGATCGCCGTCGAGGGCGTTGGCCAGGGCGCTCAGCACATGCAGGCCGCAGGCGCGGGCCGCGGCAGACCCTTGCGCGGTATCGAATTCGGCGCCGAGACGGCCCAGGAACGGGGCGACGTTGCCTGCGGCATCGCGCGCGATCTGACCGGCGATGTAGACGAGGTTTCCGGAACGCCGCCAGGGCAGGTAATTGGCGGCGGCGGCGCTGAACGGCGGCAAGGCGATGTCGGTCACGGCTGGCTCCTGGTCCTGGTGTGGCCCGACTGTGCGGTTGACCGGGGCACCGGGACAAACGATGCTCGCGCCGTCATGCATGAGCAAAAGTCATCCATCGCTCCCTGGCGGCTGCCCAGCCTTGATGCGTTGCGGGCCTTCGAGGCGGCCGGCCGGCAACTCTCCTTCACCTTGGCCGCGGCCGAGCTCGGCGTGACCCAGGGCGCGATCAGCCGGCGGATCCGTGGGCTGGAGCAGGCCCTGGGCGCCCGGCTGTTCGAGCGGCGCATCCGTGCCGTGGCGCTGACGCCGGCCGGACGGCGCTATCTCGCCGCGGTGCAGGAAGGCCTCGATGTCATCGCCCGCGGCACCGCCGAGATCCGGTCGGAGCGGCGGGCCGACCGGCTGGTGGTCTCGGCCCTGCCGTCGTTTGCCGCCCGCTGGCTGATGCCGCGGCTTGCCGCCGATCCGCCGAAGGGATTGGCCATCGAGCTCGATCCGAGCCATGACCTCATCCGATTCCCGTCCGCGCGGGCCGAGGCCGCGTTGCGCTACGGCCCCGGCGGCTGGCCCGATTGCTGGGCCGAGCGGCTGATGGGCGAGCGGATCGTGCCGGTGGCGACCCCCGCCTATGTTGCGCAACACCGACTGCGGCGGGCGCGTGACCTGACGCGGGCGGTGCTGCGGCATGCCCCCCGGCGCGATTCCTGGGCGTGCTGGCTCGACGCCGCCGGCATCGGCGGCGCCAGGGGCAGCGAAGAACGCCAGCTCGGCGATTACAATGTCGTGATCCAGGCGGCGCTGGCCGGCCAGGGCGTGGCGCTCGGCCGGCTGACCCTGATCGGGCCGGAACTGGCCGACGGCCGGCTGGTACCGGTCTGCGAGCCGCAGATTCCCGATGAATCGGCCTACTGGCTGGTTGCCGCGCGCGGCGCGGCCGAGACCCCGCGGATCCGCCGCTTCCACGACTGGCTGCGCCGCCAGATCGCGTGACGGCGGTCACATTGCGCCGGAAGCAGCATTGAACGGACACGGTCGGCTGCCATAGTCATGGTTTCCTGCCGCAAAGCCCGCCCCGAAAGGATTTCGATGACCGCCTCGCCGCTGATGGTCGACCTGGCCGATGTCCATCTCACCCTCACCAGCGCCGCCGGGCCGGTCAACATCCTCAGGGGCGTCACTTTCCAGGTGGCCCAGGGCGAAACCGTCGGCATCGTCGGCCCCTCGGGCTCGGGGAAGTCGACGATGCTGGCGATCATGGCCGGCCTCGAGAAGGCCTCGAAGGGCCGGGTGTCGGTCGCCGGCCGCGACCTCTCGGCGCTGGGCGAGGACCAGTTGGCCCTGTTCCGCCGCGATACGCTCGGCATCGTCTTTCAATCCTTCCACCTGATCCCGACGATGACGGCGCTGGAGAACGTTGCCGTGCCGATGGAACTGGCCGGGCGGCGCGATGCGCTCGACCTGGCGCGAGCCGAGCTCGATGCCGTCGGCCTCGGCCATCGCCACGACCATTACCCGGCGCAGCTATCTGGCGGCGAGCAGCAGCGCGTGGCCCTGGCCCGTGCCGTCGCCTCGATGCCCAAGCTGCTCTTGGCCGACGAACCGACCGGCAATCTCGACGGCAATACCGGCAAGGGCATCGTCGACCTGATGTTCTCGCTGCGCCAGGCCAAGGGGTCGACGATGATCCTGATCACCCATGACCCGGGCCTCGCCGCCGCCTGCGATCGCGTCGTGCGCATCGAGGACGGGCGGGTGGTGGCCTGATGGGATCGCTGGGCCTGGCCTTCCGCTATGCGCTGCGCGAATTGCGCGGTGGCCTGAAGGGGTTCTACGTCTTCCTTGCCTGCCTGGCGCTCGGCGTGGCCGCCATTGCCGGCGTCGCCTCGCTGTCGGAAGGCATCGATACCAGCCTGTCGCGCGACGGCCGCGGCCTGCTCGGCGGCGACGTCGAATTCCGCCTGATCCATCGCGCCGCCAATCCCGACGAGATGGCCTGGCTGAATGCGCAGGGCAAAGTCTCGACCGTGCTGCAGATGCGGGCGATGGCCCATGCCGGCGACCGCCGCACCCTGGTCGAGATCAAGTCGGCCGACCAGGCCTACCCGCTCTACGGTTCGGTCCAGCTCGACCCGCCGATGGCGCTGGCGGATGCCTTTCGCGACGGCGGCGTCGCGGTGGACGAAACCCTGCTCGGCCGCCTCGGCATCAAGGTCGGCGACAAGCTGACGGTCGGCGACGAAGCCTTGACCGTGCGGGCCCGCGTGGTGCGCGAGGCCGACCGGGCGACGGAGGGGCTGACCCTCGGGCCCCGCGTGCTGATGTCGACCGCTGCGCTGGAACGCACCGGGCTGATCACGCCCGGCAGCCTGATCTATTACCAGTACCGCCTGGCCTTGGCCCCCGACCGCACCGACACCGCGGTGATGAACGAGGCCAAGACCAAGTTTCCCGACGCCGGCTGGCGGGTGCGCGACTGGCGGAACGCCAGCCCCGGCCTGCGCCAGTTCTTCGACCGCGTCGGGCTGTTCCTGGTGCTGGTCGGCCTGACCGCGCTGCTGGTCGGCGGCGTCGGGGTCGGCAATGCGACGCGCGCCTATCTCGAAGGCAAGACGGCGACGATCGCGACGCTGAAATGCCTCGGCGCATCGGGCCCAGACATCTTCCGCATCTACCTCGTGCAGATACTGATCCTGGCGCTGGTCGGCATCGTCATCGGGCTGGGGCTGGGCGCCGCCTTGCCGCTGCTGCTGGTACGGCTGATCGGTGACATGATGCCGATCCCGGTCGAGCTGGGCATCTATCCCCAGGCGCTCGGCCTGGCGCTGCTCTACGGCCTGCTGATCGCCCTGGCCTTCGCGCTGTGGCCGCTGGCGCGCGCCCGCGACGTGGCGCCCGCCGGGCTGTTCCGCGATCTGGTTGCGCCGACGCGGCGCTGGCCGCGGCCGATCTATCTCGGCGCGATGCTGGCGGCGCTGGGCTTGGCCGCTCTGGTCGCGGTGGCGACGACCGACGAGCGGCGCTTCGCCCTGATGTTCGTCGGCGGCGCCATCGGCAGCTTCGTGGTGCTGCGGCTGGCCGCCGCCCTGGTCGAGGCGCTGGCCCGCCGGGCCGGCCGGCCGCACTCGACCGCCCTGCGCTTTGCCATCACCAGCCTGCATCGCCCGGGTTCGGCCACCGCCAGCGTCGTGCTCTCGCTCGGCCTCGGCCTCACCTTGCTCGTGGGCATCGCGCTGATCGAAGGCAATCTCGCCCGCCAGATCGACGAGCGGCTCCCGAAGGAGGCGCCGTCGTTCTTCTTCGTCGATATCCAGCCCGACCAGGTCCAGGGGTTCGAGGAGACGGTGAAGGCGGTGCCCGGCGCCGGCGAGATCCGCCGCGTCGCCTCGCTGCGCGGCCGCATCTCGCAGGTCAACGGCGTGCCGGCCGACCAGGTCGCCACCTCGCCGGAACAGCGCTGGGTGCTGCGCGGCGATCGCGGCCTGACCTATTCGGCGACGCTGCCCGACAACAACGAGATCGTCGAGGGCAAGTGGTGGCCGGCTGACTACAAGGGCCCGCCGCTGGTCTCGCTCGAGGCCGAGGCGGCGAAGGGCCTGGGGCTCAAGATCGGCGACCGCATCACGGTCAATATCCTGGGCCGCGAGATGGAGGCGACCGTCGCCTCGCTGCGCAAGCTCGACTGGACCTCGTTCTCGCTGAACTTCGTACTGATCTTCTCGCCCGGCGTGCTCGAAGCGGCACCCCATACCCATATCGCCACGGTCAAGGCGAGCCCGGCGGCCGAGGATGCGATCTTCCGCGCGGTGACCGACCGCTATGCCAATATCTCGGCGATCCGCATCAAGGAGGCGATCGACCAGGCCCAGACGCTGATTGCCGCGGTCGGCGGCGCGGTGCGGGGGGCTGCGGCGGTGACGCTGGTCGCGGGCCTGCTGGTACTCGGCGGCGCGATCGCGGCGGGCCACCGCCGGCGGGTGCGCGAGGCCGTCATCTTCAAGGTGCTGGGCGCTACCCGGGCCGACATCGCGCGCGCCTATCTGCTGGAATATGCGCTGCTCGGCCTGGTCACCGCCGTCGTCGCCGGGCTGATCGGCTGGGGCGTGGCCTGGGGCGTCGTCACCCAGGTGATGAAGGCGCCCTGGATCTTCCTGCCCTGGACGCTGATCGCCACGGCCGTCGGCGGCACGATGCTGACCGTGCTGCTCGGCCTGCTCGGCACCTGGCGGGCGCTGAGCGAGCGGCCGGCCCCGGCGTTGCGCCACGCCTGAATTGCTGCCAGGTGCGGATGCCGCGCGTTGGCGCGAAGACGCCCGGCAGCGCGGCGGATCACCTGTCTCCTGACGCGTGTCTAATCGCCATGCGACGCGACTTGACACCCTTCGCTAGCTGACGCTACGGTCATCTCCACTAACCTTAAGAATAAGGTAATCGGCTTTGATCGAAATGAAGCGTCCGGTCGCGCGCATTCTCGATGACGAAGATTCGGGAAAAACACTGCCGACCCTACCATCGGGGACAAGTATTGTCTCGGGCGATGCCATGTTCTTTGCAGAGAACTTGGTGTCAATCGGCATGGAACTATCGTCACGTCACCAGAGCACGGCTAAGCACCCTTCGGCTCTCGCAGGCATGGGGTGTCTGTCCAAATTGAGAGGATATGATGCACCCCTATAGCTCGATCTGAGCAAGCTGGCTTCAATCACAATTTAGAGGCCCCGGAGGAAACTCCGGTGTTTCGTTTGCGCCTAAGCGGAATTCTCAATTGCTGAATCTTGTTTTCAGCTGAAATTGAGAAACGGAAAAGCATTGTTTTTAATACTATTATGTTGTCTTTTTATTTTATATCTTGTTTGACTCTGTATTTGTTCAATGGCAATGTGTAGGTGTCAGTGATCAATGCAATTTCGGCTTGATGTTGCATCTATGTTCGGGATTTTGCTTCAACTATTGTGCAGAAAAAAATTGTCGCACCGATCGTTGCAGCGACCGATGCGACAATTCTTGTGCGAAGACACTAGGCTGAGTTTGGCTATGCCGAATCTACAACCTGCACGGTCCTCGGCTCTCGCAAGTCAAAGGATCGTGCCTCCTGTTTGCAATGTCAAGAGGTCGGTCGTGAGTCTCAACGATTTCAACATATTGGTGGGTGCTGCTGGAGCCGGCTCCGGCGTTTTGACCCGCGGTATTTCTGCTACATTATTTTGTGATTTTTCGATCAAGCAAAAAGTAATTTCGCGTCGAATTGATAAATATTTAAATTGATGACTCGTCACGCCTTAAGTTAATTCGCATTTTCGCTGAAGATGCGATGAAGTTTGCGCTGAATCAAAAATCAAAAGCTTCTGTCCGGTGCTTTTGTCATTGCGCTGGATGGTGGTCGTCGCGATGCCGCGACGGTGTGCCTGTGCCCTCGGCTCTCGCAGAAATGAGGCGCAGTTCTTAACGAACCTCATGAAAGGAAAACGAATGAACATCCGTGAACTTTCCTTGGAAGATCTTGAGCTTGTCGCCGGTGGCGAACCCGGCGATGTCGACTCCTACGGCGGCAGCTGGGGTGGGCCCGATACCAGCGGCGGTGCGCCGCAGGGAGGGGTGGAAGTGGCGCCGCTGCCTGCGCCCTCGACGCCGGAAACGCCCTACACCTGTCCCGTCGGCAACAATACCGGATGCTGGGGCGTGCCGCCGGGCCCGAGCGAGGGACCGATGATCACCCCGCCCGGACCGGAAATGGGCTTCCCCACGCCCAGCACCAACGCTTGGTGCTAAAACTGCTTTCTACCGGGCGGGTGCTCTCAGCACCCGCCCAACGTGGAGCGAACCGATGGCGCGGGTGGGAATGCATATCGGACTTGCAATAGCCTCGGGCTTGACCGCACTGGCTGTTTTTGGCGCGGCGCCAACCTTTGCTTGTGCTGCTGACGACACCGCAAGTTTCCTTTCCAAAGATAACCTCATGTTCGATGAGGTCATCGATGTACGCATTTGCGGTTTTTTGCCCGAAGAAAGTATTTCGGTAAGTGCATATCTCTACTTTTCCAAAGACCATGTCCTTTTCTCCGAAAACAAGTATGCGGCCGATTCGACGGGGGGCGTCGATCTCAACACCGCGAAACCGTTGTCCGGCACCTATTTCGAGGCTTCCCCGATGGGCTGGTTCTGGTCGATGCGTGGTCCCGTCGCCGCGAGCGGGGCTGTGCCCGTCATCGATTATGGGGCGGTTGTGTTATTTGCCCGGAGTGAATCAGGTCGGAAGGCCAGCAAAATCATTCGGCGAAACTTCATATCCGAAGGTGTCGCTGTCGAAAATATTCAAGGCCATTTGAGCGGAAAGTTTTTCATTCCGAAGGTAAAGAAGGGGGGGGCGATTATACTTCTGGGAGGAAGCGATGGTTATCGCCCGGACATCGAGGCCGGGCTGCTCGCATCGCGGGGGTATCCCGCTTTGGCGTTGGACTATTTCGGCAAGCCAGGTTTGCCCGCCAGCAAGAGTGATGTGCCGCTTGAATATATTCAGGACGCAGTCAGTTACGTCGTACGTGAAACCGCCGGGCCGATCGGAATTATTGGGTGGTCTACCGGGGCCGAATTGGCGCTGGTCTCCGCCTCGCTGTTTTCCAGTATCAGCTTTGTCGTTGCCTACGCGCCGAGTTCGGTAATTTCGGGTGCGAACAGAGCCGATCTGGGCGGCGGATCTGGCGCTTCCTGGACCTACCAGGGCAGGCCACTTCCGTTTTTCAACGACAGGAACGAGCGAAACGACGCCCTGACGGCACAGCGACCGCCGTTCTGGCTGAGAGAGCGCTTCAAGGCCCGAAAGCAAGATGAGCAGGCTTATGAAAAGGCAAGAATTCATATTGAGGATTCAAAATCAAATGTGATGATGGTGTCGGGAGATCAAGATGCCGTTCTTCCTTCTGCGGATGAATCTGAGAGAATATTGAGTTTCATATCGCGAGATTCAAATAGGATCGCAAAAAATTATATCTTCAAAGGCGCCGGACATGATATTGGCGCACCTTTTTATCCTAAGGGAAATAGGATAATGCATGACGTATTTCACAATATTGATATTGCTCTTGGAGGAAATGCTTCGAGCACGTGGGCTGCCAGTCAGGATTCTTGGCGGGCTGCGCTAGGTTTTGTCGCTGAACAGGGTGTCGATAACAACGGTAGGAAAAATGCTGTTCCGAAAGCAGGTAATTGACGCCAGACGGGAAAAGTTATTAGGAGAAATTGCAATAGATCAGCCTATTTCCATAGTTTTTGTAGCATTATTTGGATTTTCGATTGCTATTTCCTTATTGATGTTTTTGTCATTTGGTTCTTTTTCGAGAACTGAGCGTGTTCGAGGCGTACTCGTTTCCGACCGCGGGCTGGTCAGAATGCAGACACCCCGCGGCGGCATTGTTTCGACAATCAATGTCGCCGTCGGAGAAACGGTTAGCAGCGACCAAGTGCTTCTCACCATCGCTTCCGCGAGTTTGCAGGAGGACGGTGGCGATTCCGAATTGCGCCAGCAAGCCCTTCTCGATCGTCAACTGCGTGAATTGCAGACACAGATCGATGCGACGGAAGAAGGGGGGCAGATCGAACGCATTGGGTTGCAATCGCGGAAGCTCGGCCTGGAACAGCAGGGCGCGACGCTGACCGAACGCACCACGCATCACCAGCGACGGCTCGAGCTTGCGCAAGCACAGGTCGATGCCGCGCGACAACTGCACGTCAGCGGGCATGCGACGGCGAACGACTTGAGAAAGCGAGAGGAGTTTCTGCTCGATTTGAAGGAGCAGGGGGGAGCTCTGCGTCAGCAGCAGATCGTTATTCGCAACGAGATCGCTGACATCCGCCAGCGGCTGGCGCGTCTACCAAGCCTGACCGCTGAGAAGGTTGGCAATCTACGCGCCGCCATGGCGGAAATTGCCCAGCGCAGGAATGATTCCGCATCGCGCCAGGGCTATGCGCTGCGTGCTCCGGTTGCCGGCCGCGTCATTTCGGTGCAAGCCACAATCGGCTTGCAGGTGCAGGCCAGCGTGCCGTTGATCATTCTGCTGCCGGAAGATGCCGCGTTGCAGGCGGAACTTTATGTGCCAACCCGCGCTGCAGGTTTTCTCAGGCGCGGATTGGCCGTGCGGCTGGCCTACGATGCTTTTCCCCATGAACATTTCGGAACCTACGAAGGCCAGGTGCAAGAGATCGACACAACCGTGCTGGCCCCCAATGAGGTGAACGCCGTCATTCAGCTCGGCGAGCCGACTTATCGCGTCCGGGTCGTGCTGAAGCAGCAGGCGATCTTGGCTTTTGGTCAGAATTTTCCTTTGCAATCCGGCATGTCTGTAAACGGTGACGTCATCCTCGAATCTCGCCGCCTTTATCAATGGCTGCTCCGCCCACTCTATGCGGCCGGGTCCACGGCCGGCATTTGATTGAGGAGGGCAGGATGGAGTTGTCGCTTTCCTTGTTTCGGCCGGTTCGGCTGTTCATGCAGGCCGAGGCGGCGGAGTGTGGGCTGGCTTGCCTCGCAATGGTCGCAAACCACCTCGGTGTCGCGGTCGACCTCGACGGCCTCCGACGCCGGTTTCCGGTTTCGGCCCGCGGCATGACATTGAAATCCGTGGTTCAGGTCAGCGATGGTCTGGGCTTGGCTGCGCGGCCCCTGCGCTTGGAGCCGCAATCGCTGAGCCAGCTGCGTCGACCAGCGATCCTTCATTGGGATCTCAACCATTTTGTCGTTTTGGTCAGGGTCGGGGGCAAAGGGATCTGGGTGAACGATCCCGGTCGCGGGGTCCGCCATTACACCCATGCCGACGTTGGTCGCCATTTTACCGGCGTTGCCCTGGAATTGACAAAGATTTCCAAGGTCGATCTGGGGGCACCAACCCGACGGGTTCACCTGAGCGATCTATGGCAGGGTGTGCGAGGCCTGACCGGAGCACTGCTCAGCGCATTTGCCCTGGCTTTTGCGGTTCAAGTGATCTCGCTGTTGATGCCTCTCGCGTCTCAGCTGATGATTGACCACGCCATTCCCAAGGGAGATCTGGATCTGCTGCTGCTGATCACTCTGGGGCTGGGCTTTGCGCATGTGATCAGCGGCGCTGCTACGGCCGCTCGCGGGTATCTCGTCAATTTCGTCGCCAGCAATTTTTCTTTCCAGATTCTTGGGAATGTTTTTCGACATCTGCTGTCGCTTCCCATGACCTACTTTGCGCAACGCCGCCTGGGCGACATTCACGCCAGATACGGTGCCGCCAAGGCAGTGCAGCAGTTCGTGACGCAGACATCGGTTGGCGTTGCGATCGATATCCTCACGGCCGGTTCGGCTGCCGTCGCAATGATGCTTTACAGCCCCATGCTTACAGGTTTGTCGATCATCGGGCTTTTGCTCACCGGCGGCATGCTCATTGCGGGATATCGGCACACATTTGCTGAGTCATATCAGCAGATGGAGACCCAGGTCCGGGAAACCTCGATCTTCATGGAAACCGTGAGGGCGATGCAGCCCATCAAGCTGTTCGGCTACGAAGCCATGCGGTTTGCGGCCTGGCAGAATGCCCTGGCCGATGTAGTCGCCAGCCAGTATCGCCTGACGAGGCTGCGCTCGATTTACGGTGGAACAGCGATGATCGCCTCCACCGCCATTGATCTGACGGTCCTCTACATGTCCGCGCGGGCGGTGATCGAAGGTACTTTCTCCATCGGCATGATGACCGCGTTCGCAAGCTGGCGTGCAATGTTTTCCAGCCGTGCCGGCGCTCTGACCCAGGCCGCGCTTGGGCTGCAAGGGCTCCGCCTCAATCTCGACCGATTGTCCGATTTGGTTCGGACCGAACCCGAACAGACGGAAAGCACGAGCGCCGAAGGGGGAGAGATCGGCCAGGGCGTGCTCCAGTTGGACGATGTCAGTTTCAGATACAGCGCGGCCGACCCGTTGATCCTCGACAGCATCAGGCTCGAAGTGGCGCCCGGCGAACTCCTGGCCATCACCGGCCCCTCGGGTTGCGGCAAGACGACCTTGATCAGGATCATGCTTGGATTGATCAGGCCGACCGAAGGTGAGGTGCGGATCGACGGCCAACCCCTCGGTCAGTTCGGCATCGGCGCCTACCGCCGGCAGGTGGGCGCCGTGATGCAGGATGATCAACTCCTTTCCGGCTCAATAGCCGACAACATCACCTTCTTCGATCAGATTTCGGATGAGGAGAGAATGATCTGGGCGGCGCGAATGGCTTGCATCGACGACGATATCCGTAAGATGCCCATGGGGTACCACAGCTTGGTCGGGGAACTGGGGTCGAACCTGTCCGGCGGCCAGAAGCAGCGGGTATTGCTGGCCCGGGCCCTTTACCGCCGACCGAAGCTCCTGATCATGGATGAGGGAACGTCCGCTCTGGACGTGGCAATCGAGCGGGAGGTCGGCGCCAATGTCCGATCGCTGGGGATTACACGGATTATTGTTGCCCATCGGCCGGAAACCATTCGGACCGCCGACAGGGTGATCAGCCTCGACAAGGGGCGGGTAGCGGGAGATCTGCGTCGAGACCTGCAGATAGCTGAACGGGTGTGAATACCAAATAAATCAATGGGCTATGACGAGCGTTGGCCGATTTGCCCGAGCGCTTTCCCTTGAACTTCCGGACAATTGCGCCATATTGATCTCTCGGGAGACTCAATCTCTGCAAGGGATAGACCATGAGCACGATGTATCAACCGCAGTGGGGTAACGCCCGCACCATCGATCGCGCCGCGATCGATGTGGCGCTGCGCGGTTACATGCTGCGCGTCTACAACCTGATGGGCGCGGGGCTGGCGCTGTCCGGCATCGTCGCCATCGCCGCCTACCAGATGGGCTGGGCCGCGTCTTTCGTCGGGTCGGGCTTGGGCCTCGTGGTCATGCTGGCGCCGATCGGCATCCTGCTGCTGATGAGCTTCGGCATCAACAAGATGTCGGCGGCCGCGACCAGCGGGCTCTACTGGGCCTTCGTCGCGACGATGGGCCTGTCGCTGTCGACCATCTTTCTGGTCTACACCGGCACCTCGATCGCGCGGGTGTTCTTCATCACCGCGGCCACCTTCGGCGCGATGAGCCTGTACGGCTACACCACCAAGCGCGATCTGTCGAAGTTCGGCTCGTTCCTGATGATGGGCCTGATCGGCATCATGCTGGCGTCGGTCGTCAACATCTTCCTGGGGTCGACTGCGCTGCAGTTCGCGGTGTCGGTGATCGGCGTGCTGGTCTTCGTCGGCCTGACCGCCTACGACACCCAGCGCATCAAGTCGGAGTTCTATGAAGGCGACGCGGCTGAAATCCAGTCGAAGCAGGCTGTCATGGCCGCCGTCAGCCTGTATCTGAACTTCCTCAACCTGTTCCAGCTGTTGCTGAGCCTGCTCGGCAATCGCGAATAAGGAAAGGCGCCGGGCAACCGGTGCCTTTTTCTTTTCTGCTCGCCTTAGTTTGACCACAGTGTTTATGGTTAATGGCTTTGACGACAGAGGCTCACCTCGACCCCCGGCTCCGCCCGGGGGTTTATTTTTACCGGGAACTTTTCTAGCGGCTTCCCGTTTCTCCCGTTGTCATCAAGGGGGAGTCCGCCCGTGTTCCGCCATCCTGCCTGCCGCTGGGGAGCGGCGGTACTGATCTCCGCCATGATCCTCGCGCCGTTGCCGGTCCTGGCCGACGAGGATGAGGAAGGCGTCTTCAATTTCGTCCTCGAGAACGACCTGTTTCTCGGGTCCGATCGCCATTACACCAACGGTTTCCAGGCGTCGTGGACGACGGGCCCGAACCGGGTGCCGGTGTGGATGCTGAAGGCCGCGCGCCTGTTGCCGCTGTTCCCGGAGGGCGGCACGGTCCGCGCCAGCTATGCCTTCGGCCAGTCGATGTACACCCCGGCCGATATCTCGCTGCCCAATCCGCCGCTGAGCGACCGGCCCTATGCCGGTTGGCTGTACGGCTCGATCGGCCTGGTGGCCAAGGGTGAGACTGATCTCGATCAGTTGCAGCTGCAGCTTGGCATGGTCGGCCCGGCCTCGCTTGCCGAGCAGTCGCAGAAATTCGTCCACAAGATCATCGGTTCGCCGGAGCCGATGGGGTGGAACTACCAGCTGAAGAACGAGCCCGGCGTGGTGCTGACCTATCAGCATTCCTGGCGCACGCTGTCCTCCTCTCCCAGCCCCTTCGGCTTCAAGTTCGACCTGACGCCGCATGCCGGCGGCGCGCTCGGCAACGTCTTTACCTATGCCAATGCCGGCGCCACCATCCGGTTCGGCTGGAACCTGCCCGACGATTACGGCCCGCCGCGGGTGCAGCCGAGTCTGCCGGCCTCGGGCTTCTTCGAATCCCAGTCGAGCTTCGGCTGGTATCTGTTCGCCGGCGTCGAGGGGCGGGCGGTCGCCCGCAACATCTTCCTCGACGGCAACACCTTCGCCGACAGCCGCAGCGTCTCCAAGGAGCCGCTGGTGGCGGACCTGCAGTTCGGCATCGCCGTCACCCTGGGGCATTCGACCCGCCTGGCCTATACCCAGGTCTTCCGCACCCGCGAATTCACCGGCCAGCGCGAAGCCGACAAGTTCGGCGCGATCTCGCTTTCCATGCGTTTCTAAGGACGGTGCCGCCGACGGTAGTCGCCGGGCGGCAGGCCGGTCCACAGCTTGAAGGCCCGCTGGAAGGCCGAAGGTTCGGAATAGCCGAGCATTTCGGCGATCTGGGCGAGCGTGGCGTCGCCGCGCGCCAGCAGCGCGCAGGCCCGATCGCGCCGCAGGGCTTCGCGGATCCCCTGGTAGCTGGTGCCGAGCGCCGACAGCCGCCGGGTCAGCGTCTGGCGCGACAGGCCGAGCCGGGCAGCCGCCTCGTCCTCGCGCAACGCTGCAAACGGATCGCTTGCCGCCAGCATCAGGCGCAACTGCGCCTCGATGGTCGCCGGCTGGCCCGGCGCGGTCATGCCGCCGGGGGCGCGGCGCAGGAAGCCGGCGATCTCGTCGCGCCGCCGCGTTACCGGTGCCGTGAGCACCCGGCGCGGCCAGTCGAGGCCGGCCCCGTCGCCGAAATCGGGCGCCCGGCCGAACAGGAAGCGCGCCTCGGCGGCATAGCCGGCGAAGGCCCGGGGCAGCAGCACCCGGCGCAGCGGCACTTCCGTCGGGCCGAGCCAGCCGGCGGTCTGCCAGATCGTGAGCAGCATCATATGGGCATAGAGCAACGACCGGGCCTGTGCGTCCGAGCGTGGCGTCAGGCGCAACCGCGCGACCGCGCCCGATATGTCGACCGCCCAGGGCCGCGCGCCATCGAACAGCCGGTAGAACTCGGCCGCTTCGTCCAGGGCGGTCGCGATGTCGGGGCAATGGACCAGGAAGTGCAGAAGCCTGGCATAGGCGCCCGGCGGCACCGGCCGGGCGTAAAGCCCCAGCATCTCGTCGCCCCCCGCCCGCATCGCCGCCCGCAGCAGCCGGCCGAAGGTGACGGGGCTGGCCCGGAAGCCGTCGTCCCCGAGGGCATCGGGGCTGAGCCCGGCGCGGGCCAGCACCGCGGCGGGCCTGTGCGCGCCGAACATCTCGCGCAGGAAACGTACAGGCACGGTTGCGGCAGTCGCCCAGCGCGGCGGCGATGTCATGGCCATTGGGTCAAGCCGTCATTGCCCGAGCCGCCGCCGCCGCCGACACTGGCGGCAGCGAACGACGGGAGGACACGATGACCGGCTTGGTCACCCAGGACATGCGCCTCTATTTCCGGGCGGAGCTCGCGCGGAAATACCGCTCCACCGCCGGCAGCCAGGAAGCGGTCGACCCGGCCCTGATCGACGCGCTGATGGCGGAAGTCGAACAGAACGGTTTCGTCGTCATCGGGGATCTGGTTCCGGCCGATGAGGTCGCAGCCATCCGCACCGCCCTCGAGCCTCATTTCACCCCCCATACCGGCCGCAACAACTTCGAAGGTTTCGGCACCCGGCGCCTCTATGCCGTACTGGAGAAGACCTTCGCCTGCAACGGGCTGGTCGAACATCCCGTCGTGCTCGGCCTGCTCGACCGGATTCTCGAGCCGAACTACCTGCTGTCGCAACTGCAGGCGATCGACATCATGCCCGGCGAGGCGGCCCAGCCGCTGCATCACGACGACGCCTTCTATCCGGTGCCACGGCCGCGCGCGCCGCTCGGCGCGGCGACGATCTTCGCGATCGACGATTTCACGCCCGAGAACGGTGCGACCGTCGTCATCCCCGGCAGTCATCGCTGGGACGACCGCACCCCGGGGGCGGACGACCGCGCACGGCCGGTCGTGATGAAATCCGGCTCGCTCGTCTTCTTCGTCGGTACGCTGTGGCATGGCGGCGGGGCCAACCGGTCTGCCGGCGGCCGACTTTGCGTCACCGCCCAGTATTGCGCCCCCTGGTGCCGCCAGCAGGAGAATTTCGCCCTGTCGGTCTCACGCGACCGGGTCAAGCAGTGCAGCGAACATGTCCGGCGCCTGCTCGGCTATTCGATCCATCCGCCGTTCATGGGCTTCGTCAACGGCCTGCATCCGAAGCGTCTGTTGGAGGATTGATTCCGGCTCGGCCTGTGTCTGTGATCCGATACTTGCCGTGGCGGCGTGAATGTTTAGGCATGATTGATTGTCGGTTAATTTCAGTGGTATCTAGGTAGGTTTATTTATTTTATACTGCAATTAATTTTTCTATATGCTTCAGTATTATTCTTGAATATTCATTTTGATTATTATTTTCAATAGTAATGCTATAAAAATTTTTACAGCTATTACATTGAGGGAAATCTGCGAGAAATGTAAGCCTCGCGGTGCACATCCCCCGCGTGGAAACGGGAAAAATCTTCGCCTAAAGCACAGTGTCCGTACACGCTGATCGCGGATCTCCGTGATTCTATCTTCGCCATTATAGGGCGCTGACAGTGATGGAGGCTTGTTCCTAAGGACGAAGAAGTTCGAAATCTCGCTTATAATAGTAAAAAGGTAAGGACGGATGTTTGTTTCGAAATCTCGATTTGATGAACAGCAATCCCGCCTGACCGAGTTGGCGACCCGCGCGTCGCTTTTCGAAAACGTTTTCGAGACGGCCACGTCGGCGCAAGTGGTGATCGATGCGAAGGGAAAAGTCCTGCATCAGAATGCCGCCTACCGGGAGTTGACCGACGTTCTACGGCAGATCGGCATGACCGGGCCGGTGGCACGGCAGGCCGAGATTCCTTCCGACCGGCCGCTGACCGTCACCGAGGGAAACCATCGGCTGGTCTGCCGGCGTACCCGCCTCGACGGTGGCCTCTCGCTGCTGACGGCGGAACTGGCCGACGATGTCGAAGCACCTTCCCTCGGCGGGCTTGACCCCGTGGCGGTGCTGGCCGGCGCCCCGGTCAACGTCATCGCCTGCGACCTCGACTTGCGGGTCACCTGGATCAACAGCTCGGCGGAGGCCGCGCTGCGCGAGCTGCAGGAATACCTGCCCATTCGAGTCGATCGCATGATCGGTGCCAGCATCGACATGTTCCACAAGCATCCAGCCCACCAGAGGCAGATGCTGGCCCGGCTGCGGTCGGGCTCGCACAAGGCCGATATCCGTCTCGGACCCGAAACCCTCGGCCTGCATGTTTTCCCGGCGGTGGACGCAACCGGCGTGATCGCCGGCTACTGTCTGTTCTGGGTCAACAAGACGGCCCTGGTGCGCAAGGAGCTGGAAGTCAGCCGGCTGCTCTTCATGCTCGACAACATGCCGGTCAACGTGATGATGACCGATCCCGAGGAATTCCGGATCGTCTACGTCAACGAGACCGCGAAGAAGACGTTCAAGACCATCGAGCATCTGCTGCCGATCAAGGCCGACGAGATGCTGGGCACCTCGATCGATCGCTTCCACAAGAACCCGTCCCATCAGCGCCGGCTGCTGGCGGATCCGGCCAACCTGCCCTACCAGACCCAGATCGCGCTGGGCGACGAGAAGCTGGAACTGAAGGCATCGGCGGTGCACGACGCCTCGGGCTCCTATCTCGGCCCGATGGTCACCTGGGCCGTGGTGACGCAGAATGTGCGCTTCGCCTCCCACGTCACCGATGTGGTGTCGGAAGTGCGCCAGTCGGCGGCCAACATCAGCGCGGCCTCGACTGCGTTGCAGGAAGCGGCCGACGAAACCAATCGTCTGACCGCCTCGGTATCTGTCGTCTCGCAGCAATCGGCCAGCAACACCCAGACGGTCGCGAGCGCAGCGGAGGAACTCACCGCCTCGATCGCCGAGATCAGCAGGCAGATCCAGGAATCGGCGGCGATCTCGCGCGGTGCAGCCGAGGCGGCCCGCGAAACCGACGGACTGGTCGACGGACTTGCCGACATGGCAAGGCGAATCGGCGATGTCGTCGGATTGATCCGCAACATTGCCGGCCAGACCAACCTGCTGGCGCTGAACGCGACGATCGAGGCGGCGCGGGCCGGCGATGCCGGCAAGGGGTTCGCGGTGGTGGCAAGCGAGGTCAAGAGCCTGGCAAACCAGGTGACGCGGGCCACCGAGGATATTTCCGTCCAGGTCAACGAGATCCAGGACAAGACGCGCGATGCCGTGGCGGCGATTCAGCGCATCGGTGGTTTCGTCGGTCGCATCGACGAGATTTCGACGGTGATCGCCGCCGCGGCCGAGGAACAGAGCGCCGCGACGCAGGAGATCGCCCGCAATGTGCAGAGCGCGGCGAAAGGCGTGGCCGAGGTGGATGCCGCCATTCATCGTGTGGCCGAAACCACCCGACGCACCGAACGCAATGCCCACGGGCTGACTGACGACGCCGGCCGGCTCGCCGGCCAGTCGGATGTGCTGCAGCGCGAGGTCGAGATCTACATCAAGATGAATTCCGTGTCGGGCGGCGGCGGCGCCGTCGAGCGGGAACGGCGGATGTATGCGCGCAAGCGGGTCGATCTCGATGCCGATGTCGCCTGGGGCGGCGGCAAGGCGGCGCGTGGCCGCCTCGTCGATCTCTCGATCGCCGGCGCCCGTTTCCATCCGGCCCCGGCGATGAATGTCGGCGACGCTGGACAGTTGCGGATCCAGGGCCTGACGGACGCGTTGCCGTGCCGCGTCGTCAGCGTCAGGGACGACCTGCACGTCCAGTTCGACCTGGAAGCGGCCCGGCGGGCGGGCATCGGCAGACTGCTGGTCGGTTGACCCATGCGCCAGCCTTCGCGCGACCCGGGATCGCTACGATCCAGTGTTCTCTGGCGCTACCGTCACATCGTCGGCGCGGCGATCCTGACGTTCATCATCGTCGGCGGCATGATCGGCGCGGCGAACATCATCGTGCAACTGCGGCACGAAGCCGCCGGGACGCTGACGCGGACCACCGTGACGAATATCGCGATCGCCCTCGGCGAAAGCGTCGGCGGGCTGACGACGAGCATCGACGTGGTGCTCGGTCTGCTCAGCCGCGACTACGCTGCCGACTCCGGGCACTTTGCCGAGGAGGTCGCCTCCGTCGTTGAGGCTCTGGGCACCGGGCTGGTGCTCCAGGTTTCGGTCGCGGACCACGATGGAACGCTGGTCTATTCGAGCGCCGGCCGGGGCGTCGGCAGCATCGGGATAGCCGACCGCGACCATTTCAAGGTGCATCTCGATCCGGCGCGCGACGAACTCTACATCAGCCGCCCGGTGGTCGGCCGGGTGTCGGGAACTCCGTCGATCCAGTTCAGCCGCAAGATCGTCAGGCACGGTCGGTTCGCGGGGGTCGTGGTGCTGTCGGTATCGCCCGACTACTTCGTGCGGCTGTTTGCCAAGCTGGACCTGGGGACCGAGGGGGCAGTCAACCTGATCCGGGATGACGGCGCCGTGCTGGCCCGGGCCACCAACGTTGCGCCGACGCGGGTGTTGAGCGAAGCGACGCTGCGCGACCGTCCCTTCCTCGGGCCTGGTGCCCAGGTGTCGGGCGTCTACGACGCGGAAAGCATGGTGGACGGGCTGCGCCGGACTGGCGGTTTCCGGCGCGTCGACGGCTATCCGCTGATCGTCACGGCCCTGGTTTCGCGCCGCGAGATAGAGGCCGACCTGGCGCGGCGCGACCAGCCGATCTGGGGCGCGGTTGCCGTGATCGGGTTCGTGACGGCCCTGGCATTGCTCGGCGGTGGCATGCTCGCGTCACGCGTCGAGCGGCGATTGAACATCGCGTTGGATATGCGCGAGGCGATGCTGGTCGAGGCGGCCGCGACCGATCCGCTGACCGGCTTGCCCAACCGCCTAGCCTTCAACCGGCGGCTGGCGGAAGAGTTCGAACGCGCCCGGGTCAACCGGTCGACCTTTGCCATCGTCGCCATCGATCTCGACCATTTCAAGTCGATCAACGACGGCTTCGGTCACAAGTCGGGCGACGATGCGCTGATCGCCGTCGGCACGACGCTGTCGCGCGAAGTCCGCGGCACCGATCTCTGCGCCCGGCTCGGGGGCGAGGAATTGGCCGTCCTGTTGCCGGGGATCTCCCTCGCCGCGGCCTGTGGCCTGGCCGAACGCGTGCGTGCCGCGATCGCCCAGCTGACGATCGACGGGTCCGATGGCCGGGCCATCAAGCTGACGGCGAGCTTCGGCGTGGCCATCCTGAACCACCAGGACAGCACCCCCGAACAGGTGCTGGATCGTGCCGATCGCGCGCTCTACCGCGCCAAGCATGCCGGGCGTGACCGGGTGCTGGCCGACATGGCGGAAGCCTGAGCGTCCGTCGGCGCACCGGCGGTCGGTTCAGGCCGTGGGGCCTCGGTCGGCGGCTGCATCATGGCCGCTGCCCTGACAGGCGGGCTCGGTGGACATGCCTCAATCGCCCTGGAGGCAATGACCCAGTCGCGGCGGCACCGCCATGCCTGCTGGTACATGCGCATCCGGCAAGGGCGGCCCGGCCGTCGTGCGCAGCGGCAGCACCCCCGCCCAGGCCGGCCAGCCGATATCGTCCTCGTCGTCCGACGGCATGCCGCTGCGGATCTTGGCCGAAGCCTCGTCGAGCTTCAGGCGCATGACCGAGGTCGCCTTCAGCTCCTGCGCCGTGACGGGGCGCAAGGTTTCCCAGCGGCCCGGCGCGATGCGGTCGGTGAAGGCGCGCAACGCGGCCTCCTTGTGCGCAGGCTCCTCGAGCTTCTCGGCCAGGCCGAAGGCCATCACCGAGCGGTAGTTCAGCGAATGGTGGAAGGCCGAGCGTGCCAGCACCAGCCCGTCGAGATGGCTGACGGCGATGCAGGCCGCCACGCCCCCTTCGAGGTTGCGCAGCATGCGGCTGGCCGACGAGCCGTGCCAGTAGACGTAGTCGCCCTCGCGCCAATGTGCCGTCGGCGTCACGTAGGGCGCGCCGTCGATGACATAGGCGACATGGGCGAGCAGCCCGGCATCGAGGATCTGGTGGATCGAGGCGGCATCGTAGGCGCCGCGTTCGCCAAGGCGCCTGACGCGCGTCCGTTCGCTCGGCGCATCACTGCGCCGCCGTGCTCGTTCGGTCATGGATATTATTCCTTCAGGGGGCTTCGCCGCCCTTGGGGCCGTAGAAGGCGACCCAGGTGGCGAAATCGTCGGAGAAATCGAGGAAGCGATGGTCGGCGCCGGCAGGCGCGAACAGCATGTCGTGCGGGCCGAACGGCACCTCGGCGTCGCCGCAGCGGAAGCGGCCGGTACCCGAGATGACGACGTAGATCTCGTCCTGGTCGTGCGGCGTCTGCGGATCGTGGCCCCGCGGCGCGTAGTGGCGCAATTCGAGCGTGCCGTGGCGGAAGACCTCGGCCGAGCGGCGGCCCGGCGGCAACGGCAGGTTGGCTGCCGCGGCGGCAGTGAAGCGGATCTGGCTCGATATCGTGTCTGATGTCTGGCTCATGGGTCCAGAGGCTAAGGTGCCACTGGACCCGCGCGAAGAACCAGTATGGTCAGGACGCTGGAACCAGTTCGATCACCGGTTCGTGGCGCACGGGGAAGTTCACCGAATTGGCGATGAAGCATTTGGCATGCGCTTCGTGGTGCAGCGCCCGGGCGACCTCGGGATCGCCGGCCGAGAGGGTGACGCGCGGGCGCAGCACCACCTCGGTGAAGCGGCCGCCGCCGTCGGCATCCTCGACCATCGTGCCCTGGGCCTGGTCCTCGTAGGCGGTGGCGACGATGCCCCTGGTCGTGCACAGATGCAGGAACCACAGCATGTGGCAGGTCGATAGCGAGACGACGAACAGGTCTTCCGGATTGTGGCGCGCGGCATCGCCGCGGAAGCCCGGATCGGACGAGCCGGCCAGCGTCGGCTTGCCGGCGATGATGATGTCGTGGTCGCGGCCGTAGCCGCGATAGCTCGTCGTCCCGTCCCCGCGATTGCCGGTCCAGACGATGGTGGCCTGATAGCCGTGCTGCTTGCTCATGGCCGGGAGGTGTAGGGGTTCGGCCGGCCCGTGTTAAGGGCCGGTTGAAACAACCTCGGGGATCCAGTTTTCCAGCGCTTCGCCCAAACGCTGCATGCCCACGGCGATCGCGGCCGGCGGGCTGGCGGCGAAACCCATCACCAGGCCCGGATGCGTGCCGGGGCCGAAGTAGTAGCGCGACAGCGCGCCGGGATAGAGCCCGACCAGGCGCAGCCGGCGGACCAGCCCGACATCGTCGGTGCCGGGCGGCAGCAGGCCGGTCAGATGCATGCCGGCCGCGGCGGGGCGCAGGGTCAGCCGGCCGGCGGCATGGGCCGCGGCATGGGCGAGCATCGCGGCCTGGCGCTCGGCATAGGCGCGGCGCATGCGGCGGATATGGGCGGTGAAGGCGCCCGAGGCGATGAAGTCGGCCAGGGCTGCCTGCGACAGGGTCGGCGGATGGCCGTCCGACATCACGCGGACAGAGCGGAAGGCCGGCACCAGATCGGCCGGCAGCACCATGTAGCCGAGCCGGAGGCCGGGGAAGAGGGATTTGGAGAACGTGCCGATATAGAGCACGCGATGGGCGCGATCGAGGCCGGCCAGCGCGGTCAGGGGCCGGCCGGCCAGCGAGAATTCGCCATCGTAGTCATCCTCGATGATCCAGCCGCCTGAAGCCGAGGCCCAGTCGATCAGGGCGAGGCGGCGGGCGAGCGTCAGCCGGGTGCCCAGCGGATATTGGTGGGACGGGCTGACATAGGCCAGCCGCGCATCCGGCGCGCGGCTGATGCCGGCCGCGACGTCGAGGCCGTCCTGGTCGACCGGGACCGGCACCACCTCGATGCCTGCCTGCGACAGGCTGGCCCGCGCGCCGATGAAGCCGGGTTCCTCGAGCCAGGCGCGCTCGCCGGGATCGGCCAGCAACTGGGCGGCCAGCGCCACGGCCTGGCGCGCGCTGCCCAGGATCATCACCTGTTCGGGCGCGCAGGACAGGCCGCGGGCCGGGCCGAGATAGGCCGCGATCGCGGCGCGCAGTTCGGGCCAGCCCAGCGGATCTGAGGGGGTGAGAAGGCGCGTGCCCCAGATGCGGGCAGCCCGCGCCAGCGCCCGGCGCCAGGCATCGGTCGGGAACAGG